>NZ_JAIMAV010000019.1 GCF_023511815.1 Alicyclobacillus sp.
TGTGCCGACGGCTGGCTGGTGTTGGACGAGGTTCAGCCGGAGGGCCGGCGACGGATGCCCGCGGAGGATTGGTGGCGAGGGTTGCACCGGGACGTGGTGCGATTTGACGCGACGGCGCCCGTCGATGGGCCGCCGGCGCTGGGTGGCGCATCCCCCGGGGACGTCCCTGAGGGTTCGGGGCGGTCGGACGGATGACGGCGCGGGCCCGGTCCATCGCCCTCGAGGTGTTGCTCGACGTGGAACAGAACGGCACATACGCGAACCTCGCCCTGCAAAAGGCGCTCCGCAACAACAAGCTCGATCCGCGCGACAAGGCCCTTTGCACCGAACTGGTGTACGGCACCATGCAACGCCGGCGGTCGTTGGACGCCCTGGTGGCGCCGCACTGCCGGCGGCCGCTGACAGAGATGGACGCGCGGGTCAGGACGCTGTTGCGGATGACCGTGTACCAGCTCGCGTATCTCTCGCGGGTGCCGGCGTACGCCGCGATTGACGACGCGGTGCGGTTGTGCAAGCGGTACGCGCCGCGGGCGGCGGGGTTCGTCAACGCGGTGTTGCGCGCCTACACCCGGGACGGGCGGCCGCCGGCGGACCGCCTGGAGGCCGCGGCGGAGCAGGCGGACTCGTGGGAGGACGGCGCGGGGATCCGGTATTCCTACCCGACGTGGGTGGTGCGCACCCTGGCGGATGCCCTCGGACGGGAGCGGACGGAGGCGGTGCTCCGGGCGTGCAACCAGTCCCCGGCGCTGGCGCTGCGCGTCAATGCCGCGCGGACGACGCGGGAGGCGATGCTTGAATCGCTTCGCACAAGGGGGCTGGACGCGTCGGCGTCCGCGGTCTCCCCGTGGGGCATCCGGCTTTCGCGCGGGGGCGATGTCGAGCAGTGGCCCGAGTTTCGCGAGGGGCTCGTCACCGTGCAGGACGAGGCGTCGATGTTGATTGCGCCGCTTCTGGCGCCGGAGAGATGCGAAGCGGTGTTGGACCTGTGCGCGGGCCTCGGGACGAAGACGACCCAGATTGCGGAACGGCTGCCGGCAGGGGGCCGCGTGGTGGCGTGCGACATCCACGCGCACAAGCTGCGGTTGCTCAAAGATGCCGCAGGGCGACTCGGAGTGGAACAGCGGGTGGAGGTCCTCCTGGCGGACGCGCGCGCGCTGCCGGAGCGCCCGGACCTGCGTGACCGGTTCGACGCGGTGCTCCTGGATGCGCCGTGCAGTGGACTGGGGGTGCTTCGGCGCCGTCCCGACATTCGGTGGCGGCGGGAACCCAAGGACGTGGCGGCGCTGGCAGGGCTGCAGCGAGAGTTGCTCAACGCCGCGGCGGCGCTGGTGCGCCCGGGCGGCGTGATTGTCTACGCGACGTGCACGCTCACCCGGGCCGAGAACGACCGGGTGATTGCGTCGGTGCTCGAGGGCGCAAAGGGCACACTTCAGGTGGAGGACGTCCGTCCCCATCTGCCGCCCGCGGTGGCCGAGCGCGTGGCAGGGGAGGGGCCGGGGGCGTGGGTGACGCCCGACGCCTTTGGAACGGACGGGTTTTTCATGGCGCGGCTGCGCCGACAGGTGTGAGACCGCGCGGACCGACACGAGAGCGGGCGTGAGGAGGGAATGGGTGTGCGCCATCTGTACGATATGCGCATGGACGAGATGGAGGCGTGGTTTGCCGAGCTGGGCCAGCCCCGGTACCGGGCCAAGCAGGTGTACCAATGGCTGTACCAACGCCGGGCGGACTCCGTGCATCAGATGACCAACCTGCCGAAGGCGTTTCGCGAGCGCCTGGCGGCGGATGGTGCCATCCGCACGTCGCGGGAGGTCACCCGGCAGACCTCGCGGATCGACGGAACGGTGAAATTTTTGCTCGGGTGGCCGGACGCGGTGACGGTGGAGACGGTCTTGATGCGCCACGACTACGGCAACAGCGTCTGTGTGTCGACTCAGGTGGGCTGCAAGATGGGGTGCACGTTCTGCGCCTCGACGTTGGGCGGAATGATCCGTCAGATGACGGCCGGCGAGATGGTGGAGCAGCTGATGTACAGCCAGCGGCTGCTCGATGAGACGGCCGAACGGGTGTCCTCGGTGGTCCTGATGGGATCGGGCGAGCCGATGGACAACTACGACGCCGCGATGAAGTTCATCGACATCATCAATCATCCGGACGGGCTCAACATCGGCCAACGGCACATCACCATCTCCACGGTCGGTCTGGTCCCTGGGATCATCCGACTGGCGGACGAAGGGCGCCCCATCACGCTGGCGGTGTCCCTGCACGCCCCGACCGATGAGCTTCGTTCGTCGATGATGCCGGTCAACAAGGCGTATCCAATTGCGAAGCTGATGGAAGCTTGCCATTATTATCATAGGAAGACGGGGAAGCGGATCTCGTTCGAGTACGCCCTCATCGGCGGCAAGAACGACTCCCTGGAGGACGCCCGCAAGCTGGCCGACCTGTTGCGCGGGCTCCCGTGCCACGTGAATCTCATTCCGGTCAACTACGTGCCGGAGCGGAATTACCAACGCACCCCGAAGGAGCAGATCCAGGCGTTCCTCAAGGAACTTCGGGCCCTCGGGGTGAACGCGACGGTGCGCCGGGAGATGGGGCACGACATCGCGGCCGCGTGCGGCCAACTGCGGGCGGAGCACGCGGGCAGACGGCCGTAGGCCGCGGCCGTTCCCGCGCGGGCTTGGCCCGATGGAAGGGTGAGGAGCAGATGCTGTTAGCAGCCAGGACGCATGTCGGATTGGTCCGTCCCAACAACCAGGACACGTACGTGGTGCGCACGGACGTGCCACCCGTGTGTCTGGTGGTCATCGCGGACGGGATGGGGGGCGCACAGGCCGGCGAGGTGGCGAGCAAACTCGCCGCGGAGACGGTCTCGGAGTTCGTCGCCGAGGCCTGCCGCAGCGCGGGGGCCGCGGTGGAGCCGGAGCAGGTCCTGCGCGACGCCGTCCAGGCCGCGAACCACCGGGTGTGGGAGGCGAGCCGCAACAGCGCGGAGTACGTGGGGATGGGGACGACCCTGGTCGCCGCACTGGTGCACGACGGGCGCGTGTGTCTCGCGCACGTCGGGGACAGCCGGGCCTACGTGTTGCACGACGGCGAGTTGGCCCAGGTCACCGATGATCACTCTCTGGTGGCCGAGCTGGTTCGGCGCGGCCAGCTCACGGAGGAGGAGGCGCTGCATCACCCGCAGCGCCACATCGTGACGAGATCGCTCGGGACGGCCGAACTGGCCGATCCGGACGTGTCCGTCCGGCCCTTGGCGGACGGGGACGTGTTGTTGCTGTGCACCGACGGGCTGTCGAACCTGGTGCAGCCGGCCGAGCTGAGGGCGAGCCTGCTGCGCCTGCGGGGAGCCAGGGTGCAGGCGGACGTGGAGCGGGCGGCGGATGAACTGATTGGACTGGCCCTGGCGCGCGGGGGGTCGGACAACATCACCGTGGCACTGCTGGTCCACCGAGAGGAGCGTGAAACCGCGTGAGCCGCTTGCTCGGCGGACGGTACGACCTGCAGGAGGAAATTGGCGGCGGCGGCATGGCCGTGGTGTACCGCGCGATCGACACTTGGCTGGGCCGGCAGGTCGCGGTGAAGATGCTGCGCACGCAGTTCGCGGGGGACGAGGAGTTCGTGCGCCGATTCCGCCGCGAGGCGCAGTCGGCGGCCAGCCTGTCCCATCCGAACATCGTCAACCTGTACGATGTCGGGATCACCGAGGACGGACAGCACTACATCGTGATGGAATACGTGGACGGGCCGACGCTGAAAGAGGTGATCCGGGAGCGGGGGCCGCTGCCGGTCAAGGAAGCGCTGGACATCACCATGCAGATCTGCGACGCGCTGGAGCACGCGCACGATCACGGCATCATCCACCGCGACATCAAGCCGCACAACATCCTGTTGACGAAAAACGGGCAGGTGAAGGTCACCGACTTCGGCATCGCGCGCGCCAGCACCACCAACACCATCACGCATCACCAGGGGGACTCCGTGCTCGGTTCGGTGCACTACTTCTCGCCGGAGCAGGCGCGCGGGGCGGCGACGGACGTCAAGAGCGACATCTACTCCCTCGGCGTCGTGATGTACGAGATGTTGACGCGTCAGCTTCCGTTCTCCGGGGATTCTCCGGTCAGCGTCGCGCTCAAGCACCTGCGCGACAAATTCACGGATCCCCGGGAGATCAACCCGGCGGTGCCGCAGAGTGTCGAGAACATCATCCTGCGCTGCCTGGTCAAGGCGCCGGAGCACCGCTACCCGAACATGCGCGCGGTGAAAAAGGACCTGGAGGACGCGCTGATCCACCCGAATGTGCCGAAGTTCCAGGTGCCCGACGAGGTCAGCGACGCCACCATCGCGGTGCCGGTGGTCGGCTCGGGGCGGGGTGGCCTGGAGACGCCCGACGACGCGGCGGACAACCCGACGCCCAGGCGCTGGTGGCGGGCCCTCGCCTGGACCGGGGTGGCTCTGGTGGTGGTCTGCATCGGCGCGGTGGCGGCGTACTACATCGTGATGGACCTGATCCAGGTCCCGAACGTCAAGGTGCCGGATGTCCGCGGCAAGACGGTGGCGCAGGCGGAGACCATCCTGCATCAGGCGGGGTTCAATCAAATCGACGAACAGCAGGGCGTCAACGCCAGCCCCGCGGGCACTGTGTACGACCAGGATCCGTCCGGCAACACGGAGGTCAAGCCGGGCCGGGCCATCACCCTGTGGGTGAGCCGAGGTCCGCAACAGGTGCAGATGCCGGATCTGTCCGGGGTTCCGGCGGATGAGGCGGTTCAGCAGCTGGAGAACCTCGGGCTGTCCGCCGGAAACATCACGCAGCAATCGGTGCAGAGCGACCAGTACGGAGCCGGGTTGGTGGTTTCGACCGATCCGCCGAAGGGGACGATGGTGGCGCCGGACGCGAAGGTGGTCCTGCGGGTGAGTCAGGGGGCCGGGATGACGACGGTGCCGCACGTGATCTCGCTTTCGCTCGACGACGCCAAGAAGGCCCTGGCCGCGGCGCAGCTCAACTACCAGGTGACGCGGATGCAGTACCCGGCGCCCGACGGCACGGTGTTCAAGATCACGCCGTACACCGAGGGCGCGCAGGTGCCGGTCGGATCGACCATCACCCTGTACGTCGCGGACAACTCGGGCGAATCGGGGGGCGGACTGAACACCGTGCCGGACAACGGCGCGGGGACGGCGCCGCCCGCACAGGGGCAGCAGGTCAAAACCTTCCAGGTGACCGTGACGACGAAGAAGAACAAGCCGGTGCATGTGCAGATCTACAAGTCCGACGCCCAGGCGTCCCACCAGCTGGTGGTGGATGAGCGCATTCAGGACACCAAGCAGTGGCTGGTCAGCGTGACGGTCACACCGGATACGCCGGGGCAGATCCAGGTGTATGAGGACGGGCGCCTGGAGCAGACCTACAACGTCCCGTACGGCTCATGAGATGAGGCGAGAGGAGGGTTCGGTGTGGGCACGGGGCTGGTGATCCGGTCGCTCGCGGGGTTTTTCGACGTCGCGGACGCGGGGGTGGTGCGGCGATGCCGCGCGCGGGGCGTGTTCCGCAAACGCGGCGTCCGCGTGCTCGTCGGCGATCGCGTGCAGTATGAACCGGTGGGCCAGGCGGAGGGCGTGATCACGGAGGTCCTGCCGCGGCGGACGGAGCTCGTGCGGCCTCCGGTGGCGAATGTCGATCACGCCCTGCTCGTGTTCTCGGTCGCGACGCCGGCCTTTCAGCCGCATCTGTTGGATCGGGCGCTGGTGGCCGTGTCGGCGGCCGGCCTCGCCGCCACCATCGCGCTGACCAAGTGCGATCTCGCCCCGGACGAGGAGGTCCTGCGCCTGGCGGCACCCTACGTCGCCGCGGGCTACCCGGTGCTGCGGACGGCGGCGCCGCTCGGCATCGGGATCGATGCGGTGCGCCAGGCCATCTCGGGGCGCATGACGGTGTTCGTCGGTCCCTCCGGCGCAGGCAAGTCGTCGCTCGGGAATGCCCTGTCACCGGACCTCGGGCTCAAGATGGGCGAGGTCAGTGAAAAGATCGGCAGAGGGCGGCACACCACCCGCCACGTTGAGCTGTTTCATCTCGGAGGCCAGACGTACGTGGTCGACGCGCCCGGGTTCAGTCAGCTGGAGCTGGACCTGGCGCCGCGGGCCCTGCGCGATTACTTTCCGGAGTTTCACGACTTTGCACAGAGGTGTGCGTACCGCGGCTGCGAACACGCGGACGAGGCGTCGTGCGCGGTGCGCGACGCGGTCGCGCGCGGGGAGATCCCGAACGAGCGGTACACGTCGTATCTGGAATTGTTGCGGGAGTTGCGAGAGAAGGAGGCGGCACGGTATTGACGCTCACCATTGCGCCCTCCATCCTGTCGGCGGATTTCGCCCGGTTGGGTTCGGAGGTGGACTCGGTGTTGGCCGCGGGGGCATCCTGGATTCATGTCGACGTGATGGATGGGCGGTTCGTCCCCAACATCACCATGGGGCAACCGGTCGTCGCGTCACTCGCCCGTCATGCCCGCGCGCATCTCGACGTACATTTGATGGTGGAGCGGCCCGAGGCCCACATCGAATCCTTCGCGGATTGTGGCGCGAATTCCATCTCCGTTCACCTGGAGGCGACGCCGCACATCCATCGGGCGTTGCAACAGATCCGTTCGCTCGGCGTCATGGCGGGACTCGCCGTGAATCCGGGCACGGGGCTGGATGCGCTGGCGCACGTGGCGGATCTGGTCGATCTCGTGCTCATCATGACGGTCAATCCCGGCTTCGGGGGCCAGCCGTTCCTGCCGTCGATGCTGCCGAAAATCCGACAGGCGCGCCGGATCCTCGATGCCGCCGGGCGCACGGAGGTTCCCATCGAGGTCGACGGAGGCATCACACCGGCCACCGCGCCCGCGGTGGTCGCGGCGGGTGCCCGGATCCTGGTCGCGGGCTCCGCCGTGTTCGGATCCGACGACCGGACCGGGGCCATCGCGTCCCTTTTGGCGGCCGCCCGGGAGGCGTCCGCGGATTGACGTTCCTGTGCACATCCGGGCGCGGGCGGAATATATATAGTTAGCGATCTGGCACGCCCATGACGGTGTTCAGCGGTGACGACAAGGAGGGACGGCGGGGTGAAGTTCTATACCATCAAATTGCCCAAGTTCGTGGGCGGCATCGTCAAGGCCTTCATCGGCGTTTTCTCCAAGGACTGAGTTTCCAAGGACTGAGCGGGCGACGGAGTTGGCAACGCCAAGCGCCGGTCTCGGCCGGGGATGGGGCGGCTTCCCAGAGGGGATGTGAGGACGGATCAGATGGTGGAAAAACAGGGGCTCATCTCCCGCGGTGGATGTGGGGGAGACGAGCCCCTGTGGCCTTCGTCATCAGACCGCACGCTGCACCTTGCCCGCCTTCAGGCAGCTCGTGCAGACCTTCATGCGTTTCACCGTACCGTTGATGTTGACGCGCACGGATTGAAGATTGGGAAGCCAGCGGCGTTTGGTCTTGTTCTCCGCATGGCTGACCAGGTTTCCGCTCTGTGGCTGCTTACCGCAGATCTCACACCGTTTTGCCATCGCTGTGCACCTCCCCTTGGCCAACGCCTGCAATTGTAACACAGGGGAATTCAAACGCGCAATGAATTCCACTTCACCGCCGCCTCGGCCGGAGCACCCGCGAGGGCGGTGCGAGACGCCGCCTTGGCCAAAGGGATTCCCTGCGGGTGGGGCCGCCCGGGCCTCACGCGACCAGCCGAACGACCCACACCGTGATCCACAGCGCGGCACCCGACAGAATGTTCACCCATCCCAATCGCCGGCACCAGCGCGCCTCCCGATGCATCCGCTCGCGCTGACATCGGTGATGCTCCGCGCCGAGCAGCAGCGCGCCCGTCACCACGAACAAAAGCGCCCCCAGGCTTGGGTACATCTCGGCGATATCGACGATCACGCCGGATCACCGTCCTTTCATACCGAGCCGATGGGTCGTCACCGTTACCCGCACATCCACCGGGATGTCCGGGTAGAGGTCTCGCCAGCGGTCCTTGCTCTTCACCGCCCTGTCCCAATAACGGCGGTGCTTCGCCCGCACATACTCACCGAATCCGACCGGGTCGGTGCCAAGCTCCCGCGTGCGCTCGAGGACCGCCTCGATGTTCGCCCGGGTTTTGGCGGCGACGGCCTCGTCGATCCGGCGGATGACGGCGGCGTCGTCCAAATTCACCCGGTCGCTCGATTTCTCGGTCACGTTGCCGTCGATGTGCAGCTGCACGCTCAGGTGCGGCCGCCCGTTGGCGAAGGTCACGTCGACCCGCTGCTTGCGCCGGTACGCCTGCCACATCACCGTATCCGCCTGGCCCGGCACCTGCACCATCATCGTGTAGCCGCCGGGGCGCACGCCGGTCAGCAGCATGTAGGTGGAGATGTCGAACGGGCGCGCGGTCGTTCCGACCATTTGGTCGCCCTGGAAGAACGCCAATCCGGTCAGGTTGATGTTGTCCCGCTGCATGACCTCCACGTAGGGCAGCACCGGGTCGCGCCCGGGGGCGACCACCTTGCTCGCGAACATGCCGAAGAAGTCGTTGGACAGCTTGCCCATCTGCTTGGCGTGATCGAGCGTCGACATCAGATAGAGGGTCGGGACGCGCTCCAACGGGGGCGCGGTCTGCATCAGATCGGCAGCGCGGCCGCGGGACACGACCACCCACACGGTGCGCCGGACCTCGGGGTGGCGCACGAGAAAGTCGGTCAACACCTGCATCCCGCGCGCCCGGGCGAACGCCTCCGACACCACGAGGATGCGCAGATGGCCGAGGAACAGCTTGTCCGCGACCTGCTGCTGCAGCTGCTGCAGCGCGTCGTTGACCGTGGTGCCGGCGCTGTGCAGCACCCACACGGCTTCCTGCGGACGCGACCCGCCCCCGCCCCCGCCGCCCTCGCCCGGGCCGAGCGGAATACGGCCGGGCACGGCGATCTGCGCGGTCAGGCGAAACAGGGTTCCGCCGTACGGGACGTCCATGCCGGAGGAGGTCGTCGCATCGATGGAGGGCGATTTGCCGACATCGCGCGGGGCCTCCTCGGCAACGGCCGATTCGGTGTCGATGGCCAGGCCGAGGACGGTCGCGCGCTGCTCGATTTCCAATCGATCCCAACAGCCGGTGACGAGCGGGAGGATGAACAGCAGGCACGGGATGACCCGCCGCAGGCCGCGGAAAGCCTCAGTTCGCATGCGGTTCGTCTCCTCTCGCGCCGCCAAGGAGGCAGACGAGCCACAGCAGACACGGGTAACCGATGGTGATCCAAAGCCCGAAGCGTCCCACCCACTCAATGACCTGGTACAGACGGACGATGTCGGGGGGCACGAGGGCGATGAGAAACACGTACGGCAACAGAAAGGTCACCCACAGGCTGTGGTCGCCGAGCCGGAACAGGTCCCGCAGCGCCCGGGCGGTCAAGGCGTACGTGGAGTACAGGGTGGTGAAGACGGCGGTCACCCACACCATCAGAAAGGCGGCGTCGAGCCGTTCCAGCACCTCGCCCGGGAGCAGAGTCGTCTTCGCCAATTCCAGCGTGGGCCACAGAAACTCGGCGGTCGCGGCGGCGCCGAACACCCCGACGGTCGCGATCACGATGGCCAGGTACAGCCCGCCCGCCACGCAGATGCCGACCAGGCTCGCCGCCATCGCCCGACGGGGCCGCCGCATGCCCGGAATCACCATCGCCACCACGAAGGAGCCCTGAAACAGCGCGGACACGGTCAGAGCGCCCGCGGCGATGGCCCCGGCGTCCGGATGGTTGCCGACCACCGGCAGCAGGTTGAGAAGCGCCGCGTTTTTCAAGGACAGGGCGACAATCACCAACCCGGGCGCCAGCACGAACGGCAGATAGAACAAATGGGCGTACGCGAAGGTGGTGAGGTTGGCGCGGCAGCACCACGCGGTCAGGGCCAGCATCGCGATGGCGGTCACCTCGACGGGGGTCCGGGGCAGGACCGAGGTGACGACGACCTCGGCGAACTCGCGCGCCGCCAGTCCCGTCAGCGTGGCGAAGAAGGCCACCAGCAACAGGCTGACCCCGCGGGCCGGCCAGCGGCCGATGATCCGTTCGCTGTACTCCACCGGCGACTGGCGCGGAAAGCGCATGCCGAGGGCGGTGACGAGCACAAGGCCGACCGTGGACAAGACGATGCCGAGCAGCGTCACCAACGGCGCTCCGGAGTTTCCCGCCTCCGCCGCGATGCGCGGGAGCGCCAGCACGCCCACGCCGATGATGGTGCTGATCACCGTCGCGGTGGCCTCGAGGAACGTGACCGTCTGAAAACGCGGCGCCTCCACAGGATCACCTCCGGCGGCGCGGCCGGACCGGATCGAGCGGATGGCTCGGCCGCTGCAGAATGACCCCCTGTGTGTCCGGCGCGAGCCGGGTGGGGTCCTGCGGGAACAGATGCCGAGGCCGGCGCGGCATCCACCACAGCGGCGCGCGCAGCCAGGAATCCTTGAGACCCTGCCAGTCGCCGGGGACGATGGGACTGAGGTAGGGTACACCGAAGGAGCGCAGCGACAGCATGTGGTGCGTGATGGCGATGAGCCCCAGCATGACCCCGTACAGTCCCCAGATGCCGGCCAGCACCGTCAACACGAAGCGCAGAATGCGCAGCGCCACGGCCGCATTGTACGCCGGAGTGGCGAACGATCCGATGGTCGTCAGGGCGACGACGACCACGGTGATGGGGCTCGCGAATCCCGCGGCGACGGCCGCCTGGCCCACCACCAGGACGCCCACGATGGACAGGGCGCCACCGACCTGTTGCGGCAGGCGCAGCGTGGCTTCGCGCAACACCTCCATGGTCACCTCCATCACCAGCACCTCCACGACGGCGGGGAACGGCACGCCGGCTCGGCCGCCGGCCACCGCCACCGCGAACTTGGTCGGGATGAGTTCCGGATTGAACGCGATCACCGAGACGTACAGACTCGGAAACACCAGGGAGAAAATCAGGGCGACGATGCGGACCATGCGAATGAGGCTCGCCATCAGCGGGCGCTCGGTGTAATCGTCGAGGGTCTGGTAGAACTGGGTGAACACCGCCGGCACGATGAGCGCAAACGGGGTTCCGTCTGTGAGAATCACCACCCGGCCCTCGAGCAGGGTGGCGACGCACTTGTCGGGCCGCTCCGTGTTCTGGATCTGAGGGAACGGGCTCCAGTGGTTGTCCTCGATGAACTGCTCCAGGGTGCCGGCGTCAATCACCCCGTCGACGTCCACCGCCTGAAGGCGGTCGAGGACCTCCTGCACCAGCGTGTCGTTCGCCACCCCCTCCACGTAGCACACGCCCACCTTGGTCTTCGTGGCGCGCCCGATGGTCAGCATCTGGACGCGGAAATTGGGGGTTTGCAGGCGGTACCGCAGCAGCGTGACATTGGTCGCCAACAGCTCCGTGAATCCATCCCGCCCGCCGCGGATCACCTGTTCCGTCTCCGGTTGTTCGACGGCGCGTTCGACCACGTTTCGCGTGGCCAGGTGCAGGGCCTCGTCCAGCCCTTCGACCAGCAGAATTGTCTCTCCGCGCAACAGCGCCTCGGCCACCTTGGCGAGGCGGTGTTCGTAGTGCACCTCGCCGTAATAGATCACGCGTTTGGCCAGGAATTGCTTCATCCCCCGGGCGTCCCGCAGGCCGCGCCGGGGGCGCTCCGCCCCCATCAGGGGTTTGAGGATGTGCTCGTTGATCACGTCCCGGTTGACCAGATTGGAAAAATAGAGCAGACAAGCCGGTCGGCTGTCGAACATCTGCAGGGTTCGGATGACGAAGTCGTCGTTGCGGCCGAACAGGTCCTGCAGAAAGCGGACGTCTTTGTCCAACCGGCCGCTGACCTTCGCGTCGGTCTTTTGTTGAAGGATGTCGCTCGGTGTCGGCGGACGGGAGCTTCTCTCCGGGCCCCGTCCGAACCACCGGTTCCAGACCGTCATCCTGCATCCCTCTCGTTTGGTTCAAGGTGCGTCGGAGATTGGATGCATATGCATCCGAAGGATAAGGTATCCAATCGCATGGGGCTTATGTGCGAAGCCGAGCGGCTTTGTGTGATATAGTACAATTGCACAGAGGTTGGATGCAGGAGGGGTTCCGCATGCCGAAGACCATCCAGACGGAGTACGGCACCATCAGCATCTCCGAGGACGTGATCGCGACCGTGGCGGGGCTCGCGGCCATGGACTGCTACGGACTGGTGGGCATGGCTTCCCGTAAACAGGTCAAGGACAGCCTGAGCGAGCTGCTCGGACGGGAAAATCCCGGGCGCGGCGTCGAGGTCCGCATCTCGGGAGACGATGTGCAGGTGGACCTGTACATCGTGGTCAGCTACGGGGTGAACATCTACGAGGTGGCGCAAAATGTCCGTGAGAAAGTCCGGTACGTGCTGAACGATTCGGTCGGCATCTCGGTGGACCGGGTGAACATCTTTGTGCAGGGCGTGCGTGTGGCCGCCGAACGCTAGGAGGATTGCATGACGACGGATCGTTCTCATCTCGACGGCGCCGGGTTTGTCCAGCTTGTCCGCGCGGGGCACGCGCGGTTGAAGGCGCAGGTGGACGTGGTCAACGCACTGAACGTCTTTCCCGTGCCCGACGGGGACACCGGCACAAACATGGAACTCTCCCTCGCTTCGGGTGTGTCGAGTCTCGCCACGCTTGCAAACCCTTCTCTGGGACAGGCCGCTTCGGCGTTGGCCGCCGGGCTGCTGATGGGCGCACGGGGCAATTCCGGGGTGATTCTGTCCCAGCTGTTCCGCGGATTCAGCCGGGTGTTGGCGGATCGCGAGCGACTCGACGCCGCCCTGTTCGCGCGGGCGTTGCAGGAGGGCGTGGACATCGCGTACCGGGCGGTCGCCAAGCCGGTGGAAGGGACCATGCTGACGGTGGCCCGGGAGGCCGCCGCGACCGGCGTGCGGGAAGCCAAGCGGAACCCTTCGCTGCCGGAGTGGATGGCCCGGGTCCTGCAGGCCGCGCGCGACGCCCTCGCCAAGACCCCGGAGCAATTGCCCGTTCTCAAGCAGGCCGGGGTGGTGGACTCCGGAGGGCAGGGGCTGGTCTTCATCCTCGAGGGATTCGACCTGTGGCTCCGCGGCGAGACCCCGGCCGTCACGCCGCAGCAGATCCAGGCCGCCGCGGCCGATGCGGCGGGCGGCCTGGATGTGGTGGATTTCGCCGCCGCTCACGTGGCGGCCGAGGGGGAGTACGGATACTGCACCGAGGTCCTGGTGCGGGCGCGGGACGCGCAGCGCGCTGAATCGGCCCTGCGGTACGGGTTGGCGGCGTACGGAAATTCGCTCCTGGTGGTCTCCGCCGGCGACCTCGTCAAGGTGCACGTGCACACGCTGCACCCCGGACGGGTGTTGGAGGACGCCCTGACGCACGGGGATCTGCTGAAGGTCAAGGTCGACAACATGACGGAGCAGCACGCGGTCATCCGGGCGCAGGCCGGGGCGGCGGACGGGGCCCAACACCCGCGGGCCTTTCCGGAGGCGGCCCACGGTTCGGATGAGGCCTCGAGTTCGGATGCGGTTCGGGTGTCGGAGATGACCCCGGTCGTGGCCGCCACACAACCGGGTCCCCCGCGGCCGTCGGCGGTGGTGGCGGTGGTCGCGGGAGAGGGGTTGCAGGCGGTGTTTCGCAGCCTCGGCGTCGACGTGCTCGTCTCGGGCGGGCAGACGATGAATCCCAGCACGCAGGAGATCCTCGATGCGGCGCGAGCCGCCCGCGGGGAACAGGTGATCCTCTTGCCGAACAACAAAAACGTGGTGCTGGCCGCCGAACAGGCGGCGCAGATGGCGGACGGCCGTGTGCACGTCATCCCGACGACATCCGTGCCACAGGGCATCGCGGCCATGATGGCGTTTCTGCCGAGCGCTTCGGCAAACGAGAATGTGGCCCGTATGCGGGCGGCCATGGCCGGGGTCCGGGCGGGATCGGTCGCTCGCGCGGCGCGGGACACCGTGTACCAGGACCGTGAGGTGAAGGAAAACCAGTACCTCGGACTGGTGGATCAGGACCTCGTTTGCGTGGCCGACAGCCGCGAGCAGGCGTTTCTCGACGTGGTCGCGAAGCTGTGCGAGGACGAGGCGGAGTTGGTGACCGTGTTCTACGGGGCCGATGTGGCCGAGGACGAGGTCCATCGGCTGGCGGACGTGGTGTCCGCCCGGTTTGGGGCGGAGGTGGAGGCGAAAGCCGGTGGTCAACCGGTGTACGACTACATTCTGTCTGTTGAGTGATGCGCCATGTTGCACACCCTGCCGGTGACCTGGGTGGCCGGTGTGGGCCAGGCGAAGGCGAAGGCGCTGCACGATCTCGGGATTGACACGGTCCATCAGCTGTTGCACCACTTCCCGGTGCGGTACGAGGACCGGCGCATCCGGCCGCTCGACAGCTACGGGCCGGAAGAATCCGTGATTGTGCGGGCCGTGGTGGAAGGGGCGCCGGCGATTCGCTGGCAGAATCGCCGCGCGCTCCTGCGAGCCCGCCTGCTCGTCGATGGCCGGCACCGTGTGACCGGGCTCTGGTTCAATCAACCTTATTTAAAAGACAAATTGACGGATGGCCGGGTGGTCCTGCTCACCGGCCGGTATGACCCCACCCGGCGCACCCTGGTCGTCTCGCACACGGACTTCGGCGCGGGAGACCCGGCCCGGTACGGGGCGCTGTCTCCGGTGTATCGCGGATCGCAGGCCCTGCCCTCGGCGCAGATTCAGGGCATCATCCGGCGTGCGCTCCAACAGTACGGGGACCAGTGGGAGGAGCGGCTGCCGCAGGCGCTGGTGCAGCGCTACCGGCTGTGTTCGTACGCCGAGGCCATCCGTTGGATGCACGAACCGGCGACGGAGGAGGACCTGCGCCAGGCGCGGCGGCGGCTGGTGTTCGAGGAGTTCCTGTGCTTTCAACTGCAGCTGCAGTGGCTCCGCGCCCACCGCGACGGGGCGAGCGCGGGCGTCGCGCATCGGGTGCCGGACGACGCCCTGACCGCGTTTGAGCAAAGCCTGCCGCACCCGCTGACCGGCGCGCAGCGGCGCGTGTGCCTGCAGATCCTCGATCGCTTGCAAAAACCGGCCCCGATGAACCTGCTCGTGCAGGGGGACGTCGGTTCGGGCAAGACATGGGTCGCGCTGTGGGCGGCGTATGCCGTGGCGCGCGCGGGATCGCAGACGGCGCTGATGGCGCCGACGGAGATCCTGGCGGAACAGCACTACCGGGAAGCGAAACGGCGGCTCGAGGGACTCGGCCTGCGGGTCGGGATGCTCACCGGCAGCACGCCGGCGCGGGCGCGGCAGGAGATTGTCGGATGGCTCGCGCAAGGCGATTTGGATCTCGTGGTGGGCACGCACGCCCTGCTCACGGAGGATGTCCAATTTCACAATCTGGGCCTGGTCATCACGGACGAACAGCATCGCTTCGGGGTGCAGCAGCGGGCCATCCTCCGCCAGAAGGGCGGCCGGCCGGACGTGCTGTTTCTGTCCGCGACCCCCATTCCGCGCACGCTCGCGCTGGCCATCTACGGGGACATCGACGTGGGGGTGCTGGATGAACTGCCGGCCGGCAGAAAGCCGATTGTGACCCGGTGGTTGCGTCTGTCGCAGGAGGATGAGGCGATCCGGTTGGTGCGGCGCGAGCTGGCCCGTGGCCGGCGCGCGTATGTGGTGGCTCCGCTGGTGGAGGAATCGGAACAGCTCGCCGATGTGGCCTCCGCCACCGAGCTGTGGCAACGCCTGTCGGACGCGTTCGCGGGCCACGCGGTCGGGCTGTTGCACGGCCGCATGCCGAGCCGGGAAAAGGACGAGGTGATGCGGGCGTTCGCGGAGGGACGCCTGCAGGTGTTGATCAGCACCACGGTGATTGAGGTCGGGATCCACGTGCCGGAGGCGACCGTCATGCTGGTGTACCACGCGGAACGCTTCGGACTCGCCCAGTTGCATCAGCTGCGGGGCCGCGTGGGGCGCGGGGATTGGCAGAGCCATTGCCTCCTTCTGTCGGACGCCGACGGTCCGATGGCCACGCGCCGCCTCGAGACGCTGGTCGAATCCCAGGACGGGTTTCTCATCGCCGAACGCGACCTGGAGCTGCGCGGCCCGGGTGAGGTCTTCGGCGTTCGCCAGAGTGGCCTGCCCGAGTTCACCGTCGGCGACGTGACGCGCGACTTTCGCGTGATGGAGGTGGCGCGCGAGGAGGCGCAACGCGCGGTGGAGAGCGGCGATCTGTGGCTTCTGCCGGCCTGGAGGCCGATGCGCGAATATCTCGAGCGGCAGATGGACACGACACCGGTGCGGGATTGACCCGGTGCGCGCGGGTGGACGGCGACCGCCTCGCTGGCGCATAATCAGACACAAATGGCCGGACGGGGTGGAGTATGAGACGGGTGATTGCGAGATGGACCCTGGGAGCGCTGCCGAAGCGCACATTGACCGCGTGTGTGGGGCGCGTGTCGCGCAAACGGTGGAGCCGGCACCTGATTCCGTTGTACATGCGGTGCTACCGAATCGACCGCTCGGATCTCGACCGGCCCCCCCAGGCGTTCGACAGCCTGTTGGAATTTTTCTGTCGCTCGCTCCGGGCGGGCGCGCGCCCGGTCGATCCGGAGGGTGTGGCGTCCCCCGTCGACGGGACGGTCAGCTGCCTGGGCCGGATTCGGGAGGGCAGTCTCCTGCAGGCGAAGGGCTGTTGGTATTCGTTGGCGGCCCTCCTCGGGGACGCGGAGGACGCGTTGGAGTTTCAGGGTGGAGATTACATCACCCTCTACCTCAGTCCGCGGGATTATCACCGGGTTCACATGCCCATCACCGGGGTGATTCGGCGTTGGCGGTACATCCCCGGCCGCCTGTACCCGGTCAATCCGATGGGGGTCGCGAGCATTCCGGGGCTGTTCACGCGAAACGAGCGCCTGGTCACCTGGGTGGATTCGGAACAGGGCACCCTGGCGGTGGTGAAGGTCGGGGCCACCATCGTCGGGAGCATCCGGACCGAGTACGGACCGGGTTACCGGCGGCCCATGCGGCGCCGGCGGCTTCCGGTGGAGGAGGGGCTGGTCGAGGTGCCCCTGGAGCGCGGCCGGGAGATGGGCCGGTTTGAACTGGGCTCGACGGTGATTCTGGTGTTCGAACCGGGGATGATTGAGTCGTTCTGCGTCCGGCCGGGCCAGCGCGTTCGGATGGGCGAGCGGTTGGCCACACTCGGGTGAACCTCGCCGGACCGCCGGGCCGATGCATACCAAAATGAGGTGCGGGCATACTGATGCCGAGGTGATCGGCATGAAACCGGTCCGTACCGTGTTGCGTTGGTGCGGAAAGGGCCTCCGCGCCTACTGGTCCTGGATGGTCAAGGCCAGCGAACAGATGGGGGATTATTACGGCCCGTGGTGAGACCGGCGGGGCCGCGCGAAGGACGCGGCCCCTTTTCATCTGTTGGGCCCCGGTTTTTGCCACCTTGCCGGAACGATGAAAAATCGGTAGAGTAAAGGTGTTAGAATGCGCGGTTCGCGCACTGACCAGTGATGGGGTGACGAGTGCATGAGGATATTGATCGCCGGGGGCGACGGGTTCTGCGGTTGGCCGACCGCGCTCTACTTTTCGGAACGCGGGCACGAGGTGGCGATTGCGGACAGCATGATCCGCCGCAAGTGGGACGAGGAACTGGGAACTCAATCGCTCACGCCGATTGCCTCGCTAGAAGAACGGGTCAAGGCCTGGAAGGAGATCACGGGCAGGGACATCCGGGTGTTCGTCGGCGACCTGACGGAGTACGAGTTTGTGGAAAGTGTGTTCCGGCAGTTTGAACCGGAGGCCATCGTCCATTACGCCGAGCAGCGGTCGGCGCCATACTCGATGATCGACCGGGCGCACGCCGTGTTCACGCAGGTCAACAACGTGGTCGGCACCCTCAACGTGCTGTACGCCATCAAGGAGATCACGCCGGAGTGCCACCTGATCAAGCTCGGCACGATGGGCGAGTACGGGACGCCGAACATCGACATTGAGGAAGGGTACATACGGATTCAGCACAAGGGGCGGGAGGACGTGCTCCCGTATCCGAAGCAGCCGTTCTCCTTCTACCACCTGTCGAAGGTGCACGACAGCCACAACATCATGTTCGCCTGCAAGGCGTGGGGCATCCGCGCCACCGACCTGAACCAGGGGGTCGTGTATGGTCTGTGGACCGAGGAGACCAAGCGGGATGAGCGGTTGTACAACCGGATTGACTACGACGGGGTGTTCGGGACCGCGCTCAACCGATTCTGCATTCAGGCGGCGGTCGGATACGACCTGACGGTGTACGGAAAGGGCGGGCAGACCCGCGGCTTCCTCGACATCCGCGACACCCTGCAGTGCGTGGAGCTGGCCGCTCTTCATCCGGCGGACCGCGGGGAGTTCCGCGTGTTCAACCAGTTCACCGAACAGTTCTCCGTGCTCGAGCTGGCCGAACGGGTCCAGCAGGTGGCGCGGACGATGGGCATCGACGCCAGGATTCAGCACCTCGAGAACCCGCGGGTCGAGAAGGAGGAGCACTACTACAACGCCATCCACACGAAGCTGCTCGATCTCGGGTTGAAACCGCATCTTCTGTCGGATGAGCTGATCCGCGAGTTGATTGAGACCGCTCGCCGCTACAAGGACCGGGTGGACTTCAACGTGATTGCTCCGACCGCGAAGTGGCGCTGAGGCCAACGCGGCGTCTCCGGCGGGGGACGCGGGCGTGAAGAAAATGCCCCACGGCGATGAGCCGTGGGGCATTTCTGTTCACCGGTAATCGGGCGCGACGGGGTTCCAGGGCAGGATGGCCTCGGCGGCGAGGGCGACGCCGAGCACCTTCATCTCCCCGAAGCGCGGGCCGACGAACTGCAGTCCGACCGGCAGGCCGTCCGCGGCCTGGCCGCAGGGGAGGGTGATGGCGGGCAGGCCGGTGAGATTCCACGGGTTCGTGTACCGGGTCAGGTGCGCCCGCACCAACACCTCCTGCGCCCGGATGTGCGCCTTCTGCTGACCGACATCGGTGGCGGTGATGGGCGTGGTGGGCGTGGCGATGACGTCGACTTCCTCCAGCACCTCCCGCACCTCCGCGGCGAACCGTTGCCGGAACCGCATGGCGGCCACGACCTGGTGACCGCGGATCTCGTACCCGGCCTCGAGGCGCTGGCGAACGTCCTCCCCGTACTGCTCGGGGTGCGCCTTCAGCATCGGTTCGTGGACGAAGAGCGCTTCGCTCGAGATGATGGCGTTCTGCATGTCCGGCACCTGGTGAGCGCTGGGCAGGTCCACCTCGACGAGATCGAACCCGTTCTCCTGCAGGGTGCGCAGCGCCGCCTGCACCACCTGCGCGACACCCGCATGGCACTTGTCGAAGAAGAACGACCGGGGCACGCCGACGCGCGGTCGGGCATGCGGGATGACGCTGTCGTACGCGCGCGGCGGAACGCGGACGGAGGTGGCGTCGTTCGGGTCGGGCCCCGCCAGGACCGACAGCACAAGGGCCGCGTCGCGGACCGACTTGACCATGGGGCCGACGTGATCGAGCGATTCCGCGAGGGGGAACACGCCCGCCTTGCTGACGAGCCCGAAGGTGGGTTTGAGTCCCACGTGGCCGCACAGCGCGGCCGGGATGCGGATGCTGCCGCCGGTGTCCGTGCCGAGGGCGGCGAGGGCCAGTCCCGCGGCGATGGCGACCCCGCTGCCGCCGCTCGATCCGCCGGGGATCTTGGCCCGGTTCCACGGATTGCGGGCCCGTCCGTAGTGCGGGTTCTCGTTGGTCGTGCCGTACGCGTACTCGTGCAGGTTGGTCTTCCCGATGAGGATGGCGCCGGCGTCGCGCAGCCGGTCAATCACGGTGGCGTTGCGGGTGGGCCGGCGGTCCGCCAGGTGCACGCCGCCGTACGTGGTCGGCATGTCCACGGTGTCAATCAGGTCCTTGACGGCCACCGGCACCCCCGCCAGCGGGCCGACGGGCAATCCCTGCGCCAGTCGTTCGTCGATTTGGCGCGCCTGTGCGACGGCCGCATCGGAAACGTGGATGTACGCGTGGAGCTGGGGATCGTGCTGGCGGATGCGGTGGAGGAAGTGCCGCACCGTCTCCTCCGCCGAGATCTCTCGGGCGAGCAGGTGTTGGCGGAACTCATGGATGGTCCACAGGTGAGGGTTCATACACAGGCCTCCTTCTCCCATGCGGAAATTATACAATTCAAAACGCAGAAAACCCACGCCCGGGTACGCGTGGGTTTCTGCCGCCCCCCGGCCGTTCGGCCGGGGAGCGCGTCTGGGAGAGGAGAAACCGGAGGAAGTGCTTATGGAGAACTAAGCCTTCACCCGCGGTTGCCTACAACAGCAAATGCCGTTGTTATCCACAGCATTGCCAGGATGCGGCGAATTATACATGCGATCCTCGCCGCGGGAAAAATTTTTTCGCGGCCGGGGTTATGATACAGTGAAAGCGATCCGATGCAATCGCGAGGCGGGATGAGGATGCGCATCATCGCGGGGCGCTGGCGCGGGTTTCGGCTGACGGCCCCCGCCGGCGATGTGGCGAGGCCGACGACCGACCGGGTGAAGGAGTCTCTGTTCAATCTGATGGGGTGGGCTTGGGATGGCGGGATCGCCGTCGATTTGTTCGCGGGCTCCGGCGCCCTGGGCCTCGAGGCGCTCAGCCGCGGGGCGGACCGGGCGGTGCTGGTGGACACCCACCCACGCTCCATCGCGGCGGTGCGGGATAACGTGCGCCGGCTGGGCGCCGAGCCGTGGTGCGAGGTGTGGCGCATGGATTGGGCGCAGGCGTGGACTCGGTTGGCCGAACGGAGCTGGGACGCGGGCTGGGTGTTCGTGGACCCGCCCTACCGGCTGGGATTGTGGCCGCGCGTCCTGCAGGCGATTGCCCAAAGCCCGGTGTCCATCCGGCACGGCGTGGTGTGCGAGCACCCGGCTCAGGTCGCGCTGCCGGAGGCGGTCGGCCGGTTGGAGCGGTTCAAAGCGCGCGCGTACGGGGACATCGCCATCTCCCTGTACCGCGACGCGGGGGCGCCGGGAGGGGACGCCGGCCGGCGGGGGAAGCTTGGCATGGCCGATGAGCGTGGAGGCGATGAGGCGTGACACGTGCGGTGTATCCGGGAAGTTTCGATCCGATGACCAACGGCCACCTGGATCTCATCCGACGGGTGGCGCCGCTGTTCGACGAGATCGTTGTGGCGGTGTTGAACAATCCCGACAAGCGGCCGCTGTTCACCGCCGACGAGCGGGTGGCCCTGATGGCCGAGGTGCTGCGGCCGTGGCAAAACGTGCGGGTGGACGCGTTCTCCGGACTGTTGGTCGATTACGTCCGAACGATTGGAGCGGACGTGATCCTGCGCGGCCTGCGCAGCGGGGCGGATCTCGACGCGGAGATGCCGATGGCGCTGATGAACGCGCATCTTTTCCCGGAGGCGGTCACGCTGTTCGTGCCGACGTCGCCCGCCTGGTCGTTCGTCAGCTCATCGCTCGTCAAACAGGTGGCGGCCGGCGGCGGTCCGCTGGACGACTTGGTGCCTCCTGCCGTCGCGTCCGCGCTGGTGGCGAAGCACGCGCCGCCGGGGCGGGCCTGAAGGAACGATGCGAATGGGATCGCCATCCGTCGGGGAGGGATTCGGGGTGGCGGACATGCGGGTGGGGTTGGCGCTCGGATCGGGCGGGGCCAAGGGATATGCGCACATCGGCGTGCTGCGGGCGCTGGAAGAACACGGCGTTCCCATCGACGTGGTGACGGGCAGCAGCATGGGCAGCCTGGTCGGGGCGCTGTACGTCACCGGGATGCGGCCCGCGTTCATGCGGCGGCTGGCGGCCTCCCTGCACATGCGGCACTGGCTGGATCTCGTCGTCCCGAAGGTGGGATTGGTGGCCGGCGAGAAGGTCCACGACATGCTCCTATTGTTGACCCGCCAGGCGACCTTCGAGGATGTGCCCAAACCGTTCGCCTGCGTGGCGACGGACCTGCTCCACCGGCGCGAGGTGGTGTTGAAAACCGGGCGCATCGCGGACGCGGTCCGGGCGAGCATCTCCATCCCGGGGGTGTTCGTGCCCGTCGTCACCGAGGACGGGGTGCTGGTGGACGGGGGCGTGTTGGACCGCGTGCCGGTGGCCGTGGCGCGGGAATTGGGCGCGGACGTGGTCATCGGTGTCGACGTGGGGGCCGTGCACCGTGCGCGCGTCCCCGAGACCGTGCTGGACGTGGTGATGATGTCCATCGACGTCATGCAGGCGCACAGCCTGACCGCTCCGGACAACCAGCCGGACGTGTGCGTGGAGCCGGATGTCGCGGACATCGGGACGTCGCAGTTTCACCGCAGCGAGGAGGCGGTCGAGGCCGGCTACCGGGCGGCGCTCGAGGCGATGCCGCGGATTCTCGCGGCCATCGGGCGGGCCGAACACGCCTCGTAACTGCGCTTGTTCATCGTGATTGACAGCCTGTGGCGAATGACGCTATACTGGAATCCGTTGTCGACAGGGTGATGGATATGGAGCTGCATGTGACCGATCTCCGCCAGGCCCCAGGGCCGGTGCGGCTGCACGAAGACGTTGAGTTGCCGCGGATTGTCGAGGAGAATCCGCAGGTGTCGGGGATGGACCCGGTGCACTGCGATCTCGAGGCGGAGGCGGCACAGCACACCAGCCACGTGCACGGCTTGCTCAGCACGCGCGTGACCTACGACTGCTCCCGATGCCTGGAACCGTTCGAACGCGGCCTGACGGCGCGGTTTGACGAGCGCTTCACGGATGACCCGGGGGAGGCGGACGAGGAACATCACCTGTCGGGAGAAACCATCGAGTTGGATCCGTACATCGAGCAGGCCATCAATCTCGAGCTGGACGTCTATCCGGTGTGTTCGGAGGCGTGCAAAGGCCTGTGCCCGGTGTGTGGGGCGAACCTCAACCTGGGTGAATGCGGATGCGACCGCAGGCCGGTGGATCCGCGGTTGGACGTGTTGAAGGATTGGTTTTCCGACGACGGGTCCAAGTGAGATTGTGGGTGGTCGACAGGACGACCACGTCGAGGAGGTGTCCGAAGTGGCCGTACAGCAACACCGGGTGTCCAAGACCCGCAAGCGCCTGCGCCGCACGCATTTCAAGCTGGAGCTGCCCGGCATGGTGACGTGCCCGCAGTGCGGGGCTTACAAGCTGCCGCACCACGCGTGCCGCAACTGCGGTTCCTACAAGGGCCGCACGGTCCTCAAAGTCAAGTGAACACGGAGAAAGCCGGTGAGAACCGGCTTTTTTTGTTTTCGGCGCCCTTTTTGCCGCCGGCGATCCCGCCGGGCCCCCGGCCCCCTGCCGTGCGGGGCGGCTCTGGTATCCTGTGACGCCTGTCGGGCGACGCCGCTGAAGATGCCCGCTTCGTGCGATGGGGCGTGCGGCCCGGCGCCTTGAATCCGTCGAAGGGCATCTGGTAGAGTGTACTTAACACGTGGTTTTAATATCTGGTCATAAACCCCCGGGCGGGCCCGCCCGCCGGGGGCGGCGGTGGGGGATGGACGCTGAAAAAGTCGGAGCGCCGCGCGGCGTTGGTGCAGAAACTGCGCGAGGACCCGTTTGTCACCGATGAGCAGCTGGCCGACTATTTTCAGGTGAGCGTGGCCACCATTCGATTGGATCGAGCCGCGCTGAACATCCCGGAGGTGCGGGAACGGATGCGGCGGATGGCCCACCGCGAGCTGGACGCGCTTCGCTCCCTGGACCACCGCGAGGTGGTGGGCGAGATTCAGGAGCTGGTCCTGGGCCGGTTCGCGACCTCCGTCCTGCGGGTGTCCTCGGAGCACGTGTTCGCGCGCACCGGGATCATGCGCGGCCATCACCTGTTCGCTCAGGTCAATTCGCTCGCCACGGCGGTGGTGGACGCGGACGTGGTCGTGACGGCGAAGGCGGAGGTCCGGTTTCACCGGCCGGTCCGTCTCGGGGAATGGCTGCACAGCCGCGTGGACGTCCTCGCTCAGCGCGCCGGAATCACGAAGTGCCAGGCGGTCAGCCGCGTCGGCGGGGAGCGGGTGCTGGAAGGGGTCATCTGGGCGAAGGCCGTCCGCGACGACGCACGGTGGCCGTGGCATGAAGGGGTGGATTTGTGAGAATCGCGATCGACGGGATGGGCGGCGACCTGGCGCCGGCGGCCCCGGTCGAGGCCGTCCTTGCGGCTGCGCGCGAACGGGAGGATGCGACCTTCATCCTGGTCGGCGATGAGGCGCGCCTGCGCGCGGCGGCGGGCGGAGCGTGGCCGGGGTCCGTGAGGATCGTGCATACCGACAGCGTGATCGACATGGAGGAGGAACCGGCGCGGGCCGTCCGGCGGAAACCGGACGCCTCTCTGGTGGTGGCCGCCCGGATGGTTCGCGAGGGCGAGGCCGACGCCATGGTGTCGGCGGGGAGCACCGGTGCCCTGGTGGCGGCGGGCCTGTTGGTCATCGGCCGCCTGCCGGGGATTCACCGGCCGGCTCTGGCGCCGGTGTTGCCGACGTTCTCCGGCCGCGGGGTGATGCTGGCGGACGCGGGGGCGACGATGGACGCCGACAGCAACAATCTGCTGCAGTTCGCGGGAATGGCCAGCCTGTACGCCCAACACGTGCTCGGCATCGACCGCCCGCGCATCGGCCTGCTCAACGTCGGCACGGAGCCGGGCAAGGGAAATCAGCTGTGCAAGGAGGCGTTCGTGCGCCTGATGTCCTCCGGGCTGAACTTCGCGGGTAACATCGAGGCGCGCGATCTGCTCAGCGGTGCGGTCGACGTGGCGGTGTGCGACGGATTCGTCGGCAACGTGGTCCTGAAGTTGGTGGAAGGCGTCGGCCTCGGGTTGTTCGGGGCCATCCGCGAGGTGCTGACCGCGGGGCCGCTGCAGAAGCTCGCCGGCGCCGTGGTCAAGCCGGGGTTGGTGCGGCTTCGGGATCGCTTCGATTACGCGGAGTACGGGGGCGCCCCGTTCCTCGGAGTGGCCGGCGGTTGCATCAAGGCGCACGGCAGCAGCGACGCCCGGGCCTGGCGCTCCGCGCTGCGGCAGGCGATCCGGTTCGTGGAACAGGGCATGGTCGACAAGATGCAAAACAGCCTGGCTCACGGGGCGGGGCCGGGCCGAGGGGAGAAGGACGAGTGAACCGACAGTATCGAGCGGGAATTCTCGGCACCGGGTCGGCGTTGCCGTCGCGGGTGTTGACAAACCAGGATTTGGAGAAGATGGTGGATACGAGTGACACGTGGATCGTCGAGCGCACCGGGATTCGCGAACGGCGGATCGCGGAGCCGGGGGAGGCCACGTCGGATTACGGCTACCTCGCCTGCCGGCGGGCGCTGGACGCGGCGGGTGTGGCTCCGGAGGCGGTGGGGATGGTCATCTGCGCCACCGTCACCCCGGACATGATGTTCCCGTCCACGGCGAGTCTCATTCAGGACCGCCTCGGCGCCAACCGGGCGGGCGCCTTCGACCTGTCGGCGGCCTGCACCGGATTCCTGTACGGCCTGGCGAACGCGGTGGCGATGGTGGAGAGCGGAATGCAGGAGTACGTCCTGGTCTGCGCCGCGGACCTGTTGTCGCGCATCACGGATTACGAGGACCGCAGCACCTGCGTGCTGTTCGGCGATGGCGCGGGCGCGGTTCTGGTCGGCCGGGTCGGGGAGGAGCGCGGTTTTCTCGCGTTCGATCTCGGATCGGACGGCAGCGGCGGGCGGTTTTTGTACATGCCGGCCGGTGGATCGCGCCGTCCGGCCAGCGCCGAGACGGTGTCGGCGCGCGAGCACTTCATCAAGATGGAGGGGCGGGAGACGTTCAAGTTCGCCGTCAAGGCGATGGCCTCATCGACGGAGCGGGTGCTCGAGACGGCCGGCCTGACCCGGGACGACATCGATCTGCTGGTGCCGCATCAGGCGAACATTCGCATCATCGACGCGGCGCGCAAACGGTTCGGATTGGAGGAGGAGAAGGTGGTCGTGACCATCGACCGCTACGGAAACACCTCCGCGTCCTCCATCCCCATCGCGTTGGACGAGGCGGTCCGGACCGGCCGCGCCCAGCCGGGGCAGCTGGTCGTGATGGTGGGCTTCGGCGGCGGCCTGACGTGGGGCGCGACGGCCGTGCGCCTGTGAGGCAGTGGCGGAGGAGGAGATGGGCATGAAACTGGCGTTCGTGTTTCCGGGGCAGGGTGCGCAGTACGTGGGAATGGGCAAGGAGTTGTGCGAACGGTACCCGGTGGCCCGCGCGGTGATGGAGGCGGCGGACGAGGCGCTCGGGTTTTCCCTCAGCCGGCTGTGCTTCGAGGGGCCCGAAGAAGAACTGCGGTTGACGTATCACACGCAGCCCGCTCTGTTGACCGTGAGCACCCTGGCGCACCGGGTGTTTCACGAACTGACCGGGGTGAGGCCGGTTGTCACCGCGGGCCACAGCCTGGGCGAGTATTCGGCCCTCGTCGCGGCGGGGGTGCTCTCCTTCGAGGACGCGGTTCGGCTCGTGCATCTGCGCGGGCGGTGGATGGACGAGGCGGTGCCCGCGGGCCGGGGCGCGATGTCGGCGGTGATGGGCATGGAGGCGGCGGACTTGGAGGCGGTCTGCCGGGAGGCGTCCACGCCGGACGAACCGGTGGAGGTGGCCAACTTCAACTGCCCGGGACAGATTGTCATCTCCGGCGCGGCGGGGGCGGTGGCCCGGGCCGGCGAGCTGGCGAAGGCGCGGGGAGCCAGGCGGGTCATCCCGCTGGTGGTCAGCGGGCCCTTCCACAGCTCGCTGATGAAACCGGCCGCCGAGCGCCTCGCCAAGGCGCTGGCGGAGGTCACCTGGCACGAGAGCGGAATCCCCGTGATGGCGAACGTGGACGCCGTCGCCCGGACGGACGTGGAGGGGATCCGCCGCGCGCTGGAGGTGCAGTTGTATCAGCCGGTCCGCTGGGAGGACGATGTCCGGGCGATGCTGGCCATGGGGATCGACGGGTTCGTGGAATTCGGCCCCGGCACGGTGCTCTCCGGGTTGATCCGCAAGGTGGATCGCAGGATTCCGGTGTTTCATGTAGAAGATGAAGCTTCGTTGCGAGAAACCATCGCGGCCACAACGGCCGAGTAGGGCGGGGCCGGCACTCCGAAGGTGGCCCGCCCGACGGGAGGAGGTGTGTTCGTGCAGGACACGGTGTCCATCGTCACGGGGGCGTCGCGCGGCATTGGACGAGCCATCGCCATCGAGCTGGGGCGGGGGGGCGGCCACGTGGTCGTCAACTGCGTCGGCCGCGTGGATGAAGCGCGCGAGACCGCTCGCCTGATTGAGCAGGAGGGCGGACGCGCCATCGTGGAACAGGCGGACGTGCGGATTGCGTCCGACGCCGAGCGGTTGGTAGAATCAGCGTTGGCCGCCTTCGGCCGGCTCGACGTGGTCGTCAACAACGCCGGGATCACCCGGGACACGCTGTTGCTGCGGATGAAGGACGAGGATTGGGATGCGGTCCTCGAGACCAATCTGAAGGGCGCGTTTCACCTGATCCGGGCCGCGGCGCGGCCGATGATGAAGCAGCGCTCCGGGCGCATCATCAACATCACGTCGGTGGTCGGTCTGATTGGCAACGTGGGCCAGGCGAACTACGTGTCCGCCAAGGCCGGGCTGGTCGGCCTGACCAAGGCGGCGGCGCGGGAACTGGCGCCGCGGGGGATCACCGTCAACGCGGTGGCGCCCGGCTTCATCCAGACGGACATGACGGCCGAGCTCGGCGAGGCATGGGCGGCCAAGTTGAAAGAACAGATCCCGCTCGGGCACGTGGGACAACCCGTGCACGTGGCCAAGGCGGTCGCCTTCCTGGCGTCGCCCGACGCGGCGTACATCACCGGCCAGGTGTTGAATGTCGACGGCGGCATGGCCATGTAGTATACTCTGGGGTGTGGGCTTGTTCGCATGAGGGGGTGAGATCATGGCCGATACGTTTGAACGCGTGAAGAAGATCATCGTCGAACGCCTCGGTGTCGAGGAGGACAAGGTGACTCCGGACTCCACGTTCAAGGACGACCTGGGCGCCGACTCGCTGGATGTCGTCGAACTCATCATGGAGTTGGAGGACGAGTTCGACATGGAGATCTCCGACGAGGACGCGGAGAAAATTCGCACCGTTGGCGACGTCGTTACATACATCGAGTCGCATCAGTCGTAAGGCAAACAGGTGACAACAGAGTCCCGCGCTCACGCCGGGGCTTTGTTCTATCGCGGGGTACGGACGGGGGTGCAAGGGTGAAACGGCGAGTCGTGATCACAGGACTCGGGGTGGTCACACCCATCGGCAACGACGTCCCCACGTTTTGGCACAACCTGGTGGAGGGCCGGTCGGGCGTGTCGATGATCGATCGGTTCGACGTCACGGACTATCCCACCAAGTTCGCGGCCATGGTGCGCGACTTTGACCCGGAACAGTACATCGAGAAAAAAGAGGCGCGGCGGCTGGATCGCTTTACCCAGTTCGCCATCGCGGCGACCAAGCAGGCGGTGGCCGACGCCGGGATTGAGATCCACGAGGGCAACGCCGAGCGCATCGGGGTGTACATCGGTTCGGGCATCGGCGGCATCCAGACGCTTTTGGAAAACTACCGCACGCTCCTGGAGCGCGGTCCGCGGCGCGTCAGCCCGTTTGTGGTGCCGATGATGATCGCCAACATGGCGTCGGGCCAGGTGTCCATCCTCCTCGGTGCCAAGGGGCCGAACTCGGCGGCGGTGACGGCCTGCGCCACGGGGACCCACGCCATCGGGGACGCGTTCAAGATCATCCAACGCGGCGATGCGGACGTGATGATTGCGGGGGGCAGCGAGGCGGCCATCGTGGATCTGGCCCTGGCCGGCTTCAGCAACGCCAAGGCGCTGTCCACGCGCAACGACGCGCCGGAGAAGGCGAGCCGTCCGTTCGACCGGGACCGCGACGGCTTCGTGATGGGCGAGGGCGCGGGCATTGTGGTCCTGGAGTCGCTGGACCACGCCCTGGCTCGCGGGGCGCGCATCCGGGCGGAGATCGTCGGGTACGGGATGTCCGGGGACGCCTACCATGTGACCGCGCCGCACCCGGAGGGCGACGGTGCGTATCGCGCCATGGCCGCCGCGCTGCGGGACGCCGGCATCCAGCCGGAGGACGTCGATTACATCAACGCGCACGGCACCTCGACGGACGTCGGGGACGTGCACGAGACCCTGGCCATCAAGCGCCTGTTTGGCGATCACGCCAAACGTCTGGCGGTCAGTTCCAACAAGTCGATGATCGGCCACCTGCTCGGGGCCGCGGGCGGTGTCGAAGCGGTGGCGACGGTCAAGACCATTGAGGAAGGCATCCTTCCGCCGACCATCAATCTCGAGACGCCCGACCCGGAGTGCGATCTCGACTACGTGCCAAATGTCGCCCGGCGGGCGGATGTGCGTTACGCGCTCTCGAATTCGTTCGGATTCGGCGGGCACAACGCGGTCATCGCGCTCGGCCGGTACACGGCGGAGTGACGGCGAGAGGGCAGGTTGCGAGCCCCCGGCTTGGGCCGGGGGCTTTTTCCAGATAGAGGTGAAGACGGTTGGCGAGAAACAGATGGGACGACTTGCAGTCCTCCCTCGAGATCACATTTTCAAATCCCGCGTTGCTCAAACAGGCGTTCACCCATGCGTCCTACCGGAACGAACACCGCCGGCCGGCCCTGCAGGACAATGAACGGCTGGAATTCCTCGGCGACGCCGTGCTGGAGCTGGTCGTCAGCGACTACCTGTACCGCACGCGGCCGGATTTGCCCGAAGGCGAACTGACGCGCCTGCGCGCGTCCATCGTGTGCGAGTCCTCGCTGGTGCGGTTCGCGCACAGCCTCGGCTTCGAACCGTACATCCGGCTCGGCAAGGGAGAGGAACGCTCGGGCGGCCGCCACCGGCCGGCCCTGCTCGCCGATGTATTCGAGGCGTTTATCGGTGCGCTGTATCTGGATCAGGGATTGCCGGCGGTGCAGGCGTTCGCGCAGCGGCACCTGTTTCCGCACGTGCACGACTACTCGTCCGCGCTGGACTGCAAGACGGCGCTTCAGGAATGGGTTCAGCAGCACCTCGGCCGCGACCTGCGCTACGAGACGGTCGAGGAGCGGGGACCCGCGCACGCGCGGGAGTTCGTCGTGCAGGTGTGGGTCGGGGAGGAGTGCATGGGGCGCGGCAGCGGCCGGTCCAAAAAGGAAGCCGAACAGCGCGCGGCCGGCGAGGCGCTGCAGCGGTTGGGCCGCCTGCCGGTGAGGAGGGATTCGGTTGTACCTGAAGCGGATTGATGTCGTGGGATTCAAATCGTTCGCCGACAAAACCGGCATTGACTTCTCCCCCGGCATCACCGCGGTGGTGGGACCCAACGGCAGCGGAAAGAGCAACATCGCCGACGCCATCCGGTGGGTGCTCGGCGAACAGAGTGCGAAAAATCTGCGCGGCACCCGGATGGAGGACGTGATCTTCGCCGGCAGCGAGACGCGCAGACCGATCAACTTCTGCGAGGTCACGCTGACCTTGGACAACTCGGACCGCCACCTGGCGGTGGTGTTCGATGAAGTGACCGTGACGCGGCGAGTGTACCGCTCCGGAGAGAGTGAGTATCTCATCAACCGGCAGCCGTGCCGGTTGCGCGACATCACGGAGCTGTTCATGGATTCCGGGATGGGGCGGGAATCGTACTCCATCATCGGGCAGGGGCGCATCGAGGAGATGCTCTCCACCCGGCCGGAGGATCGGCGGGGGCCGTTCGAAGACGCGGCGGGCATCGTCAAGTTCAAATTCCGCAAACGTGAGGCGGAGCGGAAGCTGGAGGAGACGGCCGCGAACATTTTGCGCGTCGACGACATCCTGGCCGAGTTGAACCGGCAGGCCGGTCCCCTCGAGGCGGAGGCGGAGCGGGCGCGCCGCTACCAGGCGCTGGAGTCGCAGTGGAAGGCGCTCGACATCGCCCTGTGCGTGGCGGAGATTGACCAACTCAACCGCCGCTGGCGGGAGGCGTCGGCGACCGTGGCGGACATCTCCCGGCTGCGCGCGGCCCAGGCGGAAGCCGTCGCGAATCGGGAGCAGGGGTACGAACAGGTGCGCCGCCGGTTCGAACAGGTGGCCGCGGCGGCCGACGCCATGCAGAAGCGCCTGATGGAGGATCTGCAGGCCAGAGAGCGGAGCGAAGGGGATGTGGCGCTCGCCCGCGAGCGACTGCAGCACGCGCGGGAGGCCATCGCGGACCGCAGGGCTCAACTGCAGCAGCTGGGCGCGGAACGGGAGGCCCTCGGGCGGCAGCTGGCCCAGGTGGATGCGCGGCGACACGAGGTTCGCGCGGAGCGGGAGGTTCAGTCGGCGGCGCTGGAGGTGGCGCTCTCCGCGGTCGATCCCGCCAGCCGCCAGCGCCTCGAGGAGGAAATTGCGCGCCTGAACGCGGATCTCATCGACGCGCATCAGCAGGCCGCGCATCTGCGGAACGAGCGGCGCATGGCCGAGGAGTCCATCGCGCAGGAGGATCGCCGGCGGGATCGCCTCGAACAGGATGTGAACCGCTTCACGGAGGAGGTCGCCCGGCTCGCCGCCGAAGAGGAGCGGTATCTCCAGGCCTCCGAAGCGCACCTCGAGGAGATTCGGATTGCGCAGGCCAACATGGAGGCGCTCGGCGAACGGGCCCAGACGCTCGGGCAGGAGGACGCGGCCCTGGCCGGCCGGATCAACGAGCTGCGGGCGAGGGCGGCGTCCCTGTCCTCCCGGTATGAACTGTTGCGCGAATTGGAGGAGGGCTATGACGGGTACGCGCTGGGTGTGAAGACGGTCCTGCAGGCGGCGGGCAAACAGCGGCTTGGCGGCGTGCACGGGGCGCTGGCGACGTTGATTGAGGTCTCCAAGGAGCATGAGACGGCTGTCGAAATCGCGCTCGGCGGCGCCCTTCAGAACATCGTCGTGGAGACGGAGGCGGACGCCCGCGCCGCCATCGACCTGCTGAAGCGGCGCCAGGCGGGGCGGGCGACGTTTCTGCCGATCTCGGTGATCAAGCCGCGGCGGTTGTCCGCGCAGGAACTGGAGCGGGTGCGCACGAGCCCGGGGTTCATCGGGGTGGCCAGCGACCTGGTGCGGTGTCGTCCGGAGCACCGGGGCGTGATCGAGCACCTGCTCGGCAACGTGGTGGTGGCCGAGCGGTTGGTGGATGCCAACGAATTGGCGCGGCGGCTGGATTACCGCGTGCGCATCGTCACGCGCGAGGGCGATGTGGTCGCGCCGGGGGGCGCCATGACCGGCGGCAGTCATCAGCGACGCGGTCCGGGACTGCTCGGACGGAGCCGGGAGCGGCGCGAACTCGAGCGCCAGCTGGAGGCGTGCCGCGCGGAGGAGGAGGAGATTGTCCGCGAACAGGCGGCCCTCCGGCAGCGCCTGGCGGCGGTGGGGCGTGAACAACAGGCCCTCTGGACGCGACTGGAGGAGCTGCGGACGGCCCGGTCGGCGGCCGAGGCGGCCGCTTTGGAGGCGCGGGGGCGTCTGGAGGCGGCGCGGGAGCGCCTTGAGGCGCTGCGCTGGGACGCCCAGCAGCTGCTGCAGGGGCAGGACGCGTGGCGGGCTCGGGCGGCCGAGGCCGAGGCGCGCCTCACCGAGGCGGGGGCGCGCATCCAGACGCTGGAGAGGGCGTTGGAGCTGGCCCGCGACCGGCTCGCCTCATGGGATGCCGAGACGGCGGCCCGCCAGGAGCAGGTGACGCAGCTGCGCGTCCACGTCGCGCGCCTTGAGCAGGAGGAAAAGGCGCTTGCGGACCAGGCCAAGGATCTGCGGGATCGACTGGAGCGCCTCGAAGCGCGGCAACGGGTGCTCGAGCAGGACATCGGCGGGCAGGAGACATCCGCGCGCCAGGCGGAACAGGCCATCGCCGAGGCGTCGGAGCGGCTGGCGGCCCTCTCGGAACGGGTCGTGTCTCTGGAGGCGGACCTGGAGCGGGCGCGGCAATCCCGCGCGGAGCTGGAGGCCGACGCGTCCGCCGCCGAACGCGACCTGCGGGCGGCGCGGCTGGCCCTGTCGGAGCTGGACGAGCGGCTGCACCGGGCCGAGGTTCAGGCGGAGCGCGCGGATTTGGAGTTGAACCACGCGCTGAAGCGGCTGGCCGACACGTACCAGATGACGTATGAGTGGGCGCGCGGGCACCATCCGCCGCCGGAGGACGCGGAGGCGGCGCGGCGCGAGGCGGACCGGCTGCGGCGGGCCATGGCCGAGCTCGGGACGGTGAACGCGGGGGCCATCGAGGAGTGGGAGCGGCTGCGCGAGCGGCTGGCGTTTCTCACGCAGGAGCGCGACGACCTCGAGCGGGCGCGGGCGGACCTCAACCGCGTGATCGACGAGATGGACGAGGAGATGTCGCGGCGTTTCCTGCAGACGTTTGAGCAGATTCGCGCGGAGTTCCAGGTGTCCTTCCGCCAGCTGTTCGACGGCGGGCGCGCGGACCTGACGTTGACCGCCCCCGACCAGCCGTTGACGACGGGGATTGAGGTCATCGCCCAGCCGCCCGGCAAGAAGCTGCAGAACCTCAACCTGCTCTCCGGCGGGGAGCGGGCGCTGACGGCGATGGCGCTGTTGTTCGCCATCCTGAAGGTGCGGCCGGTGCCGTTCTGCGTGCTGGATGAGGTGGAGGCGGCGCTCGATGAGGCGAACGTGGGCCGGTTCGCGCAGCAGCTGCGGCGGTTTTCGGATGAGACGCAGTTCATCGTCATCACGCACCGGCGCGGGACGATGGAAGAGGCGGACGTCCTGTACGGGGTGACCATGCAGGAGTCGGGCGTCTCGTCGCTCATCGGCGTGCGCCTCGGCGACGACGAGCCGGAGTTCGAGACGGCGTGACGCACAGGCCCGAAGTGGGCAGGGTGAGGCCGGGCGAACCCCTGTCGGCATCGCGAAAGGGAGTGTCCAGAGTTGGGGCTTTTTGATAAATTTCGGCGCGGACTGGAGAAAAGCCGAGAAGCGGTTTGGGGCAGGCTCGCGGGGGTGTTTCAGAGCCGCCGGATGGACGACGCCCTGTTCGAGGAGATGGAGGAGGCCCTGATTGCCGCGGACATGGGGGTCGAGACGTCGCTGTGGCTGGTGGAGCGTGTCCGGCAGCTGGTCCGTCAGGAGAAGCTGGCCGACCCGGCCGGCCTGCCCAAACTTCTGCAGCGCGCCATGGAGGAGGCGTTTTCGGACAACGACGCCACCATGCGCACCGCCGCGGAGGGGCCGACGCTGTATCTGGTGGTCGGCGTCAACGGGGTCGGCAAGACGACGACCATCGGAAAATTGGCGGCCCGTTATGGGCGGGAGGGCCGGCGGGTGATCCTGGCGGCGGCGGACACCTTTCGCGCCGCGGCGATTGAACAGCTGGTGGAATGGGGAAAGCGCGCCGGGTGCGACGTGGTTCGACACAGCCAGGGAGCGGACCCGGCGGCGGTGGTGTACGACGCCATCGCCGCGGCCAAAGCGCGCGGCGCCGATCTGGTGATCTGCGACACCGCCGGCCGGCTGCACAACAAGGCGCACCTGATGGCCGAGTTGGCCAAGATCCACAAGGTCATCACGCGGGAGCTTCCGGGGGCGCCGCACGAGGTGCTTCTGGTGGTCGACGGCACCACGGGGCAGAACGCCATCGCCCAGGCGAAGGCGTTCAAAGAGGTGGTGAAGGTCTCCGGCCTGGTGGTGACAAAGCTCGACGGCACGGCCAAGGGGGGCGTCGTTGTGCCCATCGTGCGGGAGGAGCGCATCCCGGTGAAATGGGTCGGGCTCGGCGAGGGTGTGGACGACCTGGAGCCGTTCGACGCGTCCTCGTTCGCGGCGGGCATCTGCCGGCCGTAGGCCGGTGTCGTGCGCCGCGCGGGAACTTGAGCCTTCCGATTGAAGGTGTAAAGGGGTTTTCCTTGACAATGACCGATGAGGCCCGTATCATGGAGAAGGTCACGCGCATGGGCCAGCTGTACGATTGTTACGGGCAACTGTTGACCGAACGACAGCGGCAGATGGTGGAGCTGCACTACCTGGACGATTGGTCGCTGGCCGAGATCGCCGCCCAGTTTGGCGTCAGCCGCCAGGCGGTGCACGACAACCTGCGCCGTGCGGAGGAACAGCTCGAGGCGTACGAGTCCGCGCTCGCCTTGGTGCGGGCGTCGGACCTGATGCGACGGGTGGCCGACATGTGGCCGCGGGCGGCCGCGGGGATGGCGCCCGCCGACCGGGAACAGATGGCCGGCTGGTTGCGTGAGCTGGCGGGCATCCTGCGCTCGCCATGGGAAGAGGGGTGAGGCCGTGCTGGAGGGCATCTCGAACAGCCTGCAGAAGGCGCTGAGCAAACTGCGGTCCAAGGGCAAATTGACGGAGGAAGACGTTCAGACAGCGATGCGCGAGGTTCGGCTCGCCCTGTTGGCCGCCGATGTCAACGTCAAGGTCGTCAAGCAGTTTGTCGATCGCGTTCGCGAACGCGCCGTCGGGCAGGAGGTCCAGAAAAGCCTCACTCCCGGTCAGCAGGTGGTCAAGATTGTCTACGAAGAATTGACCGACCTGATGGGAGGCGCGCAGGAGCGCCTGCGCATGGCGGCGAAGCCGCCGACCATCGTCATGCTGGTCGGTCTGCAGGGGGCGGGCAAGACGACGGCGGCGGCGAAACTCGCGCTTTCATTCCGCCGCCATCAGCACCGGCCGTTGCTGGTCGCGGCCGACGTGTATCGCCCTGCCGCCATTCACCAACTGGAGGTCCTGGGCAAGCAGATTGACGTTCCGGTCTTCCAGCTGGGGACGCAGGCCGATCCGGTCGATATCGCCGTCCGGGGCCGCGAGGAGGCCATCCGGCAGGGGGCCGATGTGGTGATTGTCGACACCGCCGGCCGCCTCCACATCGATGAACCGCTGATGGACGAGCTGCGGCGGATGCGGGATCGATTGCAGCCGGACGAGTTGCTGTTGGTCGTGGACGCGATGACCGGCCAGGACGCGGTGACGGTGGCCGAGTCGTTCCACCGGGCCCTGGGCTTGACGGGGGTCATCCTGACGAAGTTGGACGGGGACACCCGGGGCGGTGCGGCGCTGACGGTTCGGGCGGTGACGGGCTGTCCCATCAAGTTCGTCGGCCTGGGTGAGAAAATTGAGCCGTTGGAGCCGTTCCATCCGGACCGGCTGGCCTCGCGCATCCTCGGGATGGGCGATGTGCTGAGCCTGATTGAGCGGGCGCAGGAGGCCATCGACCTGGAGAAGGCGCAGGAGATGGAACAGAAATTGCGCACCGCGCAGTTCACGCTGGACGACTTCCGCGAACAGCTCCAGCAGGTGCGCAAGCTCGGTCCGATGGATCAGATCTTGAAGATGCTGCCCGGCGTCAACAAGATCAAGGGCATTGAGAACATCCAGGTGGACGAGCGCCGACTCCAGCGGATTGACGCCATCATCTCCTCGATGACCAAGGAGGAGCGCCGGGACCCGTCCATCATGAACGCCAGCCGGCGGCGGCGGGTGGCGATGGGCGCCGGCGTCACGGTTCGCGAGGTCAACCAGGTTCTCAATCAATTTGAGCAGGCGCGCGAGATGATGAAACGGTTCGCCGGGCTCGGCAAACGTTTCGGACGCAAGGGTGCGCTCAGCGCGCTCAAGTCGATGGGGGACCCGGGCGATCTCGGCGGCCTTCCCGGTGTCACGCCGGCCGGGTTGACGGGCGGCCAGCGGGATCGACGGCATCACAAGAAGAAAAAGCGCCGCTGACGCGGCCACGCCGTGGGCCGCGTACCCGCGGCGCGTGAGAACAAACATCGACCTGGAGGGATTGGACATGGCAGTGAAGATTCGACTGAAGCGCATGGGTGCGAAGAAGGCGCCGTTCTACCGCGTGGTGGTGGCGGATTCGCGGTCGCCGCGGGACGGGCGGTTCATCGAACAGATTGGGACCTACAATCCGTTGACAGATCCGGCGGCCATCCAGATCAACGCGGAGCGGGCGTTGCACTGGTTGCGCACGGGCGCCCAGCCGACGGACACGGTTCGCCACCTGTTTCGGGAGGCAGGAATTCTGAAGCAGTTCCACGAATTGAAGTACAACAACAAGTAATTCTGTCGGCGGATCGGACCGGCCAGGGCCGCTCCGTCCGGGGACAGGGGGGCGTCGGATGAAGGAGTTGGTGGAATTCCTGGCCAAGTCGTTGGTCTCGCGGCCCGAGGCGGTGGTGGTCACCGAGGAACAGCGCGGCGACACCTGGGTGTACCGCGTGTCGGTCCACCCCGAGGACACGGGGCGGATCATCGGCCGCCACGGCCGCATCGCGAAGGCCATCCGCAGTGTGGTCAGTGCCGCGGCGCACCGCGAACGGCGGCAGGTCCAGGTCGACATCGACGCCTGACGGGCTCCGGCCCCGGATTGAGGAGGAGGACGGGTAGTGATCACCATTCGGCAGCCGGTCGCCGTCAAGTTCATTCTGACGGAGACCACGAAACAGCAGATTCTGCAGGAGCAGCGGCGCCAGGTCGAGCGCCTGACGGCGGAGTTGGAGCAGCTGGAGCAACAGGGCCGGCAGCTTCTGGAGCAGGCGATGGCGCAGGGCGGCGACGTGGCGCAGCAGGTGCGGCAGCGCATCGAGCAGGAGCGAAACAACCGGATCGGGCAGCGGGAACAGTTGATCCAGCAGATCCAGCAGATTCAACAGATGGAGCTCGGCACAGAGATTCAGAATATGAGTGTCGAGACGACGGTGGACGTGCACGTCGGAGACGACTGGAGCAAAATCCTGCGCGGCGCGGAGATCATCATCAAGGATGGCATCGTCCATGAGATCCGGCGCGGCGGGGAGCCGGTTCGGGACTGACTCGGTGAGCGGGTGACGGGGGCAATGTGTCTTTGAACGGGAGAGACAGGGCCGGGGCCACGCAATCGGTGGAGCCGGCCTCATTTGATCCGAGGAGGGTGAGGCGTGCAGGAGGCGTACTACACGGTCGGCGTCGTGACGGGCACGCACGGGCTGCGCGGCGAGGTGAAGGTCGTCTCGCGCACCGACTTTCCGGAAACGCGCTTTCGGCGCGGATCGCGCCTGTACCTGCGGCGGCCCGGGTCCTCGCCGGTATCGGAGCTGACGGTCCGATCCGGCCGGCCGCACAAGCAATGGTGGCTGGTCGCGTTCGAGGGCCTGCCGTCCATCAACGATGTCGAGGGATTCAAAGGGATGGAGCTGTGCGTGCACGAGTCGCAGTTGCAACGGCTGCCCGAAGGCACGTACTACATCCATCAGCTCGTCGGTCTCGACGTGGTCACCGAGGACGGGCGCTCGGTCGGGCGGCTCATCGAGGTGCTCCGGCCGGGGGCCAACGACGTGTACGTGGTGCGCGGCCCGCTGCAGAAGCGCGACGTGCTTCTGCCGGCGATTCCGGATTGCATCCTCGATGTGGATCTCTCGGCCAACCGCATGACGGTCCGTCTCCTGCCCGGGCTGTTGGACGCGGATGAGGAGCCGGATGGGGAGCCGGATGGGGAGGCGCGCTGATGCTGCGAGTGGCTGTGCTGACGCTGTTTCCCGAGATGTTCACCGGGATTCTGGGGGCGAGCATCCTCGGCCGGGCGGTCGAACAGGGTCAGCTCGCGGTGGATCTGGTGAATTTCCGGGACTTCACGACGGATCGCCATCGGACCGTGGATGACTATCCCTTCGGCGGCGGGGCCGGGATGCTGCTCAAACCGGGGCCGCTGTTCGAAGCGGTCGATCACGTGCGCGCCCGCATGCCGGGCGGTTGCGATCGTGTTCTCCTGATGACCCCCCAGGGGCGGGCGCTGACACAGGAAGTGGTGCAGGATCTGGCCCGGGAACGGGCGTTCATGATTCTGTGCGGGCATTACGAGGGCTTCGATGACCGCGTGCGGGAGCATTTGGTGACGGACGAGATATCGCTCGGGGATTTCGTGCTCACGGGTGGAGAGATTGCGGCGATGGCGGTGTTGGACGCGGTCGCTCGGCTGCTCCCCGGCGTGCTCGGCAACCAGGAATCGGCCGAGGATGAATCGTTCGCGTCGGGGTTGCTGGAATATCCACAGTACACCCGTCCCGCGGTGTACCGCGGGCTGGCTGTACCAGAGACGCTGTTGTCCGGCCACCATCAGCGCATCGCGCAGTGGCGACACGTGCACGCGCTGTACCGAACCTGGGCGCGGCGACCCGATCTGCTCGCGCGCTATCCGCTGACCGAAGAGGATCGCCACTGGATTGCGCGCTGGGAGCAGGGGGATTTTCGCGGGATTGACGTGTTGGAGCCCGCGCATCGGCGGCGCGACGAGGCCGCGGCGGAGGACCAAGCCGGAGCGGCGGCGGAAGGATCGGGGGCACACGGAGTGGCGGTGGACAGAACCGCGGTGGACCCTTCTCAGAACGGTCCCGGAGGTGTCAAACCATCTCCCCAGTGACCCCTGGCCGCGGGCGTCGGTGATCTCCTCAAATTTCCATCGTCATACCGGTTGATCTGTCGCCCTGCGGTGTGCTATATTACTCGACGTCGCCGCTGCGGCGGCCGCGATGGCCGCGAGCAAGCGACCGCCACGAGGCGATGGCCGCAAGGCGATTGGCCGAGTGGCAAAGGCGAAATGAGATGGCGCCGACCAGGAACTTCCGCTTCCCTTTCGGGCGGCGGTTGTGGTAAGATGATTGGCGCCGCGACGGACGGTATGGCCGACGGCGATGAGCCGGGCGGCGGTGGGGCGTCCGACGCAAGGAGCTTGGTTCCTTGAAAACTGAACACGCCAAGAGAGCGAACGTACGAGAGTGATTCGCGAGAGTCACAGGATATGCTTGAGAGTTTGATCCTGGCTCAGGACGAACGCTGGCGGCGTGCCTAATACATGCAAGTCGAGCGGGTTTCGAGGGGCTTGCCCCTTGGAGCCAGCGGCGGACGGGTGAGTAACACGTGGGCAATCCGCCTGTCAGACCGGAATAACGCCTGGAAACGGGTGCTAATGCCGGATAGAGCAATGGCCAGGCATCTGGCGGTTGGGAAAGGTGCAATAGCACCGCTGACAGAGGAGCCCGCGGCGCATTAGCTGGTTGGCGGGGTAACGGCCCACCAAGGCGACGATGCGTAGCCGACCTGAGAGG
>NZ_JAIMAV010000002.1 GCF_023511815.1 Alicyclobacillus sp.
GAGCGGAAGACGGGATTCGAACCCGCGACCCTCGCCTTGGCAAGGCGATGCTCTACCCCTGAGCCACTTCCGCACGACAGGCGCATCATCGACGCCTCATTGGCCCGTCGACAAGTCCATACTATACGGGACGTCCGCCGGTTTGTCAAGTCCACGCGGGTCCTGGCGCGATCCATTCGGCCGTCCAATGCGACACCATGTCATCCGGCGATGGAATGTTCCTTCCCGCACCAAGGGCCATCGCGCATCTCCGACCAGGAAATCGCGGATTCTGGCGATGTTCGAAAAGGATCCAACCGGCCTGGCAAAAGGTTCGGCACGATCACCCGCGGGTAGCCAGCCACCCACGTCGAACGAATCACACTGGATCCAAGACGAGGGAGGCCGCCTTTGGCGGCCTCCCTCCACGATGCCTCTTGTGGTGAGCCATGCTGGACTCGAACCAGCGACACCCTGATTAAAAGTCAGGTGCTCTACCAACTGAGCTAATGGCTCATGTCGGTTCATCGCAGTCCGACGAGCGCATGCGTCGTGGACACACGCATCTGTGACAACAGCCGTTAGTATACCACATCCCCCGCCATCTCACAAGTCCATGTTGAGGATGTACAGACCCCCGAAGGCCCTCGACGTCTCGCCGAGGGCCTTTGAGGGTGTTTCGGTGCGGCATCAGCCGCCTCGGTGGCGCCGTCCCCACCCGTTGTGCCATCCCCACGAGTGGTCCCATCCCCACCAACGGTCCCGGCCGCCTCAGCGGAAGGTGGCCAAAATCGTCTCGTAGTCCTCCTGGCGAAGGGTCCAGTCGCGGTGGACGATGGCCTCGTCCGGATAACCGGGCAGTTCCGCCTCAAAGCTGGGTCGATTCGGGTCCTCGTACACCAGGCCGGTCACCAGGTTGTTCGCTTCCGCCACCCGGCGGAGGGCGGCGACGCGATCGTGCGGATCATAGTTCGGGTCCTGGTCGAGATCCACCAGGTTCGCCTTGTAAAATTCGTACGTGTTGACCTTGTTGAACGTCACGCACGGACTGAACACGTTGACAAACGAGAATCCCTTGTGCCGAATGGCCTTTTCAATCAGCGTCACCAGCTGTTTGACGTTCCCGGAAAACCCCTGCGCGACGAAGCCGCAGTTTTGCGCGAGCGCCAGTTGCAGCGGCAGGATGGGTTGCTCAACCGTCCCCTGTGGCGAGGTCTTTGTCTTCGATCCGACGTCGCTCGTCGGCGATGCCTGCCCGGTGGTCAGCCCATAGATGTGGTTGTCCATGACGATGTACGTGATGTCGACGTTGCGGCGCATGGCGTGAATGAAATGCCCCATCCCAATGCCAAATCCGTCGCCATCCCCACCGGCCGCGAACACCACCAGGTCCTTGTTGGCGAGTTTGACCGCCTGCGCCGTGGGCAGGGACCGACCGTGCAGCGAATGCAATCCGTACCCGCCGAAGTGCTGCGACATTTTTCCGGAGCAGCCAATTCCGGAGACGACCACGACCTGCTCCGGCTCCAACCCGAGATTGACGCAGGCCTTCTGCATCGCGTTAAGCACCCCGAAGTCCCCGCATCCCGGGCACCAGGTGGCGCGTTCCGTCTGGTAATCGACCATCGTGGCCATCAGTTCAACACCCCCATGGGGAACGTCTGGTAGGCGGCGTGGACAATCTCACGGAGCGTCATCGGATCTCCGTCATATTTCAGGCAACTCTGCAGGGCGTCATGGTAACCGGCCTGCTCCCGAATCAATCGCTTCAGTTGGCCGGTCGCGTTCTGCTCGGTCACAAGCGCGATTCGCACGCCCTCCATCGCTTCGTGGAACGCCTCTATGGGGAACGGCCACACCCGCGAGAAGTGGATGTGTTTGACCGGCAGACCCGCGTTCTCCAGAGCCTCCCGGGCCTCCTCCAACACCCCGTAGGTGCTGCCGAAGCCGATGAGCGCGTACGGGGCATCGTCTCGCCCGTCGACGGTGACGCCGCTGTCGTGCTGGAAATTGGCCAACTTCCGTTGGCGCTTCTGCATCTGCGCCACCCGTGTCTCCTGATCCTCGACCTCCAGCCCGGTTCCGTTGTGCTCGTTGCCGAGCGCCACGTACCGCGCGTTCTTCTGACCGGGCAACGCCCGCGGGGAGATCCCGTCCGGCACAGACGCGTCGTACCGCTGATAGGCGAAACGCCCGAGGGCGGCCAGCTCCTCGTCCGTGATGAGCTTCCCTCGGTGCTGGCGCACCCGATGCACCGGGAAGCCGTCGATGGATTGAAACGACATGCCCATGTACAGATCGGTCATCACAATGACGGGGCACTGGTAGTGTTCGGCGAGATTGAAGGCCTCCGCCGTGTACAGGAAGCACTCCTCAACCGTGCGCGGGGTCAGGACAATCCGCGGAATTTCCCCGTGCGTCCCGTTGATGGCCTCGGCCAGGTCGCTCTGCTCCGTCTTCGTCGGCAGACCGGTGGACGGTCCGCTGCGCTGGACATCGACAATCACCACCGGCGTCTCGGACATCCCGGCCAGACCGAGGGCTTCCATCATCAGCGAAAAGCCCGGTCCGGACGTGGAGGTCATGCCGCGGACGCCGGCGAAGTTCGCGCCGATGGCCATGTTGATGGCGGCGATTTCATCCTCCGCCTGCAGCACCACGCCGCCGTGCTTCGGGAAGTGTTCCAGCACCCAGTACATGATCTCCGTCGCCGGTGTGATGGGGTACGCGGCAAGGAACCGGCAACCGCCCGCAAGGGCCCCGAAGGCCGTGGCCTGGTTCCCGGAGGCGAACAGGTGGTCCGTGCCCCGCAGGTCCGGTTTTGCCGGCAACGGGAAGTGCACATGGTAGTGCTCCTGAAAGTACCGGTGGCCCGCCAGGAGCGCCTCCATGTTGGAATCCACCACCGCCTGACCTTTCTTGCCAAACTTGTCCTGCACCACCGGCCGGAACTCCTCCGGGTCCAGCTGGCTGATGGCAGCGCTTACACCGATGGCGACCATGTTCTTCATGATGGCGTTTCCGGCCTCTTTGGCGATCTCGGTGAGCGGCACGCCGAACAGGTGAACCTCTCGATCATCGGGCTTTTTCGCCTGAAACGCGCTCTGGTCATAGATCACAATCCCGCCGTCGACCATCTCGCGCCAGTTGTAGTCGATGGTCGTCTGATCGAACGCGACGAGGACGTGCACATCATCACCGTGATGACGCAGCTGGCGGTTGGACGCGCGGATCTTGTAATTGGTGTGGCCGCCCTTGATGAGCGACATGAAGTGGCGGTACGTGAACACGTAGTACCCCATGCGGTGCAGCGCAATGGCATAGATCTCACCCGTGCTGTCGATGCCTTCGCCCTGCTTCCCGCCGACCTTCCAACCGACGTCCTGAATCATCGACGTCCCTCCCTCTCCTCTCCGTAAAACCCGACGAACGATGCATAAAAACCCAACCGGATGCGAAACATGAAGCCCATGATGATGCGACCGAAACACCGCTGGACATCAGGCTGGGTCATCCGGTTCCTCGCGGCCGGGGTGGCGGCTTGGGCATGGCCTCCGACCGGGCCCGTCGACGCCGCGACGCCTGTTAGCTGTATATTACCACAGTTCAGCCGACATGCATATAACAGTTCTGTCGATTCTGAACGAAAACACGCCCATTTCCACGCCGTCAGCGCAGAACACGCTGTATCCCCCGGGATGCCGGGGTATGACAGTCAGCCCCAGATCACCGATACAGTGACTTCCAACCGGTCGGGGTCGTCCGCGGGCCCCCGTGCGCTGCGAACCGTTGCCCCTCCGGCGCCGCACGGCACCGTCCTGCCGACCGCGCTGCGCAGGACCAAGGAGGTCGTCGCGGCGTTTGAACAGGTGCAGGAGTCCCCGCAGCGGGTGGTGCGCCGGCCGCTCGGCGAGTTCACGCTGACCGCCTACGCGGTCAGCGAGCGGTCGACCGGAAAACGTCCTTCATCGCCCGATTTTGGCATCACGTACAGCGGAACCAGGGCGCAGGTGGGCCGGACGGTCGCGGTCGATCCGCGCGTCATCCCCATCGGCACCCCGTTATATATTGAAGGCATCGGTATTCGCTTGGCCGAGGACATCGGCGGGGCGGTGAAGGGCCACCACATCGACATCCTCGTCCCCAGCGACGACATCGCGCTCCGCTTCGGCGTCAAACGGCACGTCGCCGTGTACGCGCTCAGCCCCTCCCCGGATTCGTGATGCCCAGATACCGCCGCACGGATTCCACATACTCCATGAACAGCGGGCCGTACGCCGTCACCGCCTGCACCACCTCATCCGGCCCAAGGTCCTGATATCCGTGGACCAACCTCTCCCGGAACTGCAGCATCGGCTCGAATCGCCGGAACCAGTCCCGCGACACCACGCCCTCCTCCATCAGGACGCGGACGATGTCCACATACCCGCCGGGATCGCGCATCACCAACGCGTCGATGATCAGATTCGCAGCGTCTGTCACGCACTCCACCGCCACGTGCAGCGCCCGTTCCGCCGCCCAGACGAGCGCGGTGTCCCTCGCCAGGTTGTCGGCTTGGCCGGAGAGGTTTGTCAACCAGCGGGATCGAACCTCGACGGACTGCAACAACCGTTCCACCTGACTGCGCAAGGTATCCGTCACAAACATCCGCATCCACCCACTTCTCACTGTCGAAAAAGTTTTCACATGCCTCCACGTACAGTATAATGGTCGATGGTGGATGTACAAAGCTTCTCGGCACATCCCGCAGCCCCGGCCGCGCCTGGGGCTGAACCGACAGCGAGATGGGCAGAGCTTGAACAGAGGAGTGGAAGGACAATCATGCTGGAGCAACTTTCGTGGAAAGTTGGCGGGCAACAGGGGGAGGGCGTCGAAAGCACCGGCGAGACGTTTGCGGTCGCGCTCAACCGCCAAGGCTACTACGTCTACTCGTTTCGACACTTCTCCTCCCGCATCAAGGGCGGACACTCCAACGACAAGGTGCGGGTGAGCCTGAAGCAATACCGGGCCATCACGGATCACACGGACGTGTTGCTGGCCTTTGATCAGGAATCCATCGACCTGAATGTCAAAGAGGTCCGCGAAGGCGGCATCGTGATTGCGGACGAGAAGTTCAACCCGAAGGCGCCGGATCACGTTCGCCTTTTTGTTGTGCCGCTGACCAAGATTGCGGAGGAGTGCGGGTCGGCCATCATGAAGAACATGGTCTCGCTCGGCGCCTCGGCATGCGTCTTGGGCCTGCCCATCAGCATCTTCGCGGAGGTCGTCGAGGAGCGGTTCCGGCGCAAGGGGCAGAAGATTGTCGACCAAAATATGCTGGCGATTCAGCGCGGCTTTGAGTACGTCAAAGAACTGGGCGGCGCCCTGCCGGAGTTCGCGCTCAAGCCCGCGGACGGAACCCGGAGGCTTTTCATGATGGGCAACGACGCCATCGCCCTCGGCGCCGTGGCGGCGGGTGCGCGCGTGATGCCGGCCTATCCCATCACCCCCGCGTCGGACGTCATGGAGTCCCTGATCCGCAAGTTCCCGAAGGTCGGCGGCGTGGTCGTCCAGACCGAGGATGAAATCGCCGCCATCAACATGGCCATCGGCGCGGCCTACGGCGGTGCCCGCGCCATGACCGCGACCTCCGGACCCGGCCTGTCCCTGATGATGGAGGCCATCGGCCTGGCGGGCATGACGGAGACCCCGGTGGTCATCGTCGACACCCAGCGCGGCGGCCCCTCAACCGGTCTGCCGACCAAGCAGGAACAATCCGACCTGTTCGCCGCCCTGTTCGGTACGCACGGTGAGATTCCGAAGATTGTCCTGAATCCGGCGACGACGGAAGAGTGCTTCTACATCATGGGCGACGCGTTCAACCTGGCCGAGAAGTACCAGTGCCCCGTCATCGTCATGACCGACCTGCAGCTGTCCTTGAGCAAGCAGACCACGGATCCGCTCGACCTCGGCCGGGTCGAGATTGACCGCGGTTATCTCGCCAGCGAGAGCGACCTCGTCCCGACGCCGCAGACGGAGGAGTTCAAGCGGTACAAGGTGACGGAGACCGGCATCTCGCCGCGTGTGTTCCCCGGCACCAAGGGCGGCATCCACAAGGTCACCGGCGTCGAGCACCTGGAGAGCGGCCGGCCGAACGAGACCTCGCCCAACCGCAAGGTGCAGATGGAGAAACGCATGCGCAAGCTGCGCGGCGTCGAGTTGCCGGGCAGCGTTGTGCGCACCGGCGATGCGGACGCCGAGGTGGTCATCGTCGGCTTGGGATCCAACATCGGCGCCATCGCCGAAGCCGTGGAACGCCTGCGGGCCGACGGGCTGAAGGTGGGCCACGCCCACGTGCACGCGATTCTGCCGTTCCCGAAGGGGCAACTGGAGGCGGCCATCGACGGCGCGAAGAAGGTCGTCGTCGTCGAGAACAACGCCACCGGCCAGCTGCGACACCTGATGGCGCATTTCGGGGTGCAGCACGACGGGATTGACAGCCTGCTGAAGTACGATGGCCAACCGTTCCTGCCCAGCGAAATCTATCAACACGTCAAGGGGATGTTCTGAGTCATGGCGACGGTAAAAGACTTCCGCAACGATGTCCGGCCGAACTGGTGCCCCGGCTGCGGCGACTTCGCGGTGCAGGCCTCCATCCAGCGGGCGCTGGCCGCGATGGGTAAGGAGCCGCACGAGGTGGCCGTGATCTCTGGCATCGGCTGCTCGGGGCGCATCTCGGGGTACATCAACACCTACGGGTTCCACGGCGTGCACGGCCGTGCGCTTCCCGCCGCCCAGGGGGTCAAATTGGCCAACCGCAACCTGACGGTCATCGCCGCCGGCGGCGACGGAGACGGCTTCGGCATCGGCCTCAACCACTTCATGCACGCGGTGCGCCGCAACATGGACATCACGTACATCGTGATGGACAATCAGATCTACGGTCTCACCAAGGGACAGCACTCGCCGACCAGCGCCAAAGGGTTCACGGCGAAGACCACTCCGGAAGGAAACATCGAGAACGCGCTGGTGCCGTCACAGATCGCGCTCGCGGCGGGGATCGGATTCCTGGCGCAGGGCTTCTCGAGCGACGTCAACCAGCTGGTGTCGTTGATCCAGCAGGCCATCGAGTACCGAGGCTTCGCGTTGATCAACGTGTTCAGCCCGTGTGTGACGTACAATAAGATCAACACCTACGACTTCTTCCGCGAACACATCACCAACCTGGATCAGGTCGAAGGGTACGACCCGACGGACCGGGCCCAGGCGATGAAGACCGTGATTGAGACCAACGGCCTGTGCACGGGGCTCATCTACCGCGACGACAGCCGGGTTCCGTACGAGGACCAGATCCCGGGATTCCAGCAGACCCCCATTTACCAGGCCGACCTGCGGCTCGATCCCGCCGTCTTCGACACGTTCGTGAAAGAATTCGCGTGACCCGCGCCGCGCGTGTCCATGGGTCCCACATGACGCCGCCGGGCCGACCGCCCGGAGGCGGCACCCAAGCGAACGGCCGCCCGACTGTCGGGCGGCCGTTCGGTCACTTCGACGCTTGCAGATGGCGCAACAGAATGGGGTGCACCCGCTCGTACACCGCATCTTTGAGGATGAAGCTCGCATGCGCGGAGGCGCGCACCGCGTCCGGCGCAGGCAGGCCCGGCATGAGGAGAACGTCCACGATCTCGCCGCCGGGCGGTCTCGCGTGCCAGTCCTCCACCACGGCGGCGTACACCCACTTGTACGCCTGGTGATCCGGCACCCAGTACTCGGCAATCCAATGCAAGGATCGCAACGTCGCCCCCGTCTCCTCCCACACCTCGCGCCGCGCCGCGTCCTCCGGGGTCTCTCCGGGTTCCAGCTTGCCCCCCGGTGGTTCCCATCCGCGCGCCGGATGCCGAACCCACAAACTGCACCCGGACACCGCCGGAAACACCAGAACGGCCCCCGGCGCGTGGCGGAAATCCGCATCCAGACTGAGTCGGCCGGCCGGCCGATGCATGGTGCACTCCCCCTCGCCGCGATCGATGTTACAATGGACGAACAGGACAAAAAGCCCAGGTCAGGAGGGAAACCGAGTGGAATCTGCCAAGCCGTGGTGGAGCGGCGTCCCCGTCCCGGAGGGATGTGTCCTTCGCCGCAAACAGGTCTTCGAGTACACCACCCCGGACGACGTGTACCGAGTGGAGCTGTTCGAGAATCCCGATGGGTCGTGCTACGCCATCGGCGTGCCCGAGCACAGTGAACGGCTCATCGTCTACGGATCGAACGTGGTCGACTCTCCGGAGCTCGCCCTGCGCATCCTCACCGACAAGATCCGGCGCGAAGGGCGGCTGTTCCACCCGTCCGAGCCGGAGCACGACTCCAACGACGCCAACGAAGAGGCGGACGACGACCGCGAAGACGGTGAGGTGTGACCGACGCCTCCACGAAGAGACGGCGCGCGTCGGTCGACAAATGACCCGGGGTCCAACGAAGCCCCGGGTCCATCCGGTTCCCACGACGCGACCGCCGGGTCACCACCACTTGCCGAACACCGCGCCGACCACGGCGCCGAGGATGGCGCCGACCACCACCTCGCGCGGCTCGTGGCCGAGAATCTCCTTCAAGCGTTCGCCTTCCCGCACCGTGCTCGCGGCCTGCACGGCGATGCCCGACTCCGCCAATTCCATCGCCAACCGGTTGAGCAACACGGCGTGCTCTCCCGCATGCCGTCGAATGCCCCCCGCGTCGTACATCACAATCACGGCGAACACCACCGCGGTGGCGAAAACGGGCGATTGCGGCCCGACCACATAGGCCAGCGCCACCGTCAGGGCGGCCGCCCCCGCCGCATGGGAACTCGGCATCCCGCCCGCGTCGATGACCTTGTGCAGGTCCCACTCCCGGTACAGCACGTAATGGAGCGGAACCTTGGCGAGTTGGCCGACCAGGATGGCCGTCACCGCCGCCATGAGGGGCGCGTTGTGCCACAGGCCCAGCAGAAACTGCACCAGGTCCGTCCCCATCTCCAGATTTCCTCCCCGCATGGCCGTCAGAACGTCACGATGTCGTCGAGGACGCTTCGGTCGAGCCGTTTGATCAGTTCGGCCAGCAGTTGGACCCCGTGATCGAAGTCGTCCTGGTGATACACCGCCGCATGGCTGTGGATGTAACGCGTCGGGTAGCCGATGGCCACCGATGGCACCCCGGATCCAAAGGTCTGGAACCGTCCCGCGTCCGTGCCGCCACCCGGGACGACCTCCACCTGCAGGGGGATGCCGGCATCCCGCGCGGTATCCATCACAAAATCACGGAAGCGCGGATTGGGCACCATGGTGGCGTCGTACAGGATGAGAATCGGGCCCTCGCCGCAGCGGCTGAGCGCCTCGTGTTTTTTGATCCCGGGGGTGTCCCCCGCGATTCCGACGTCCAGCGCGATGGCGATATCCGGCTTGACCTCGTGCACCAGCGTCTGAGCGCCGCGCAGGCCGACCTCCTCCTGTGTGGTCGCACCCGCGAAGACCACGTTCGGATGCTCCGCCCCCTGAAGGGCACGCAGCAGTTCCACCGCCGTGGCGCACCCCAGCCGGTTGTCCAGCGCCTTGCCCATGTAAAATTTCCCGTTCGCCAACGGGGTGAAAGGGCTCCAGGGCACCACCGGGTCGCCCGGGCGCACGCCCAGGGCCTCGGCCTCCTCCTTGTCCTTCACCCCGATGTCGATGAACATGTCGTGGATCTTGACCACCTTGTTGCGTTCCTCGGCCGGCAGCACGTGGGGCGGCTTCGATCCGATGACCCCAACGCGTTCCCCCTGCCGCGTCAGGACCACCACACGCTGCGCCAGCATCACCTGCGACCACCAGCCGCCGAGCGTCTGAAAGTGGAGGAACCCTTCCTCCGTGATCCGCGTCACCATCATGCCGATCTCGTCCAGGTGGCCGGCGACCAGCACCCGGGGGCCGTTCGGATCGCCCGTTTTGCGGCCAACCACACCGCCGAACCGGTCGCGCACCAGGGTCTCCGACAACGGCGCCAGGTACGCCTCCATCTGCTTTCTCACCTGCTGCTCGTGCCCCGGGACGCCATGGGCGTCGCACAGGGTCTGAATCACGCGTATGCGTTCGTCCACTCGCTGGGTCCTCCTTAACTCGGTCACTTGTCCAAATCTCATGGTACCACAAACCATGGCCGCGGCGCAGATGCGCTGCCTACACGAATCGGGCGCGGTGCCCATATGTTGAGGGGGAGAAGAAAGGGGAATCAGCCAATGGTGAACATGCATCCCGTGCGGATTGGAGACGTGACCGCCGTTGCGATTGAAGTCCGTCTGCCGAAGACCAACCTGTTGGCGGTGACGACCGGGCGAGGATACGTCATGTGCGGAGCGCTGGACATCCAGCTGTTGCGAGACAAGCTGGCGGACCGAGGGATTGTCGCGGCCCGCGCGGTGGGGGTCCGCACCATCGAGGAGTTGATTGATGGCACGGTGGAATCCTGCACGCAGGCGGCGGAGGCGATGGGCATCCAGCCGGGGATGCCCGTGCGAGAGGCGGTGCGGCGGATGGTGGAGGCCTCCTGACCTCCCCCCCCGCTGGCGGCGGAACGTCACCGGCTGCGCAATTCGTCCAGTCGGATGGCCCGCTTGTGCACCGTGTGCGCCCACCTGCGGTTCGACTTGGTGAAATACGCCTGCAGCACAACCGGCCCCCAGGTCCACAGGAAGAAAGGCAGGATGATCAGCCCAACGTACGCGCGCCAGTTCACCCGCTCCAGGAGCAGCGCCAGCGGCATCTGCAGATACAGCAGGACGTTGACGACCACCCAGAAGCTGGTCGGCAACAGCGCCGTGATGTGGGACACCCACGTGGTCTGCGGGGTGGAGATCTGCAACAGCATCATCAGCGACGTCAGAAACAGGATGAGAAAGCGCATGGGCTGAAACAGATAGATGCCCGCATCCAGTTTCGCCAGGTTTCGTTCGACAATCCCGGCGCGGATGAGCGGCAACATGTGCCGCTGCGCACAGTGGAAGTGCCCCTGCATCCAGCGCAGCCGCTGCCGCATCGACGCCATCAGGGTGGTCGGCTTCTCGTCGTACACCTTGGCGTCGTGCGCCCAGATGGGGTAGATACCGCGTTCGACGCAGCGCACTCCGAACTCCAGATCCTCCGTCAGACCGGTGGCCCCCCACCCCATCTCCCGGAGCAAATCCATGTCGATGCACAAGCCCGTGCCCCCCAGGGAGCAGGACAGGCCCAGATTCTGACGGGCGTTCTGCCACATACGGTTGCTGTACCAATAGGAGATGGCCATCGACACGCTGACCCAGGTGTCGAACGGGTTTTTCACGCCCAGGTACCCCTGAATCACCTTGTGACCGTCGCACAGCCGATCGTTCATGATGCGCAGGAAGTCAGGCGCGACCAGATTATCCGCGTCGAACATGACAATCGCGTCATAGTGCACACCCGACTTCCACAACCGCTCCAGCATCCATTCGATGGCGTACCCCTTGCCGCGCTTGTCCTCGCTGTGGCGCACGTGGACGGCGGCGCCGTGCTTGAGCGCGACCTCGCGGGTATGATCCGTGCAGTTGTCGGCGATCACATGGACATCGAACAACTCCCGCGGATAGTCCTGCGCCATGAGACTGTCGACCAGCGGTCCGATGACCTGTTGCTCGTCGTGGGCCGGGATGATCACCGCGAACCGCTTCCGAGGTGCATGCCGCAGAGGTTTCCGCCGGTGCCACACGCCGAACAGCGACAGAACAATCTGGTACACGCCGATGGCGCCGGTGAACACCTGCATGAAGGCGTACACCGTATTCAAAAAAACGTGAAACAGGGACATTGAACATCCCCTCTCGTCAGTCCGTCATGGTGGGCTCCGCTTGGCGGTGTCCGTCGGCCTCAACCCACGAATCCCATTGTAGGACTGCCGCTCCATCTGTCAACGGGAATTGTGGCGAACGATGTCAGTCATACCACGGGCATTCACAATTTGTCATGGATCCTGTACCATGGACGTGACCTGTCACTCGGATGCCGTGACCCAGAAGGAGGACGACCGGTTGGCGGAACACTTGAGCCTGTGGGTATCTCAGTACGGTATTGTGGCCATCTTCGTACTGATGACACTGGAAAGCGCATGTATCCCCATCCCGAGCGAGGCGGTCGTCCCGTACGCCGGATACCTCGCCTACAACCATCAGTTGTCCTTCACCGGTGCCGTCCTCACCGCCACCGCCGCCAACGTCGTCGGCGGGTGGATCGCCTATCTGGTCGGGGCGCGCGGCGGCCGGCCGCTCATCCTGCGCTACGGGCGCTACATTCTGCTGAGCGAACGCCACCTGAAGCAGGCGGAGCGTTGGTTCGAGCGCCACGGAGAATGGACGGTGTTCTTCGGCAGAATGTTACCGGCGCTGCGGACGTTCATCTCGCTGCCCGCCGGCATCGGGCGCATGAACCCCGTCCGGTTCACCCTGTACTCCGCCCTCGGTTCTCTCCCGTGGAACTTCGCCCTCGCCTGGGCCGGATGGCAGCTGGGCAAACACTGGGAGGCCGTCGGGACATACCTGAAGCCCCTTACATGGTTCGGGGCGGCGGTGCTGGTTGTTGGGGTGGTCTGGTTCTGGTTCGGCCAACGCCGGCGCCGGCGCGCGGGGTGACGGGTCCCGCGATGGGGCCCTTCGGCCCTTGAGGTCTGTGCACCCGTCCGCTGCCGCCCGTGGGTCAGGATGGCGTCATGGGGCCTTTCGGCCCTTGAGGTCTGTGCACCGGACCTCGCAAATAAACGCCCCGCGTCCCTACGCCTTGTGCCCGTACACCAGGGACCGCACCCGCTCCACCACCGGCCCCTCCCCCTCCAGCATCTCCTTCGGCAAGAACAGCCGGTACTCCGTATCCGGAATGAGGGAGCGCACGATGCGCGACTCCCGGCTCAGCTCGCTGATGGATCCATCCGTCTTCAGAATCGGAATGCCCTCTCCGCGGTACACGTAGGCCGCGATCGCCGAGGAACGCCCGCACACGTAGTAGTCCGGGTGAAATCCCAGCGCCCGCGCCGCGGTCCGCAACGCGGCCCAGGCGGCGCTGTCCGGTTCCGGACGCGTGACCGCCGCAAACAACCGGCGGTTGACAAAGCGCCGGGCGAGATCGGCCAAGACCGGATCGTCGCACTTCGTCCAGCGGCGAAACGCGTACAACAGGGTCGATTCGTCCATCTCCAGATAGGCGGCCACGGACACCCGCCCGCTGTCGACGAACAGCGCCGCCAACGGTTCCGGCATCTCGAGCCCGGCGCCCTGGGCCCACAGTTCCCCGGCGCGCCGCAGGATCTGCCCGACCAGGACATCGCTGCCGATGGTCACCGGGTGCAGGTACACCTGCGTGTACATGAAGTACCGCGCCAGAATGTACTGCTCCACCGTGTGCACGGCCTGTTCCTTCAAAACCACCTGACCATCCGCCAGGGTCATGGAGCGAACCAGACGCGCCAGCTCGAACCGGCCGTACGACACCCCGGTGTGCAGGGCGTCCCGCAACAGATAGTCCATCCGGTCCACGTCCAGCTGACTGGTGATCAGCTGTTGGATCACGGAGTCCGACTGTTTTTGCAACAGACCCACCAGGTCCACCGCGAAGGTCTCGTCCACCTCATCCAGCAGGCCGCGCAGCTCCGGGTCCTCGAGCAGGATGCGGCGCGTCCACTGCTCGTGGTGGACATCGTACACACTCTCGAAGGTGTGCGAGAACGGGCCATGGCCGACGTCGTGCAGGAGGGCGGCCGCCAGGGCGAGTTTTCGATCCCGCTCGTCGCCCGGCCACCCGCACTCCTGCTCCAGGTGCAACAGGACCCGGCGCATGGTCTCGTACGCCCCCAGAGAATGGGTGAACCGGCTGTGCTCGGCGCCGTGAAACGTGAGGTACGAGGTTCCCAGTTGATGAATGCGACGGAGCCGTTGCACCGCGGCGGTGTTGATGAGGCGCCAAACCCACGGGTCCTCCACCAGCACCTCGTCATGCACCGGGTCCTTCAGCACTTTGTTCGTCCACATGGGCTTGTCCCCCCGGCGGAAGACAGAAAAAGCCCGGCGGGAGGGCTCCCGCAAGGCTTCGTCATCCGTGTTACTCGCAGGACCCGGGCTGACCGGCCTGCGTCGCGGTGCGAAAACTCGATCCACATCCGCACGTGCTCACGGCGTTCGGGTTGAGGATGCGAAATCCCTGCCCCGTGATGTCGTCGACGTAATCCACCTCCGAGCCGTCGATGAGGCTCAGGGACTCCGGGTCGACCACCACCAGGACGCCCTTCAACTCGTAACGGTGGTCCCCCTCCTTGGGGGCGTCGAGCGCCATCCCGTAGCTGAACCCCGTGCAACCGCCCGGCTTGACATACAACCGGAGCGCGCGCTCGTCCTCGCCGCGCCCATCCATCATCTCGCGCAGTTTGCTGGCCGCGCTGTCGGTCAAGGTCACCATCGGAACCCCTCCTTTCACACCGATTATACGCCAACCGCGGACACGACGGCGCCTGCTTTATACGCCACCGCCGGCACTGTGCGCCTACTGTCGCCCCGCCAGCTCGCGAACCACCGCCAGCACGGCCGCCGCGTGGCCCTCCACCCTCACCTTGGGAAACACCGCGGCGATGGTCCCGTCCGGGCCAACGACGTAGGTGGTTCGTTCAATGCCAAGGCTGGTTTTTCCGAACATCGACTTCTCCTTGAGGACGTCGAAAGCTCGGCACATCGCCCCGTCCACGTCCGCCAACAGGGGCATGTTGAGATCGTTTTTCTCCGCAAATTTCTTGTGCGAAGCCACCGAATCCCGCGAGACGCCGTACACGACGGCGCCGACCTCCGCGAACGCGCCCATGTGATCGCGAAAGTCCCTGGCCTCGTTCGTTCACCCAGGGGTGCTGTCCTTCGGGTAGAAGAAAAGAACCGACACCTTCCCCAACAGATCCTCCCGAGTCACCGTCTCGCCGGTGTGAGACTCGACGGAGAACTCGGGCACCGCGGCACCCACATCCAGGGGCACGGGAATCCCTCCTTCGGCTCGGCGCGCCGACACCGCACCGACCCCCGCCGCGGGCCACCCGGGACGCCGGTATCTTTCGCGAACGGGCGGTGCGTACGGGGTGTCCGCGGGCGGGCTGGCCTCACTCGCGGACGACCTTGATGGTGCGGATCTCCGGATCGTCCGGTCCTTGCACCGGCAGGCCGGCGCGCAGGTTTTCTTCAATATAATCCAAGTTGTCCTTGGAAACCACCTCACCCGGCAACAGGATGGGAATGCCGGGAGGATAGACCATGATCATCTCCGCGATGGTGCGCCCGACCGATTCGTGGAAAGGCACCGACTCCGTCTTGGCGTAAAACGCCTCGCGCGGTGACATCCGAAGTTCGGGCATCGACGGCACCTTGACCTGCACCGTGCGCTTCCCGATCTGATCCTTGTACGCGGCCGAGATCTTCACCAGGGCGTCCACCAGGCGGAGAATGTCCTCCCGTTCATCGCCCCAGGAGATCACGCACAGGATGTTGTACAGGTCGCTCAGCTCGACCTCGATGTTGAACTCCTCGCGCAGCATCACCTCGACGTCGTATCCGCGGATGCCGAGGTCCTTGACGGAGATGATGAGCTTCGTCGGATCCAGCGCAAACGTGGCGCTGTTGCGCAGAATCTCCTTTCCCGGACAGTACAGGCCGGGAATCTGGTTGATGCGGCGCCTCGCCTCGTCGGCAAGCCGGATGGCTTTCTCCATGCGTTCACGCCCGTGAAGGGCCAGCTCCTTGCGCGCGGCGTCCAGCGACGCGAGCAGGAGGTACGAGGTCGAGGTGGTGGTCAACATGCTCATGACCACCTGGACGTGGCGCGGATCGATCCGGCCGCGGCGGACGTTGAGGACACTCGACTGCGTCATCGATCCGCCGAGTTTATGCACGCTCGTCGCCGCCATGTCGGCCCCCGCCTGCATGGCCGACACCGGCAGGTCCTCGTGAAACGCGGTGTGAATGCCGTGCGCCTCATCCACGAGAACGGGCACGTCGTATCGGTGCGCGATCTCGACGATCCGCCGCAGGTCGGCCGCCACCCCGAAGTAGGTGGGATTGATCACCACCAGCGCCCGGGCGTCCGGGTGCTGAATCAGGGCGTCCTCCACCGTCTCGACCGACAGGCCGTGCATGATCCCCAGTTCCGTGTCCACCTCGGGATGCAGAAACACCGGATGGGCGCCGGAGAGCATGATGGCCGCCAGGACCGACTTGTGCACGTTGCGCGGCACCAGGATCTTCTCCCCGGGGCCCACGGTGGCCAGCACCATCGCCATGATGGCGGTGCTGGTGCCCTGCACGGAGAAAAAGGTTTCATCCGCCCCGAAGGCCTCCGCGGCCAACGCCTGGGCCTCCTTGATGATGCCCGTGGGATTGTGCAGGTCGTCGAGCGGCGCGATGTTGATGAGATCGATGGACAGCGCGTTCTCCCCGATGAACGATTGAAACGCGGAATGCATCCCGCGGCCGCGCTTGTGCGCCGGGATGTGAAATTGGATCGGATTGCGTTTCGCATGCGCCAACAGGGCGCTGAACAGGGGTGTGTCTTGTTGGTTCAACCCGCTCGTCTCCTCCCGCTCTCTCGAAGTCCCCGGGCACCGATGTCACGCGTGATCCGGCATCGCGGGAGAGAACGCCGACCGAAAGGCCTCGCTCGCGTGCTCCCACAGATCCGGACGCAGCGAATGAAGAAAGGACGCCACGTGCCGCACGACCGCGTCCGGGACGCCGGCGAGATCGACCTGGCCCTTGACGGCCTTCTCCATCTTGTTGACCTGCTCCGCCAGCGACTTGTACCCGACGCCGGCGGCCTCATCCACCCACAGGCAGAAGGGCATGGCCCCGTTGTACCCCTGCCCCTCCGGATTCCGGCGAAGGGTGATCCAGAACACCCAGACCTCGCGCGGATTGGGCACCTCCTCCCGCGTCTTGACGAACCGCAACCCGCGCTCCAGGTTGCTCTTGGCGTGAATGGCCCCATTGTCGATGAACACGCGGTCTCCGTCGACAAACACCGCCGACAGACCGCGCAGGGCATCGTCCGAGCTGTGCTTCGACTGACCGGTGAGATTCAGTTTTTCCAAGTCAAGACCTCCCCTCGGCCGTCCGGGCAATAGACCTTTGACGCGGCACATCTTCATTATTGTAGCTTGATGCCCTGGGGATGTCACACCTTTTCGGCGGGGTCCCGCGCGCATGAGTTGATGGGAAGTGGGGATGGTACAGGACAGACAGACATGCACAGGGTAGGGGGAAGCCGATGAAAAAAACCATCCTGGGCGGCCTGGCTGCACTGGTGTGTTTGGGGATGACCGCTCTCAACGCGCCGCCGGCAAGGGCGGAACAGACCATCTACAACACCCCGCTGCCGTCCACCATCCGCGTTGCCATCCGGGCGGAGAACCCAAGCGGCGAATCCGACCCGCGCGGGCGGATCCTGTGGGTGCAGACGGTGCCGTTCGACGAGTACTGCGAAGATGTGTTGCCCAACGAATGGGTGCCCTCGTGGCACATCGAGGCGTTGAAAGCCGGTGCGATGGCCGTCAAGATGTTCGCGTGGTACCACCACCTGCACCCGGTGACCATCGACGGATTCACGTTTGACGTAGACAACACGGTCAACTTCCAGACGTTCCGTTACTGGTCCCGACAGCCGGAGACCAACGCCGCGGTGCGGGCCGTGCACAACGCCGTCTATGTGAAACCCAACGGCGAGATCATCGAGCTGAACTACCGAGCCGGTTACCGCAACAGCCCCAACTGGCAATACCGGAATGCGCAGAAGATGGCGCAATGGGGCAGCGAGTACTGGGCCGAGCGGGGGCGCAACTGGGTGCAGATCCTGCAGTTTTACTATATGGACCGCACCCTGCGCTGGATTTGATGAGGCCCGACGAAATGGTTGAAGGAGGGAATCCGCTATGACGCACCCATCGCGATGGGGCCACGTCCTGCTGGTGGCGGCCTGCGCAACCACGTGGACCGTCTTTCCGGGCCCGGCCCGCGCCGAGGGGCATCCCGCGTCCCCGGGGATGAGTCACGTCACGCCCGCAGTCACGCCCGCGGCAGGGAATCGAACGCCCACCCATCCGGCGCCCGTGTCACCGAAACGGCCGAATCCCGCAAACCCGGCGGCGCCGTCGCAACCCGTGCCGCCCACCGCGCCGTCTCCGTCCGAGGATGTCCCGGGGCCGGAGGCCCAGCGGCCATCGATGCCCGCGCCGCTGCCACCGCCGACGCCCGGATTGACCCAGCCGCAGTTCAGTCCGTACGTTCCCTGGCCGACGTCGAAGCTGCGGGTCCGCGTCATTGACGGTCGCACGCAGCAACCCATCGAGGGGGCGGAGGTGGTGCTGATTGAGACCGAACAGCGGGCCACCACCGGCCCCGACGGGTACACCCAGTGGATGGACGCGCCCATCATCCGCAACCCGCGCTACCGGCCGATGGTCGCGGAGCTGCACGGACAGCTCGGGGTCATCGCGTACAAGAACGGATACCGGGATTCCATTCACCTCGGCATCCGCATGCACGAAGGCCTGCCGAGCGAGACGACGGTCTGGATGTACAAGCTGGGACCGGGGGACACCCGGATTGAGCCCGTGCTCTACCAGGTGCCGTATCATCACGTGTGGCTGGTCGAGCTGGCCGACAAATTCCGCAGCAAGACGCAACCCGGAGAAGGGCCGGAGCGTCCGTGACGCACCGGCCCCAGGGGGCGTCCCCGTCCAAGGATGAACCACGGCCGGAACCGCTGCCGGAGGATCCGCTACAGCACCGAAGCAATCCGCCGGGCGGCTTCGCGAAGCCGATCCACCCCATCCAACAGCCCGATGCGGACATATCCCTCTCCGTGCCCTCCGAAGCCGATGCCCGGGGCGACCATGACGTTCGCCCGCTCCAGCAGGTGATCCGCGAACGACGCGGAGGTGAAGCCCTGCGGCACCGGCATCCACACGAAAAACGATCCCTTCGGCGCGGGGACGTTCACTCCGCGCTCGGCCAGCTCACCGAGAAAAGCATCTCGGCGCGCCTGGTAGGTCGCCACAAGCTCCCGCACGCAATCCTGGGGGCCGGTGAGCGCCGCGACGCCGGCCAACTGCACCGCGGGAAACACCGAAACATAGTAGTGGTCCTGCATCAGGTTGATGGCGGCGATCACGTCGGGATGGCCCACCGCGAAGGCCAAACGCCATCCCGCCATGTTGTACGTCTTGCTCATGGTGTAAATCTCGATGCCGGTTTCCTTCGCGCCGGGGGTCATCAGGAACGAGGGCGGCCGGAAGCCATCGTACCCGATGGCGCCGTAGGCGAAATCGTGAACCAGGATCACCCCGCGCGCCGACGCGATCGACACGGCCTCCTCAAAGCAGGCGAGATCCACGGCGGCCCCGGTCGGGTTGTTGGGATAGTTCAAAAACCACAGTTTCGCCCGCTGCCACTGCGCCTCCGTCACGCCGGAGAGGTCCGGGCGGTACGCGTTCTCGGCGACAATGGGATACGGGACCATCTCCCCGCCCGCCAGCGCGATGCCGGAGAGGTAATCCGGATAGCCGGGGTCGGGGACGAGGGCGACATCGCCGGGATTGAGGTAAATTTCACTCAGTTCGACGAGGCCGGTTTTGCCCCCGAAGAGGATGGCGACCTCGCGTTCGGGATCGAGCTTGACCCCGTACTCGCGATCGTAGAACTCGGCCACCGCGCGTTTGAGCGTCGGCAGACCGGTGAACGGCGAGTACCGGTGGGTCTTGGGATCGAGGGCGGCTTGACGCAGCGCCTCGACGATGTGCGTCGGCGTGGGCAGATCCGGGTTGCCCTGGCCGAGGTTGATCACGTCGTGACCCGCCCGGATCCGCTCGTTCACCCGCGCCACCAGATTGGCGAAAAACTGTTTCGGCAGGCGATCCATTCGTTCCGCCATCGTTGCCTGCATCCGATCATCCCCCTCCTGTGGCTCGGGTCCCATTCTCTCACGCCGCAGAGGGACATGCAATCCGGCCGAAGGGGGCGCGGCGATGGGCGTCACCCAATTCGTGAAGCCGCCCGCTGCGGGCGGCTTCGCGGATCCGCACCCGGTCAGGCGTCCTCGTTGCAGATGAGCCACGACGCCCCCGTGTCGTCCCCCGCGTACGCGTGGAACCGCGCGGCGGCGGTCGGCCAGGCGGCGAGCGCCGCCATCGCCTCCTCCTTCGATCCGTACACCGGTGCGAACGTGTATCCGGCGGGATGCCTTGCACAGTTTTCAATCACAATTTGCCACTGGCCCTCGCCGATCTGATGAACGGCAAACGGAAGCCCGTCAATCTCGCGGACGGGCACACCGCGGAGATTCAGCATCTCCCATCCCTCCCGAAAAGTCCTGGGATCAGCGTGCCCATTCCCGGATTCGACATGCGGAATCGCCGGTCCTCCGGCCCCGTCAGTCAAACCGCAACTTCCGCCGCCGCAGCGACACGCTCAGCGCCAGGCCCACCATGGCGTAGTTGGCCACCACCGAGCTGCCGCCGTAACTGATGAACGGCAGTGTGATGCCGGTCGAGGGGCTGAGGTACATATCCATGCCGATGTTCTCGAAAACCTGGAAGGCGAACATCCCAACCATGCCGATGACCAGGTAGGTGCCGAACGTATCCTGCGAGGTGCGAGCGATGTGCACCATCCGGTGCAGAAACACGAGGAACAAAAAGATGAGCAGGCTCGATCCGACGAACCCAAACTCCTCCGCGATGGCGGTGAAGATGTAGTCATTCCACTGGTTGGGGACCCACCCGCCCTGGGTTTCGATGCCATTGAACAGCCCCTCGCCGAAGATCTGGCCGGACCCCACGGCGATCTGCGCCTGCCGAACGTTGTAGCCCGCGTTGAGCGGATCGTACTCCGGGTCGAGCCAGGTCACGATTCGATCGGCTTGAAACGGCTTGAGCAGGCGGTGTTTCACCAACACGCCGTTGACGAATTTCTGCGCCTCATCCGGAAACTGCGTGGCCACCACCACCAGCCCCGCCACGATAATGGTGATCACCGCCACAATCAGCACAAAATGAGACCGCCGGGCGAAGACGGTGTACATGGTCCCGGCGATGGCGAACATCACCAGGGCCTGTCCAAGCGCCGGTTCTTTGAGCGTCAGCACGAACGGCACCGCAAACAGGGCGAACACCTGCCAACTGTTGCGCAGTCCATAATTCGGAAACTCCTGTTCGTCGACATTGGCCATGTGCGCCGCAATCGCGATGATCATCGTCAGCTTCGCGAACTCGGACGGCTGCAGACTGATGGGGCCAAAGTCGAGCCACGCGTGCGCACCCATGATGGCCGGGCGAAAGAAGACCGCCACCAACAGGAGGATGGAGATGCCGTACAACCACCACCGCCATTTTCTCAACGAGCGGTAGTCGTACACAACGAACAACCACATCACGGCGAAGCCGACGGTATGCCACAGGATCTGCTTGGCCACCGGATGGCTCGGCATGGTCGAGGAGGTCTTGCCGTAGGTGGCGGCCAGGACCGCAAGACATCCGAACACACCGAGCGCCAGCAGGGACCCGATGAGGGTGAGGTCCAGTTCTTTAAAATTCCGCTTCAGGATATCCACTGCTTCCTCCCATTCTCCGTCCGGCTGAGGGCGGCCAACCAACGCCTGCGCGCGGCCACCCCCTGTCCCGGGTCGTCCGTGATGATCCCGTCGATCCCCCGTTCGAACCACCGCTCCATCTCGCGAGCGTCGTTGACCGTCCACACCTGAACGGGAATCCCCGCTCGGCGGGCGCGCCTCAACCACCGCCCTGTCAGAGTCGGCACCCCCTTCATCCGGTGCGGCACCTGCAGCCACCGAAACGAGGGGCGCTTCACGTCAAGGCCCGCCTGCAACCGGATCATCGCCGAGAGCGCCTCGCAGGACGACGCGCCCGTGGCGATGCCGGGATGCATGATTCGCAACCGCTCCAGGACGGTTTGATGAAAGGACGCCGCGAGGACACGGTGCTCGGCGCCGCACGCCACCACCTCGCGGACAAACTGCGCCAGAGATGGCGGATGTTTGGGTTTGATCTCAAGCGTGAAACGCGCCTCCGGGAAGCGCGTCAACAATTCTCTCAACGTGAGGATGCGGATGCCCCGGCCCCGGTACGGGAAGGTTCGCCCGTCGGGCGTGAACCGGTGGCCGAAATCCAGCCTGGAGAGCTCCCGCCAAGTCATGTCCTGCACCCGGCCGTGCCCGTCGCTGACGCGATCCACCACCTCATCGTGCAGGACGACGAGCGTCCCGTCGCGCGCCCACCGCACATCCGCCTCCAGGGCGTCCGCGCCGCGTGACAGCGCCGACTCAAACGACACCAGCGTGTTCTCCGGCGCGTGCACGGGATCGCCGCGGTGGCCAATGACCAGCGGCCGGGTGAGGGCCGCAAACGGATCCTGGGTCGCCCTGTGTCGCACCGCCAACCCCCCTCGGCCGATCTACCCCATTATATCGCCGGACACCGCGGCGGTGCACTGGACATTCTGGGCACTCGCCCGGCCGCACCCGCCCATCGGCCCATACAGTGAAGCGATCACCCCGGGGCGCCCCAAACCGCCGGCCCCCTGACGAGGAGGTACCCCATGTCCGACCTGACCCATCGCGTGCAACGCTACCTTGGCCGCTGTGTGCAGTGCCACACCCACTACGGGACATTCTACGGCGTGATGGTGCACTGCACCCCGCACCACGTGATTCTGGCCCCGATTCCGTATTTCCATCTCCGCGGTCCGACCGGACCCATGGGAGGCGGCCCGCCCTGGGGCGGCGGGGGGTGGAACCTGGCCATCCCGCTGGCTGCCATCCTCGGCATCACCGCCATCGGGATCCACTGGTGGTGAGCCATCCGCGGCCGCGGCCCGAAGACCTTGCACAAACCGTCGAATCCTGCAGGGAACCGGACGCTTCGCGTCGAACAAACCCTGCTGGTGACTTCCGACGGGAAGGTGACGTGCATGCAGGCCAAGCCGCACTCGATGGATTACCCGCTGTTCTTCGCCGTGTTGATCCTGGTCGCCGCCGGGGTCCTGACGGTGTTCTCGGCCAGCGCCGCCACGGCGCTGCACGACGGCCTGCCCGCTTCGTACTACGCCGTCCGCCAGCTCGTCGCATCCGTCATCGGCGTGGGGGTGCTGGCGGCGGTCGTGCGGGTGCCGTACCGCTTCTGGTATCGGCGCGCCCCTGTGCTCGTCCTGATCGGGTACGGGCTGCTGCTGCTGGTGTTCGTCCCGCACATCGGGATGAATGAAGGCGGCGGTTGGCGTTGGATCGGCCGCGGCTCTCTGCACCTGCAGCCGTCCGAGCTGGCGATCATCTTCAACCTGATCTATCTCTCGTTTTTCTTCACAAAAAAAGCGATGTTCGCCGGCGACTTCAAGAAAGGCTATTTGCCGGCGATGATCGTCACCGGCATGACGTGCGCGCTCATCCTCGTCGAGCCGGACATGGGCACGTCGATGACGCTCGCCTTCAGCGCCATCGTGATCCTGTTCGCCTCCGGGGTCGCGCTCAAACCTCTGTTCGCCGTCATCGGCACGCTCGGCGCCGCCGGGGTGCTGCTCGCCTTCGTGGAATCGTACCGCTCCGCGCGCGTGGAGGGATGGCTGCACCCGTTCCAATACGCGGACAGCCTCGGGTTGCAGCTGGTGCAGGGCCTCACCGCGCTGTCGGCCGGCGGCTGGTTCGGCCGCGGCTTCGACATGAGCATGGAGAAGCTGGGCTATCTGCCTGCGCCGTACACCGACTTCGTGTTTCCGGTGTTCGTCGAGGAGTGGGGCCTGGTCGGCGCCATCGCGATGCTGTGCACCTTCTGTTTTCTCATCTGGCGCGGCTTCGTCATCGCCCGGTATGCGCGGGATCGATTCGGGGCGCTGCTGGCGGTCGGCATCACCGGGATGATTGCCATCAAGACGTTCATCAATCTCGGGGCCGTGACCGGACTGCTGCCCGTCACCGGGATCCCGTTGCCGTTCATCAGTTACGGCGGCACCTCGCTGGTGATGAACCTGTTCGCCGTCGGATTGCTGCTCAGCGTCTCCCGGTATACATTGGAGACGGAACCGGAGTTCGATCCGATGGCGGAGGTCATCCCGGTGGATGCGGCGAGCTCCCGCAGGCCGGGCGTGCCGGACGGCGGCGCGATGGACCACAACCTGTCGGACCGGCCTGTCCGCCGCCCCGCCGAGGTCCGGCCGCTGCGGCCCTCGGGCCGGACGACACCCCCTTCGTCCTCGGGCGCACCCGCCTGGCGCAGCCGGCGCGAGACGGCCGCCGCAAAGACCGCGCCGCGTCAGAGCGCCCGCGCCCCGGTCCCGCCGGAGCGGACGTGGGCCGCGCGGCGCGGGCAGAATTCCTCCGGGCCGAAGGGTGGCAAGCCCCCGGGGAAAGGCTCGGGCAAGAGACGATGGCGGGGATTCAGAAAGGAGCGCTGACGATGAAACCCATTGAGATGGGACACGACGTGTGGATGATTGACCTGATGGAACAGGACCGGCCGTGCCGTTCCGGCGCCTACGTGATCCTCGACGAACAACCGACGGTGATTGAGACCGGCTCGGCCAGGTCCCACGCGCTCCTCATCGAGGGACTGAAGGAACTGGGGCTGGGTCCTGAGGACATCCGGTATGTCATCGTGACCCACGTGCATCTGGATCACGCGGGCGGCGCCGGCCACATGATGCAGGCGGCGAAACACGCCACCCTGGTGGTGCACCCGCGCGGCGCGCGGCACATGGTGGACCCCTCACGGCTGTGGGAGGGCGCGCGCGCCGTCTACGGGGACAAGCTGGAGGCGTACTTCGGCAGCATCCTGCCGGTGCCCGAATCCCGCGTGCTGGTGCGCGAGCACGGGGAGACGCTGAACATCGGCCGTCGGACGCTCACGTTCTACGACTCCCCCGGACACGCCAAGCACCATTTCACCATTCTCGATCCCGTCTCCGACGCCCTGTACGCGGGGGACGCCCTCGGCATTCGCTATCGCACCTGCTTCACCGGATGGGACTTCGAGTGGGTGCTCCCGTCCACGTCTCCGGTGGATTTCGATCCCGCGGCCGTCCACCGCACGGCCGAGATGCTGGCGCAGCTGCCGTTTCGCTGGGTGTATCACACGCACTTCGGGCGCTCCCCCAAGGAAGAGGCCATCCGGGATACGGTGCGCGGAGCCGACGCGTTCGCCGATCTCATCGGCCGCATCTTTCACCCCGGCATCCGGCCGGAGACGGTCATGGACGCGCTCAGGGCCTGGATTCGGGACGACCTCATCCGGCAGGGCCACCGCCCCGGGGACGACATCGAGGTTCTCGACATCGACGTGGTGCTCGACGCCCTCGGCCTCATTCACTACGAGCAGCGCCGTCGCCAGGCGTGAACGGAAAGCGCATCCTCACGGGGTAGACGAGCCGTCCGCCCGCCCGCGTCGACTCGAACAGACACAGGGCCTGGGGAACCCAGGACAGCCCGGCGATGGCCGGGCGGGTCATCGCCGCCGCCCGCGGCTCGAGGGCCGTCCAGGCCGTGACGTCCAATTGGCGGGCGAGCGTCAGGTGCGCACGGTACGGACGATCCTCCAGTTTGACCCAGGGACGCCCCGCCAGCGACTGCGAAAGCGTCCGGTGCAGGGTGGCGAGGGCGTCGAGGCCCTCGTCTTCCCGCACACCGGCCCACAGCACGCGATTGCGAAGGAAGGTTCCAATCCCCTCCAGCGTGAGGCGGGGCGGTGCCACCGAGGCGGCGGCCCTTTGACCCACGCGCTCCAGCTCCGGCAACACGCGGTCATCCACCTGGCCGAGGAACAGGCTCGTGATGTGGTACAGGTCGGGCGAAGACCAGTTCCCCGCCCGAACGCCCAGGGTCCTCAGGTCCCGGCACACCTCCGCCAGGCGGTCTCGAATCTCGTTTGCGACCTCGATCCCGAAAAACAGCCTCGGCACGTCACCGCCCCCCTGTCCACGCTTCGTACTGGGCCCGGTCGAAGCCGACGATGATCCGGTCCCCGTCGACGAGGATCGGCCGCTTGATCAGCTTCCCGTCCTGTGCCAAAAGCCGGATCCACTCGTCCTCCGTCAGGGACCTGTCCTTCAGGCCCAGCTCGCGGTAGCGCGTACCCTGCCGATTGACGAACGGCGCGACCCCCTGTCCGAGAGCCTTCACCCACCGGCGAAGCTGCGCCTCGTCGGGCGGCCGCTCCACCAGGTCGTGAAAGGGCACCCGCACACCGCGCTCCTCCAAAAAGCGATAGGCGTTGCGGCAGGTCGAACAGCGGCGGTATCCGTAAAATTCCATCCCCATTCTCCTTTCGTGCCACGACAGCCCGTCAGCGCGCGGGAAACTCGGTCGCGGCCGTGATGGCGGCGACCACCTTGCCCAACCCCTCCGCATCGGTGTCACGAAATCGCCCCGGCGTGGGACTGTCGATGTCGAGCACGCCAATCAACCGGCCCCCCTGCACCATCGGGACGACGACCTCCGACCGCGATGCGGCGTCGCACGCGATGTGGCCCGGGAACTGCAGGACGTCGGGGACGACCACCGGAGCCCGCAGCTGGGCCGCCGTTCCACAGACCCCTTTGCCCATCGGAATCCGAATGCAGGCCGGCTTCCCCTGAAACGGCCCCAACACCAACTCCTGGTCCCGTTCCGACCAGAGATAAAATCCCACCCAATTGATGTCCGCCAAGTGCATGTTCAGCAGCGCGGAGACATTGGCCAGATTGGCGACGGCGTCCCGCTCGCCTTCCATCAGATGCGCGGCCTGGCGCGCCAATTCTCCGTAGAACGCCTCCGGTGTGCTGGCCTCGATGGCCGAAAACGTGTGCATGGGTCCCCTCCTCCTCGGTGTCGCCGGGGCGCTGGCCGTCCCCAGGCGGACACGCATTTATAGTATAATCCATATGGTGTTTTCGACACGTTCGCTGGCGTCTGGAGGGATTCCGTTGTTCGGGCTGTGGATCGGCAAATGCACGGCGCTGCTTCTGCGCCTGGCGGGACGGCGCGCGACCAGCCTGCCCGGCAAGCTGGCGCTGCGCTTCTCCCCGCAGATCTTGTCCAAACTCGGCCGCCAGTTGGAGCGGTGCATCGTCGTGACGGGGACGAACGGCAAGACGACCACCGCCAACCTTCTGGCGGGCATGCTGCGCACGGAGGGGCCCCTCGTCCACAACGCCGAGGGCGCGAACATGACGCAGGGCCTGGTCAGTGCGCTGCTGGCGCACACCGACTGGTTCGGCCGGCTGCAGGTGAAAACCGCCGTCTTCGAGATCGACGAGGCGACCCTGCCCCAGGTGGCCCCCGACCTGCCCATCCGCGTGGTGGTGGTGACGAACGTCTTCCGGGATCAGCTGGATCGGTACGGGGAAGTCGACGGCACGCTGTCGAAATTGTTGACCGGAATCAAAAAGACGGACGCGATGCTGGTCCTCAACGCGGACGATCCGCTGGCGCACCACATCGGCCTGACCAGCGGCCGCCGCTGCCAGTACTTCGGCCTCGCCCGCACCCACGCCGGTCCGCTGACTCGCCACGCCATGCGCGACGGGGCGTTCTGCCTGTCCTGCGGCGAGCGGCTCCACTACGACGGACATTTCTTCGGCCAGCTCGGCCTCTACAAGTGCCCGAACTGCGACTTCATGCGTCCGATGCCGGATTTTTTGGGGCGCGTGGAACACGGCACCCTGGAGATTCAACAGAACAACCTCCCGCGGGTGCGATTTCAGCTGCCGACGCGCGGCATGTTCAACGTCTACAACGGCCTCGCGGCCATCAGCGCCGCGCGCGTGTACGGGCTGGACGCCCAGCGGATTGCCCGGGGGCTCGCCGCGTACCGGCCACCCATCGGCCGGATGCAGGTGTTCTCCACCAGTCCGGTCAGCATGTTGAATCTGATCAAAAACCCGGCGGGGTGCGACAGTGTGCTCGAGGCGGTGTGCGCGGAGCCCGGCGACAAACTCCTGTGGATTGCCATCAACGACCAGGCGGCGGACGGCCGGGACGTCTCCTGGCTGTGGGACGCGGACTTTGAGCAGGTCGCGGAGGACCGGCGCATCCACACCGTGATCGCGAGCGGCATGCGGGCCGAGGACATGGCGCTGCGGCTGAAGTACGCCGGATTGCCGGTGGAGCGCCTGCGCGTCATCCCGGACCTGGACGCGTCGCTTCAGGAGGCGTTCGCCATCAGCCGGCAGTACGGCGGCCTGCCCGTGCACTGTCTGGCGACCTACACGGCCCTGTACCCGACCGCGGAATGGCTGGAGAGGAGCGTGACCCCGGTTGTCCCACTCGCTGCGCATCGCCCATCTGTATCCTGACCTGTTGAATCTGTACGCGGATCGCGGGAACATCCAGACGCTCCTCCGCCGCCTGCAATGGCGCGGCATTCCGGCCGAGGTCGTGGAGGTCGGCGCGGGCGATCCGCTGCGGCTGGCCGACTACCATCTGGTATTGCTCGGAGGCGGTTCGGACCGCGAACAGGAGATTGTGGCGAGGACCCTGCGCACAGCCCGACAGGAGTGGGTGGACGCCGTGGAGGCGGGGCTGCCCGTCCTGGCGGTGTGCGGGGGGTATCAGCTGCTCGGGGAATTTTATCAGCTTCCGGACGGGGAAAAGATCCCCGGACTGGCCCTGCTGGACCTGGAGACGGTGGCGGGAGAGCCGCGGCTCATCGGCAATATCGCCATCGAGTCCCCCGTCTGCGGCACCATCGTTGGATTCGAGAACCACGGGGGCAGGACTCGGCACCGGCACGAGCCGCTCGGGCGCGTGATCCGCGGCCACGGCAACAATGGGGAGGACGGCCTGGAGGGCGTGCGCTACCGCAACGTCTTCGGAACCTATATTCACGGCCCGCTGCTGCCGAAAAACCCGCGCCTGGCCGACTGGATCCTGGAGACCGCCCTCGCGTACGCCGGGATGCCGTCCGCCCTGGAACCCCTGCCGGACGAGCTGGAGATTGCGGCGCACGAGGCATTTCTCGACCGCCGCATTCGCCAGCCGGATCCCGCCCGCGCCTGACCCGGGCGCGGGCCTATCCACGCATCCGGTCAAAAGCCGTACACGCTCATTCCGCCGTCGACGAACAGCGTGTGCCCATTCACATAACTCGACGCGTCGGAGGCGAGAAACACCACCGGTCCAATCAACTCCGTGACCTCCCCGACGCGCCCCAGCGGCGTCCTGTCCAACACGTCCCGGAGATACGCCGGGTCGGCGAGCAACGGATCCGTCAGCGGTGTGCGAAAATACCATGGCGCGATCCCGTTGACGCGCACCCCGTGCGGCCCCCACTCCAGGGCCAGCACCTTCGTCATCTGGATGACACCCGCCTTGGCGGCCGCGTAGGCCACCCCCGTCCGCAGCGCCACGTGGCCGCCGACCGAGGAGACGTTGATGATGCTGCCCCGCCCCCGTGCCACCATCCCGCGGCCGACTTCCTGAGCCATGAAAAAGGCCCCTTTCAGGTCGGTGTCCACGACCGTCTGCCAGTCCGCCTCCGAGGTCTCCAACGCCTTTTTTCGGATGTTGAGCCCCGCGTTGTTGACCAGGACGTCGACGGGACCCTCGTCCTCCACCGCGGCCACACAACGACGGACCGACGCCGTGTCGCGAACGTCGCACCGATGCACGCTGACTGCGGCCGACGGCCTGGCCTGGCGCACCAGATCCGCCGTCTCCGCCAGCGCCGCTTCGTCACGGCCCACCAACGCCACGTCGGCGCCGGCGCGCGCCAACCCGATTGCGACCGTCCGCCCGATGCCCCGGCTGGCGCCGGTCACGATGGCTCGGCGGCCCGCCAGTCCGAAGGCCCGCTCCACTTCCCAAGATGTCTCCGTGGTTCTGTCTGTCATGCTGTCCCTCCGTGTCCTCATCACCCACCGAGCCCTCAGACCCGCGGGTCTTTGGGATGCGCCAAACGCCGGCGCACGTCCCCAATCACCTCACCCTGCCGGTTGACCCCCAGATAGGTGACATCCTCGAGCGATCGCCCGCCCAACCGGCGCACCTGTTCCATCACCCATGCCTCATCCCGGCCCGTCTCCCGCAGTTTGTCCCGGTCCAATTCCCCATCCACAACCAGCTCCACATACGGCCCCTGGCCCCGGTCGGAGAGATCCGGCCCCTTGACCAAATCGGCCTTGGAGGCGGATTGGGATTCCTGCGTCGGCAGGATGCTCAGATTCCCGGTCGGCTCCAGGATGGCGTATTCGATGTCTCCGTAGGAAAAATACCCTTTTTCGCGCAGGAGCATCATGAGGACGTCCAGGTTGACCTTCGTTCGCTTCAAATTCTCCCGCAGAATGGTCCCCTTGTGGATCAGCACCACCGGTTCCCCGCCCGCGACGCGGCGGAAGCCCCGCACCTTCAGCGCCAGGGTCGCCGCCAACACCGTCGCCGCCGTGAACACGACCAGGCTGTAGCACGCGGCCACCCAGTCCCGGGTGTTCCCGGCGCCGATCATGTTCGCGGCCAGATTGCCCATGCTCGCTCCGGCCACCCAGTTGAAGAAGGTCAACTGCGTCAGCTGAGTGCTTCCGATCCACCGCACCAGGCCCAGTAGCACCGCGAAGGTCACCAGGGTGCTGACGGTCAAATACCCCCACGCCACGTGCATGCGCGCGCACACCTCCGTCCGGACGGCCTCTGACGCCATCCGCACCAAGGCTAGCGTGCGCAGGGGAATGCCTCGACAAACGCCAAAGGCTCAGCGCCGTGGTACCACCCCAACCGTGCAGCGCGAGACGCAGACGAGGCGTCCCTCCTCGTCGCAGATGCGGATATCCCACACCATGGTCGTGCGCCCCTTGTGCAGCGGGGTGGCCGTCGCCGTCACCACGCCATCTTTTTTCGAGCGGACGTGATTCGCGTTGATTTCAATCCCGACCGCCGCCTGGCGCTCCTGGTCGATGTTCAGCCAGGTGCCGATGCTGGCCGCCGTCTCCGCCAACGCCACCGACGCCCCGCCGTGCAGCAGACCGAACGGTTGATGCGTCGGACCGGCCACCGGCATGCGCATCACCACCTTGTCCTTGTCCAACTCCACCGTCTCAATGCCGAGGGCCTCCATCAGCGTGTCAGCCAACTGCGGATCTCCTCCTCGTCCATCCAGGCGAGCGAATCGACCGTCCGCCCGGAGGGGATGTATTCCAAGCCAACCATTCCATCGTATCCCATTCGACCGAGAGCGGCGAGCACATTCGCATAGTGAATCTCGCCGGTGCCCGGTTCGTGCCTGCCCGGGTTGTCCGCAATCTGAACGTGTCCCACGAACCGCTCCACGGCCCGGAAGGTCGCCAGCAACTCTCCCTGGCTTCGCTGCACGTGGTAAAAATCGAATTGCAACCGGACGTTGTCGCGCCCGACCGCCTCCAGCAGCGCGACGGCCCGTCCGATGTTCGGCAGCGCAAACCGGGGCATGTCCATCTCGTTGCAGGCCTCGACCATCACGGTGCGTCCGAAGCGCCCCAGGATGTCCGCCGCGTACCGCACCCGCTCCACCAACACCGGCCACACCGCTTCCGGTGCGCTTCCCTCCGGGACACGACCCGCCAGGCAGTGAAGTTTCGAACATCCGAGCGCCTCGGCGTACCGCAGCGCTTGCTCGACGCTCTCCTCGAACGCCTGTTGGCGATCCGGGTCACAGGCCATCCCGCGGTCACCGGCCGCCCAGTCACCCGGCGGAAGGTTGAAAAGGACCACCTCCACGCCGGCCTCGTGGACCGCGTGCCGGACATCCTCCGGCGGGTGGTCGTACGGAAACTGAAACTCCACGGCCCGAAACCCCGCCCGGCGCGCCGCCGCGAACCGTTCGAGAAACGGCACCTCCTGAAACATCAGGGACAGGTTTGGGACTGCGCGCACACCCCTCGCTCCTTTCCACAGCGGGAACAGCCACCCGCCCCCGCGGGTGGCTGCTCTCCTCCCGTGCACCCGTCATCCGGGCCGATGGGTCCGGCACCCGCATCGGATCGGCCGCGTCTCGCCAAAACCGAACCCGGGTGCCCGGCCCCCCTTTGCCGGATGGCTCAATCGTTCTCCTTGTAGAGCTTTTTCAGCTCCTCAATCACGCTCGGATCCGCCAATGTGGTGGTGTCCCCCACCACACGTCCCTCCGCGATGTCCCGCAGGAGGCGGCGCATGATCTTCGCGCTGCGGGTCTTCGGCAGCTCCGCCGTGAAGATGATCTCCTCCGGCCGGGCGAGCGCACCAATCTTGTCGACCACGTGCTGTTTGAGATCCTGGACCAGCGCCTCGTCCGCCGCGACGCCCTCCTTCACGGTCACAAAAGCGGTGATGGCCTGCCCCTTGACCTCGTGGGACCGGCCGATGACCGCGGCCTCCGCGACGGCCGGGTGATCCACCAGGGCGCTCTCCACCTCCATCGTCCCGATGCGGTGGCCGGAGACGTTGATCACGTCGTCGATGCGCCCGAGCACCCAGAAGTAACCGTCCTCATCCACCTTGGCGCCGTCGCCGGCGAGATAGATGCCCGGGAACCGGCCGAAGTACGAACGGCGGAACCGCTCGTCGTCTCCCCAGATGGTGCGCATCATCGACGGCCAGGGCCTGGTGATGACCAGGTACCCGCCCTGACCGGGGCCCACCGGCTGGCCGTCCTCGTCCACCACCGCCGCCGAGATCCCGGGCACGGGGCGGGTCGCCGAGCCCGGTTTGGTCGCGACGAGCCCGGGCAACGGAGCGATCATCGCACACCCGGTCTCCGTCTGCCACCAGGTGTCGACGATGGGTACCCGACCTTTGCCGATGTGTTCGTGATACCACATCCACGCCTCCGGGTTGATGGGTTCGCCAACGGATCCCATCAGACGGATGGAGGACAGGTCGTATTTCGCCGGGATCTCCGGCCCCCATTTCATGAACGTCCGGATGGACGTCGGCGCGGTGTAGAAGATGGTCGCGCCGTACTTCTCGACGATTTCCCAGAACCGCCCGCGATGCGGCCAATCGGGCGCGCCCTCATACAGGATGACCGTCGCCCCCGCCGTCAACGGCCCGTACACGATGTAGGTGTGTCCCGTCACCCAGCCGATGTCGGCGGTGCAGAAGAACACGTCGGTATCCTTCAGGTCAAAGACCGTCCGCATGGAGGTGTTCGCGCCGACCAGGTACCCGCCGGTGCTGTGCACGATGCCCTTCGGCTTCCCCGTCGTGCCGGAGGTGTACAGCAGGAACAGCACGTCCTCGGCGTCCATCGGCTCCGCCGGGTACGGGGTCTTTGGCATCTGCGCGGCCAACTCGTCCCAGTACAGGTCGCGGCCGGGCGTCATCTGCGCCCCCGAGGCTTCGCCCACCCGGCGGACGACGAGCACCTTCTCCACCGGGGTTTCCGCCACCGCCTCATCCGCATTCGCCTTGAGCGGCACGAGTCCCCCGCGCCGCCAGCCGGCGTCCGCCGTGATGAGCACGCGGGCGTCCGCGTCGAGAATCCGCTCCCGCAGCGCCTTGGCCGAAAAGCCGCCGAACACCACGGAGTGAATGGCCCCGATCTTGGCACACACCAGGATGGAGATGGCCAGCTCCGGGATCATCGGCAGGTAGATGGTCACCCGGTCCCCTTTGCGGACCCCCAGGTGATGGAGCATGTGCGCGGCGCGATCCACCTCGCGCCCCAGCATATCGTACGTCAGCACGCGGCTGTCGCCCGGTTCGCCCTCCCACACGATGGCCGCCTTGTTCTTGCGCGGACCCTCCCGGTGCCGGTCCACCGCGTTGTACGCGGCGTTCAGCTTGCCGCCGAGGAACCATTTCGCGTGCGGAGGATCCCACTCCAACACCTTCGTGAAGGGTTCGAACCAGGTCAGGTTCTGCGCCTGTTCCGCCCAGTACGCCTCCGGATCGGCGGCGGCCCGCTCGTAGATGCCGGGATCGTTGAAATTGGCCTGCGCCCTGAAGGCCTCCGACGGCGGAAACACGCGATTCTCCTGCAACAGCGCGTCCAGCTTGTTCGATTCCGCGGACACGGCAAACGCTCCTCTCTTCCTCCGCCCTCCGTTCCTGATCCGGGGGGTGCGCCCCAAGCGCCGCGGCGCAACCGCTTTCACCCTCGCGCCGGCCGCCCGCGCCGCCACCGCAGCGAGGCGTCCCGCGTGATCCGACGGCCCCTGCCGCGGACCGCAGGCCACCGGAAAGACGGAAACTTTCTGTACAATCGTCTCTAGCATATCACATGCCAGCCTTGATATGCCAGATCCACACCGGCCCCCCTGAACCTCGAGGATTCCGCATCCTTCAACCGCCTTCCGCCCGCACGAAGGTGACAAGCACCTTCGAATGAGCGAAGAACCGAGGATTCCACGCCCTGCAACCGCGTCTCGCCCCGTCCCGCCGGGTCAGTACTGACGTTCCAGATCCACGACGCCCTCCAAGGGCCGTCCGTCGCACCAAGCACGCAGATTGCGCAGAAACACGGCGGTGACGTCGTCCACCTCACTCGGCCCGGACAGATGCGGGGTCACATACACGCCCGACATCCGCCAGAACGGATGTCCGGTGGGAAGCGGTTCCGTCTCGAACACATCGAGAATCGCGGCCCCAAGATGACCGGATTCCAGCGCGTGGATGAGATCCGCTTCTCGGATCAGCGCCCCGCGTCCCACGTTGACCACCGCCGCCCCCGGCCGAAGCCGCGACAGGACGCGATCGCCCACGATGTGCCGGGTCTCGTCCGTCAGCGGCAGGGTCAGCACGAGGACATCGAGCCCCGCGGCGAAGTCCTCCCAATCATCCGGGCCGAAGTGCTCGTCCACGATGTCCGCGCGCTCGCCGCTGCGGCTCAATCCCCGCACCGGCATGTGAAACGCCCGTCCCAGGCGAACCACCGCCTGGCCGATGGCCCCGAGCCCGGCGACCCCCAGCCGCCGCCCCCGCAGCGTCCCGGGGACAAATGGATCCCACCGCCCATCCCGCTGCGCCCGCCGCATCCGCTCCACGCCCTTGAAATGATGGAGCAAAAAGGCGAACACGTACTCGGCGATGGGAACCCCGAACGGGCCGACGACCCGGGTGACCACGACCCCTGGTGGGATCAGGTGACGGGCGGCGCAAAGATCGTCCACACCGGCCCCCATGGATTGAATCCAGGTCAGCCGCCCGGCGGATGAAAGCAGGCGCACGGGCACGCGCCACCCGAACAGCACCTCCGCCTCGGGCAGATGCTCCGCCGCCTCCCGCTCGTCGGATGCCACCCGGATCCGCGTCAGACCGGCGGATCGCAGGCGGTCCGCATACGCCCGCGCCTGATGGGGACGGGGTTCGTAGACGAGAATCACAGGGTCCGATGAACGCTCGCGAGCCGGCATCGTCATGGGTCAGGTCCCCCTTTCAACAGAATGTACCGGCGCCTGGCGCCGTTTCAGCACCACATGTTCGAGCAGAAGGACGAGCCCCACTCCGACAATCAGCCCGTTGTCGAGCAGATACGCGAGCACCGGGGGCAGGCCCGCCCAGGCCTGGCTCGGGATGAAAAAGACGCCGACCCCCGCCATCACGGACAGGGTGACGACGAACAGGTCGCGCTGGTCGAGCGCCAGCGCCTGAAAATCCTTGAGTCCAAAGCCGAGCAGCTGCCCGAACACTGTGAACAGGGCCGCGTACCCCACCGACTCGGGCAGGGTGGACAGCGCGTGTCCGACGGCGGGCACCAGCCCGAGCAGGGTCAGCGCGAAGGCGGCGATGAGAAACGGCAGCCGCGAGGCCACCCCGGTCAACGCGACCAGGCTGGCTGAGGTGGACAGCGGCACCATGCCCACCGTGCCGAACATTCCGGCCATCAGCGTCCCCGCGCCCGACACCAGCGTCCCTCGCCTCAGGCCGCGTTCGTCGACCGGTTGGCGGGCGGCCTGAACCATCACCTGCACCGATGAGACCACGTTGGAGAGCAGGATCACCATCGTCAGCATACCGGTCAGCACAATGCCGCTGTGCCAACTGGGCGTCCCGAACGGGAACCACGCGGGCAAGGCCACCCACGCCTCCGTCCGCGGACCGGGGTTTGTCCACCCGAGCAACCCGTAGAGTGCCCAGCCCACCCCCAGCGTCACCAGCACCGAGAGACTTCGCCACAGCCCTCTCCCCCGCACCGTGAGCCAGACCGACAGCCCGACGAGTCCGACGGAGATCGCCGCCTGCAACGGCTGGACCCGGCCCGTCGCCGAGACGCCGAGCATTCCGCCGAGCAGGGACTGGGCCAGCTGCAGGGCGAGCAGCGTCATGAACGTCCCCGTGACGGCCGGGGTGAACCATCGCTGAACACGCGCCATCCAGCCGAACCCGGCCAGCACCAGATACACCAGCGCGGCCAGGCACAGCGCCAGCTCGAGATCGCGCAACAGGCCGTCGATGGACGCCCCCTGCTCCCGTGTGATCTGAATCAGCACTACCCACACCCCCCACCACATGCCGGCCGGACCTTCGATGATCGGCAGCCGATGGCCGACCGTCACCTGCAGCAGGGTGATCACGCCGCTGACGAAAAACGTGCGATCGACAAATGCGCTGGCCTCCGCGGGTGAGAGCCCCAGCTGCGCACCGAGAACCACCGGGACGGTGACCACGCTGGCCAGCATGAACATCAACCACTGAACGGCGGCCAGCGCCGTCACGGCAGCGCCCGGCCGCTCTGCGAGAGCAAAAAAACGCCCTTCCACCGCATCCCCTCCCTTCGGCTGCCAAACGGGCGGATCCAAGGACGAGTTCTGCATTATACTGGACGTTGGCGCGCCGGACGCCGGCGCCATCCGCATAAAAATCCGGCGCCATCCGCACAGAAATGAGGGAAAGCCATGGGCGCGTACTGGGCGACCCTGCTCGACGTGACGATTCCCATCCTGTTGGCCGTGTTCGCCGGAGGGCTCCTCGGACGCCTGCGCCCGGTGAACACCCAGAGCGTCGCCGACGTGGCCATGTACATCCTCGCCCCCGCCCTCGTCCTGCACGCCCTGGTCGGCGGAGACACCGGGCGGGACGCCCTCGATGTGGCCGCGTTCACCCTGGTCGATCTCGCCGGTCTCTGGATCCTCACCGCGCTGACCGGGCGGATCCTTCGGTTCACCAAGGCGCAGCGGGCGGGACTTATGTTGACCACCCTGTTCAGCAACGCGGTCAACTACGGCCTGCCGGTGTGCCTCTTGGCGTTCGGCCAGACCGGTTATCGGCAGGCCGCCCTGTACGTGGTCGGCCAGTCGTTTCTGCTCTTCAGCCTCGGCGTCTACCTCGCGTCCGCGGGCACGCGCGGCCCGGGAGCGGCCCTGGCGGAGGTCCGCAAAACCCCGGTGATCTACGCCGCCGTCGCCGCCGCCGCGCTGGCCGCATGGGGTGTCCACTGGCCCGGCGGCATCGACAGTGCGCTCGGCATGCTCGCCGACGCCTACCCCGCCCTCGCCCTGATGGTGCTCGGGCTGCAGCTGGCGCGGACCGACTGGCGCCAGGGGCTGCGGAGCACGCCGCTGTGGGTCGGCATCCTGCTCCGGCTCATCGCCGCCCCGCTGATCGCCAAGGGCGCCCTGTGGGTGCTCGGCATCCACGGGACGCTGGCGTCCGTGCTGTTCGTCGAGGCGTCCATGCCGGCGCCGGTCAACGCAGCCGTGTTCGTGGAACAGTTCGGGGGCGAACGCAGTCAGGTGGCGATGACCGTCGCCATCACCACCGCGGTGTCCTTCCTCATCCTGCCCTGGCTGGTGAACGCCAGTTGATGGCCCCCATCCCGCGCACCGCCGCGGCCAGCTCGCGAAGGTCCCGCTCCCGTCTGCGCAAGAGCCGCTGCGCCTCGGCGACCGAGACCCGCACAAAGCGGAGGGTGTCCCCCGGCTTGAGCTGGGCGACCAGGGGCAGATCCGCCCGGATCACCTGGCCAATCTTCGCATAGCCACCGGTGGTCTGCCGATCCGCCATCAGGAGGATGGGATTTCCGTCCGGGGGGACCTGAACCGTCCCCATCGTCACCGCCTCCGACAACAGCTCGCGTGGCGCGGTCAGCGCGAGCGCTGGGCCCTGCAACCGGTAACCCATGCGGTCCGACTGGCTGCCGACGGTGAAGGCCGCCTCGAAGAACGCCGCACGGCTCTCTTCGCGAAACCAATCCGCCTGCGGCCCATCCATCACACGGACGGCGATGTCCCCCCGGTAGCGCGGTCGGACCCGGTGCGAGGCGGACCAGGAGGCGACGGCCACCGCGTCCCCCTCCGGCGCCGCCAGCCACTGAGATGCCAGGGCGCCCGGCGTCCGCCAGGTCAGGACATCGCCCGCCGCAAGCGCTCTGCCGTCGTGCCCGCCGATGCCGGCGCGCAGGTACGTGCTCGCCGATCCCAGCACCAATGGGACATCCCAGCCTCCCGCCACGGCCAGGTACGCCCGGCAACCCGCCCGCGCACCGCCAAATTCCACCACCGTGCCCGCGCGCACTCGGATCGGGCGCCACAGCGGGAGCCGAACCCCCGCGGCGGTCGCCGACAGATCCCCTCCGCAGATGGCGATGACGGCGTCCGCGTCAAAGGCCAGGGACGGGCCGACCAGCGTCATCTCCAGGGTGGGGGCGTGATCCTCGTTGCCGACGAGGAGGTTGGCGACGCGATGCGCCACCTCGTCCATCGCGCCGCTGACGATGACGCCGTGGCGCTGATGCCCCACGCGCCCCAGATCCTGCACCGTGGTCAACAGGCCCGGCCGAAGCACCCGCATCACCGCGCGTCCCCTCCTTCCCACAGGGCGTCGAACGTCTCGCGCGAAATGGGTTCAAAGCGGACGATGTCCCCGGCCGACAGCAGAGTCGGCGGATCCTGCTCGGGCCGGAACAGGCGAATCGGCGTCCGTCCAATCAACTGCCAACCGCCCGGCGTGGAGATGGGGTACACCCCGGTCTGCATCCCGGCGATGCCGACGGTCCCGGCCGGAATGGACACCCGCGGCGTCGCGCGCCGTGGCGCAGCGATCCGCTCGGACATGCCACCCAGATACGGAAAGCCGGGCGCGAACCCGATCATGTACACGACGTACGCCCCCTGGCTGTGGATGAAAATCACCTCATCCTCCGTCAGCCCGTTGTGTGCCGCGACCTCTCCGAGGTCCGGTCCGAACTCCCCCCCGTAACACACCGGGATGCGAACCTCGCGCGGCGGGGGCAGCGGTTCGTCGCCGAGCGCTTCGACCTGCCGCGCCAACCACCCCTCCACCTGTGCGAAATCCGCTCGCATCGGATCGTAAAAGACCGTCACGGTCGTGAACGCGGGGACCAATTCCACGAACCAGCGCGGTGCCGCCCGCTCGATGGCCCGCTCCAATCGACGAACCCGCCGGTGTGTCTCGGGGTCGATGGTCTCGCCCAGGCGAACCACGGCGGCGCTGTCTCCCAACGGGGTAATGGCTGTCGTCTGCAACGTTCCATCCTCCTGGTTGAGTGTCCTCGTACAGGATACCACACCGGGATGCGAACGGCCCGGCCCCACAGAGAGGGCCGGGCCGCGGGATGCGGTCTGCCGGAGGGGATGCGCGAGTCCTGGACGCGTACGAGTTCAGGGCGCCGGAAGGACATGCCTCCACATCGGACGCCGGAATCGCCCTTGAGAAGACTCCTGGCGTGGATCGTATGCGATTCCCCGCGTGCGGGCCGCATCCGATCCGGCGCCGGACTCAGGTGGCGAAACTGGCCAACCCAATCTGGCCGGTGTCCGTCTGTGCCAACAGATAGGTCCGCGGGGTGGGGAGGGCGTGGCCGCCGATGTGCCACATCACGCGCCACGAACCATCGGCGCCGATGGCCGACGATCCGATGGCCTGCAACCCCGCGGAGCTCTGCAGGTAGTACTCGCCACGGCGCACCTCCACATTGCCGGGAGGCACGTAGTACACGGTGACACGGCGGCCCTGCCAGCGCGCGTCCCGGGAATACACCTGAATGTCGCCGCCGCGGCGCAGCACGAGGATGGTCGGCGAAGGCTGACTGCGGCGGGGCAGGTTGAGCGTCACGGGAGGTCCGGCGAGATCGCGCGGCAGCCCGTGGACCGCCATCGCACCGGCACCGGTGGCGGTCTGATTGGCGGCCGGGGGCACGGCGAGGTGGTCGCACCCGCCGACGCCTGCCGCGAGCAGGCATCCGATGGCGAGAGCCGCCCTGCCCGTCCAACTCCTGATCCGACGATGCGCCATGTTATCACGCTCCTCTGGAATGACGGCCAACTCAATTCAGGCTTACCATGCCTGTCCGCTCCGCCGGTTATGCAGGGCGGGTCCTGTCGAAACGTGCCAAGATTCGACAACGGGATTTGACAAATTTTTCAGACCCGCAGGTGTAAGCTGGACACCAGAGACGCCAAGGGGGGGATGGCCGTGTCCATCGAAGGGTGGGTGTACAGACGAGGTTTGTCCGTCGCGGTGGCGGCGGCGGCCCTGTGCGCGGCCGGATGGGCGCTGTCCGCGCACGCGGTGCCGCGCGGGGCATCGCCACCGAGCGGCACGGTTCGGGCGCCGGCCGGCGCGGATGGAGTGGGCGCCGTGATGGCGTCCGGGCGGAGCCGTGCGGACCAGGCGTCCCCGGGATCGGCCGAGGGGGATGCGGACGACCCGCTCCCAAACGGTCCGCCGGTCCTCACCTGGACCTCGGACGGCGTGCGCTACCGGGCCGTCCATCACGTCGCGCGGTGGAACCCGGCCACCGGTCGGTGGGAACCGATCTCTCCCGATGTCACCGAGGCGTGGCAGCCCGGGGAGGACGGGTTTGGCGTCGACGGCATCACCGCCGTCGCCCAGGCGGGGGAGGTCCTGTGGACAGGGACACTGGCGGGCGCGGTGGCCATCGGCCAACCCGGCGGCGTGTGGCGCCGAGTGGACGACGGATTGCCCGCGCGCACCGTCAGCGCCATCGCCCCGGCCCCCGGGGCCGATGGCGCGCGGATGGCCGTGGTGGCCTTCGCCGGGTACGGATCGGCCACTCCCGGCCAGCCGGGACACGTCTTTCTGACCACCGATGCCGGCGGCACCTGGCGGGATCTGACCGGCAATCTGCCCGACGCCCCCGTGACCGCGGCGCGCTGGACGCCAACGCCGGACGGTCCGCGGCTGTCGGTGGCCGAGGGGGAGGTCTGGTACACCATGGCGCAACCCGGGCGCTGGAGCCGGGACGGACACCCGTGAACCCCGGCTCCGGGAGGCCTTTACTCCGAAGGCGAGCGTGACATAAAACAACCCGCCCCGAAGGGCGGGCGCGACCCACGGGAGGGTGTCGCGATACGGTATGTCGGCGTGATACAGCATACGCGACCGGCCCCCCTCCCCCACGGTGGATGACAGGCACCGTTCGCCCGATTCCCTGCCCTCGTCCGTCCCGGGGTCAGCCGCGAGTCGGATTTCCGCTCACGCCTGTTTGGGCAGGACCACAGAAACGGCCCGCCGCTCTGGCAACAGGTGCTCACGCAGGCGGCGATCCGCGTCCGCGAGCGTCAGGCGCTCCAGAATCTCCACGGTCTGAAACAGATCCGCCCCCCGGAACAGATAGCTCGCGAAGTGGCGGGCGATGTAACTCGGCGAATCGAGGGCCGCCATGAAGCGGCCGATGGACTTGCGGCGGCAGCGCTCGAACGCCTCCGCGTCCAGCCCCTCGTTTCGCGCCCGCTCCAGATGGCGTTCAATCCGCTCCGCCAACGCATCCGGGTCGGGCGTGTTCCCGCCGACGACGGAGTACCCGTATTCCGGTGTGCGCTCGTACTCCCACGAAAACTGTTGGTCAATCAGCCCCTCGCCAATCAGTTCGTCGAACAGATCGCTGCTGCGGCCGAACAGCACATCGAGGACAACCCCGGTCACGAGTTCGCGCTCGAGAATCTGCGGCCCCGCCGGCATCGGATCCGGGTCCTTCCACCCGATGAGGCATCGCGGCTGGTGCACCGCCAGGCGGGCCTCCGCGCGCGGGTGGTTGACGGAGGGCGGCTCCTTCGGCCGATCCCGTTCAATCCGCGGCATCTCCGAAAACGATTTGCGCGCCTGGTTGGTGCGGATGACGTCCATGGCGGATTCGGGATCGAACCCGCCGACGGCGAACAGCACCATGTTCGACGGATGGTAGAACGTCCGGTAGCACCGGTACAGCGTCTCCTTGTCGATCCGCTGGATGCTCTCCACCGTCCCCGCGATGTCCATCCGCACCGGATGCACGTGATACAGAGCCTTCAGCAGCCCGTAGAACACCCGGGTGTCCGGGTTGTCGTCGTACATCCGGATCTCCTGGGCGATGATGCCCTTCTCCTTGGCGACGTTTTCATCGGTGAAGTACGGGTCCTGGACGAAATCCAGGAGGATCTCCAGGTTCTCGTACACGTCCTGGGTGCTCGAAAACAGATACGACGTGATGTCGAACGTGGTGTACGCGTTGGCCGAAGCCCCGTGCCGGGCGAAATCTCGGAACACATCCCCGTGCTCCGATTCGAACATCTTGTGCTCGAGAAAGTGCGCGATGCCGTCGGGCACGGTGATGAAATCCTCGTCCCCTCCCGTGCGAAACGTGCTGTCCACCGACCCGTAGTGCGTGGTGAAGGTCGCGAAGGTCTGCTGAAATCCCGGTTTGGGCAACAGGTACACGTTCAGGCCGTTGTCGAGCGTCTCCTGGTACAGCACGTGCCCGAGGCGGGGGTCCTTGTGTTCACGCATTCGCGTTCCCCTCTTCCCCGCGCAGAAAGTACACGGTGTCCAGCTGCAGCCGGTTCGCCGCCGCCACCACATCCTGGCGCTCCACCGCCAGAATGGCGTCCATCAGCTCGTCCATCGCCCGCACCCGGCCGGCCAGCACGCCACCGAAATGGATGTCCGCCACCGCCGCCGGCACGTCGAGCGACTGCCGATACTGGTTGACCAGGCCCCTCTTGGTGAACGACAGTTCGTCATCCGTCACCTCGCCTTGTTGCAAGGCGCGCACCTGTTCAACGATGATGGCCTCGGCCCGGTCTCGGTGAACCGGATCGATCCCGGTCTGGATCAGGACCAACCCGGACAAGGCGTCCACGCGGCTCGACGCGTAATACGCGAGGCTGGCCTTCTCGCGCACGTTCTGAAACAGCTTGGAATGCGGAAATCCTCCGAGGATCCCGTTGGCCACCAGCAGAGCGGGGTACTCGTCCGCACGGTACGGGATCCCCGTGCGATACACCAGATTCAACTTGCCCTGCTGCACCGGTTGGGCGTCCACCACCCGCTTGGGTTCACCGCCCCGAACGGGCACCGGTTCAACGGGTCCGGACGCAGATCGGTCCGCCCCGTCGACGCCGGCCTGGCGGATGGCGGACGACCAGGCGGTGAGCAGCCGCTCTGCCAGAGCGGACGGATCGCCGAAGGCCCCGATGGCGTACAGGTGGACCTCCGCTTCCTGCAAAAACCGGCGATGCGCCGCGTACAGCCCGTCCGGCGTCACTGCGTCCAAGTCCTCCGCGTATCCCAGCCGCGGCAGGCCCTCGGGAAGCCCGGCCAGCGCTTCCGCCAGCGCGCGCTCCATCGCCCAGGCGATCTTGTCGTCAAAGACGCTCTCAATGCGCCTACGGTGCAGGCCGCGTTCCCGCTCGACATGTCCCTTCGCAAACCCGTCCCCCTCCACCAGGGGATCGGTCACCGCCTCGAGCATCAGCCGCAGGCCCTCCTCGAAGACCCCGGCGGCGCCCTCGAGACGCCCCTCCTCGGGCACGCTCAGATACACCTCGGCGATGTGCCGGTCGGCCCGTTTCCCGATGCCGCTGCGCAGCACCGCGCCGAACAGGTCGTCCGTCCGCCGCGTGATAGCGAGGGCCGACGGGTACGACCGCGTCCCCTCCAACCACAGATACGGCAGAAGCGCGGTGGGTGTCACCGAGGGTCTGGAGATGGGCGTGACCAATTTCGCGACCAGATGGCGTGTCCGAAATTGATCCGTCGGCAGGGTGTGAACATGGAATCGTCCTTGATGGACCGTGTGAAATGTGGCCATTTCGGACACCCCTCGCTTTCCAGGGCCCAGCGCCCCGGCGGCCGTGACCTTCGGAGGCGCGGACGGATTCGGGAAACGCGCCTGACGCCCGCTGTGACCGGGATCGCCGCATCCACCGGGGGCGGGGCCCTTGGCACTTCGTCATCCAGTATGGGCGAATCGGAGGGGACTTATCAACGGAACCGCCCTTCGGATCAGTAAAATCCGGCTTTTCGGCCCAACTGGTTTCGCGCCGCCGCCTGGGCCATATCGAAATCGGTCCGTGAAATGATCTGCGCGTCACGGATCCACCGTTGCACCTCGCGGTCAATCTTGGGCGCAACATACTTGGGCGATCCGTGACGCGCAATCAATTCCTGCTTCGTGATCTGGTGGCGGGTCATGCAGTGGACATTGGTGAGCGCCTCCAGCAACTCTCCGCAGACCGGACACTGGAACAATGAGATCCCTTCCTTCGCTTTTTTTGCATCCATATGGGGCTCATTCGGGCGGTATTCCAGCCCGGAACCGTCCGGTACGAAAAACATGAGTTTACAGACATTTTAGCGGAAAGCGCGGTGGAGGAGCAACCGCCGGAAAGGAGGCGGCCGCCGCCCGAGAACGCGCGGCCGCCTCCTCCCGTTCGCGGATATATGAACACCCTCTCGGGCGGGTGGGGCAACCCATCCCCTGCTTGCCGGGCCCGCCGCCCCGCGTGCCCGGTCCGCCGCTCTGCTTGCCCGGCCCGCCGCCCCGCGGCCGGCCCACACCGCATCGTATGCACCTGAGCCCGAAAGGGCGCCGGGTCAAGCCCGCACGAACAGCCCCCCGATGTCCGCCAGCCAGCGCAGCTTGCTGCCGGTCTTCAACCAGGCGGCGATCCGGCCCCGCACCCGGCGCTTCTTCTCGCCCACCATTCCGATGGCGTCCCTGCGGCCCAAGGACGCCAGGGTTCCCGCGAGGTGCGGCTCAAAGGGTTCCAGAGAGCCTCCCTTGATGCAGGCGTACAGCTGCTGTCCGACATGTGCCCCCATCTGGCCGGCCAATTGCGCCGTCGGCGGGAAGGGGCGTCCGTCCGGCCCCATCCACACCGCGCTGTCGCCGATGACGAACACGTCCTTGTGGCTGGTGGACTGCAGATACTCGTTGATGAGCGCACGTCCCCGCCGCTCGACGGCCAGGCCGGAGTTCGCCACCAGGCTGTGCCCCCGCACACCGCCCGTCCAGATCATCGTGCGGGTTTCAATCTGGTCTCCATTCTTCAAGTGAACGATGCCGTCGTCCATCTGCACGACCGGCTGACCGGTGAGGAAGGTCACCCCGCGTTCCTCGAGGCTCTGCCGGGCCCGGGCGACCAAATCCTCCGGAAATCCGGGCAGAATGGTGGGCATCGCCTCCACACAGAACAGTCTCACATCGCCACGGTCTATCCCCAGGCGCGCGCACCATCCCGGCATGGCGTCGGCCAGTTCTCCCACCAGTTCGATGCCGGTCAGGCCGCCCCCGCCGACGACAAACGTCGCGTCCGCGCGGTCCTTCGTCTGCCGGTACGACTCCAGGCACCGTTCCACGTGCGCCCGGATGCGGTTGGCGTCGTCCACCGACTTGAGGGTGAAGCTGTTCTCCCGCAGCCCCGGAATGCCGAAGTACTCCGTCTCGCTGCCGAGGGCCACCACCAGGTAATCGTACGAAAGCGTGGTCCCGCCGGACAGATCCACCGCGTGGTCATCCGGCCGGATGGCGGTCACCTCTCCAATCCAGAGATCGATGTTCTTTTTACCGAGCAACCGGTCGAGCGGAAGCTGGACATGGCGGTCCTCCACCGCGCCCGCCGCCGGCAGGTGCAGCTCGGTGATCAGCTGGTGATACGGCACCCGGTTCACCACGGTGATACGCGCCGCCTCCGCGGTGAGCATCCGCCTCGCCTCCAGCGCGGCCTGCAACCCCGCGTAGCCCGCGCCGAGCACCACCACATGTTTGCTCATGTTCTCCACTCCCTCTGTCTTCTACCGCGGATCGAGCACGCCCCGAACGGCCGCGGCGAAGTCTTTGCCGCGACGCGCGCGGGATCGCGCCTTCACATCCCTCCTCATCTTACCAGGGTGCCTTGGCAAGTCAATGACGGTCCGCACGGTCCAGCCGGTTGAAAAATTCAAGGGGACTGGTATATCATGAAACTAGTTTGTTACTTCATCCTGTGTGAGGAGGAGACCCGCGTGGCATTCGTCATCACCTCGCCTTGCATCGGCGAAAAGGCCGCTGATTGTGTGGAAACCTGCCCGGTGGACGCGATTCACGAAGGGGAAGATCAGTACTACATTGATCCGGACACCTGCATCGACTGCGGCGCCTGCGAGCCGGTGTGCCCGGTGTCGGCCATCTACCAAGAGGACTTCGTGCCCGAAGAGGAGAAGTCGTTCATCGAGAAGAACCGCAACTTCTTCCGCAAATAAGTCCACGTCGGGGCTCTCCCCTGATTCGGCAACAACGACCCGCGGCCGCCTGCCGCGGGTCGTTTGATGTCCCCCATATGGGCGCTCCAGTGTGTGACGCCGGGCTTCGACCGCCGGACCCGCCTGCCGCGGGTCGTTTGATGTCCCCCGTGCGGGCGCGAGGGTCCGCGCGGCATCCAGGGGACGTGCCGCGGCGCGCGCCGCAAGACGACGGGCGGGTATAAGACGGCGAGGATGCACGCGCGTCAGCCGCGGGACCGGATCCGCCAACCGCCCAGGCCGCCTGCGCGCTCCGCCCGCCCCACACCCCCCCGGTCTTCGCGCGGTGCGCCTTGACGAGCGCTCTTTCGCAGCAGAACCCACGTCCCGATTTGGACAAATCCCAGGACACAGGCGAACACGCCAATCCCCCGGGCGGACGGGTTCGTGGCCGACAGGGCGATGAACGCCGCAATCCCCGCGACGCGCCCGATGTTCTCGAACACCTCGCGGAGAATGACGTGCTCCGCCTGCGTGCCGTCCTCCCCCGCCACGCGGCTCACGCCGTCGAAGATGGTGCCCTGCAGCGGAACCAGGAACATCGGCAGGCAGACGGCGATGGCCGCACCGTATACGACGATGAGGCCCGCGGTGACCGGGCGAAGAAACAGAAGAGCGGCCGCCGCCATGCACAGGCTTCCCACCAGGCACACCCCCAGGCGGTTGTTCTCGTTGACCCAGCGGCTGACGAGAAAAAACGACACCGCCGAGAGCGCCCCTTGCAACAGCAGAAACTCGCCCAGGCGCATCTCGCTTCCGGTCGCCACGTACATCAGAAGCCCGATGAGAAACAGGAACACCCCTTCGCGCAGGCCGTACACCAGACAACCGAACAGGATGAGCCGCCAAAAGGGGGTGCGCATCGCCCGGTTCCAGGCAGTTCGGAGGCGCAGCCGGCCCGGATCGAACCTGGCCCGCAGAAACCCGCTGAACACCGTCGCCACGACGAACAACCCGAGCGAGAGTGCGAAGATCACATGATACCCGGTCAGCCCGCCCAGCCGGTCCTCGATGGTGATGAGATACCCGGCCACGGGCGGCGCGACGATTCCGGCCAGGGCCCCCATTACGCCGTTGAGGCCGTAGAACCGTTCCCGGGCACCCGTCTTGGTCAGGCGAACGCTGAGCCAGTTGAAGGAAAACCAGTAGAAGCCGGCCGCCGTGCCCATCACGGCACCGAGCAACAACGGCAATCGCGCGATCCGCTCGCCCCCGGCGAGCGTCAGCAGGTAGAACAGCACGTGCATGATGACGCCCGCCCGCAGCGTGAACACGCCGCCGTACCGCTTGGCCGCGGCCCCGGCGGCCACGAACGCCGCGGGCATCAGGCTGTAGATGGCGAGGTTATACCAGCCAATGGCACCGTAGCGATGATCGACCTTCCACAGATACACGTTGACGAAGGTGTTTGACAGAGCCACAGACAGCGCGAACGTGCAGCTGATGGCGAGCAGCCACCGCGCTGGCGACGACAGCCGTGCGCGTGCTGGGCGCATTCCATCCCCTCCTTGCGCGTTGCGGTCACATCGCGGGCGGCGGCAATACCGGCGCGGCCGTGGCGGAACGATCGGCCATCACCGGCTCGGCGAACCGCAGGACCTCATCCCCTGCGCGAAAGTATTGTTTGCCGGCGGGATCGAACAAAAGTCCGTCCCGGGTCAATTCCAGCACGCGGTCCGCCCGCCCGGTGCGGCCGTACAACACCAGCACGCCGGCGATCTCCCGGCTCCCCGTGCGCACCTGAACCTGCGGGGCATCCCCCATGGCCCGCATCAAGGCCTGAAAGGCGTCGCCGTCGCTCCAGCGCCGCACCGCCACCGGCCACCGGTCCCCCAGGTTTCGAAACAGCTGGACCGAACCCTCCGCCTCCAGGGACAGGTGGCACACGCTTCCAAGCGTCGGAACGGGTTCGGCCGCCGATACCCGCGCGCCCGGCGACAGGGTCAGCGTGGTGCTGGTCAGGCACAGCAACAGGGCCCCGAGCGCCACGCCCGTCCGCATCCGATCCAGGTACCGCATCGCCTCATCACCCCCTCGCCATGGGGACACTGGACAACCCATCCCGGATTGCCATCCGCGCGTAGTGTACCCGAGTTGCCACAGCCCAACACGGAAAGGGGCGCGGTCGCGGCGGCTCTTGATTTCGAGCCATCGCGCCCGCGCCCCCATCGCCATGAGGATTGGCGGACCTTCCACGGAGAGATTCGCGATCCCGCACGGGGCATCGGCGCCCCCGTCCTGGGCTACATGTTCCGCCGGTACTGCCCCCCGACCTCGTACAGCGCGTGGGTGATCTGCCCGAGGCTCGCCACGCGCACCGTTTCCATCAATTCGGCGAAGATGTTGCCGCCGCTTCGCGCCACCTGCTTGAGACGGGCGAGTGCCGCCGGCGCCTCGGCGGCGTGCGCCGCCTGGAACGCGCGCAGGTTCCGCAGCTGAAGGTCCTTCTCCTCCTTCGAGGCCCGGGCCAGCTCAATCTTCGGCGGGACGTAGTTCGGATCGAGCGTCTTGGGATTGATGAAGGTGTTCACGCCGATGATGGGGAGTTTCCCCGAGTGCTTCAGATGCTCGTAGTACAGCGACTCCTCCTGGATCTTGCTGCGCTGATACTGCGTCTCCATCGCCCCGAGGACGCCGCCCCGGTCGTTCAGGCGCAGGAACTCCTCCAGGACCGCCTCCTCCACCAGGTCGGTCAGCTCCTCGATGATGAACGACCCCTGCAGCGGGTTCTCGTTTTTCGCGAGGCCGAATTCGCGGTTGATGATCATCTGAATCGCCATCGCCCGGCGGACGGACTCCTCGGTCGGCGTCGTGATGGCCTCATCGTACGCATTCGTGTGCAGAGAGTTGCAGTTGTCGTAGATGGCGATGAGCGCCTGCAGCGTCGTCCGGATGTCGTTGAAGTCAATCTCCTGCGCGTGCAGTGAACGGCCCGACGTCTGGATGTGGTACTTCAACTTCTGGCTGCGCTCGTTGCCGCCGTACAGGTGCTTCATCGCCACCGCCCAGATCCGGCGGGCGACGCGGCCAATCACACTGTACTCTGGGTCCATGCCGTTGCTGAAGAAAAACGACAGGTTCGGCGCGAACTCGTCGATCTTCATCCCGCGGCTGAGATAGTACTCCACATAGGTGAAGGCGTTGGCCAGGGTGAACGCCAGCTGCGTGATGGGATTCGCCCCCGCCTCCGCAATGTGGTATCCGCTGATGCTCACCGAGTAGTAGTTGCGCACCTTGTGATCGATGAAGTACTGCTGGATGTCCCCCATCATCCGCAGGGCAAACTCCGTCGAGAAGATGCACGTGTTCTGGCCCTGGTCCTCCTTGAGGATGTCCGCCTGAACCGTGCCGCGCACCGTCTGCAGCGTTCGCTCCCGGATGGCGCGGTACTCCTCCTGTGTCGGTTTGCGGCCCGTCTCCCGTTCAAACTTCTCGACCTGCTGATCGATCGCGGTGTTCAGATACATCGCCAGGATGATGGGCGCGGGCCCGTTGATGGTCATCGAGACGCTGGTGTTGGGCGCGCAGAGATCGAATCCGGCGTACAGCTTCTTCATGTCGTCGAGCGTGCACACCGACACCCCGCTCTCGCCGACCTTGCCATAGATGTCCGGCCGTTCGTCCGGGTCCTCCCCGTACAGGGTGACGCTGTCAAACGCGGTGGACAAGCGCTTGGCGGGATCGTTCTGGGAAAGGAAGTGGAACCTCCGATTGGTGCGCTCCGGCGTCCCCTCCCCCGCGAACTGGCGGCGCGGCTCCTCCTCCGTGCGCTTCAAGGGGAATACGCCGGCGGTGAACGGGAACTCGCCCGGCACGTTCTCCTTCATCGACCAGCGCACAATCTCGCCCCAGTCCTGGAACTTCGGCAGCACCACGCGCGGAATGCGCGTGCCCGACAACGACGTGGTGTACAGCGGCTGGCGGATCTCCTTATCGCGGACCTTCGTCACGAATTCATCGGCCTGGTACCGGCGCACCTTCTCCGGCCACGACTCGAGAAGGCGCCTCGTCTCTGGGTCGAGCTCGGCCCACGCCTTCTCGCGCAAGGCCTCGAGCGCCCGGCGCGCCGCATCCCGGTCCGCGTCACCGCCCGATCCCGCCGCAGCGACCCCGCTTTGGGCATCCGCCGCGCCCTCCGTCCGCACCGCTTCCAAGGCGCCCTGCAGCTGGTATGCCCGCCGCGCCTTTTCCGCCTCCTCCTCGACCCGATTTCGGTACGCGCGCACGGTGCGCACCACGTCGAGAAGATACTGCGACCGCTCGCCCGGGATGATGGCCCGCTTTCGCTCGGACGCATCCGCCACCGGATAGGTGCTCTCCCAGGCCGTTTTGCAGCGTTCATTGATCACGCGGATGAGCGCTTTGTACAAAACGTCCGTCCCCGGGTCACCGAACTGGCTCGCGATGGTCCCGTACACCGGCATCTCTTCCAACGGCCGGTCAAACCAACCGCGGTTGCGCTGCACCTGCTTGCGCACATGGCGCAGGGCGTCCTCGGAACCGCGGCGATCGAACTTGTTGATGGCCACCAGATCCGCGTAATCGAGCATGTCAATTTTCTCGAGCTGCGAGGGCGCGCCGAACTCCGCCGTCATCACGTACAGCGACACGTCGGCCACGGACACGATGTCCGCGTCCCCCTGGCCGATCCCGCTGGTCTCCACCACCACCAGGTCGAACCCGGCCGCCTTGGCGATGTCGATGGCCTCGCGGATGGCGCCCGACAGTTCACTGCGCGAGCGCCGCGTCGCGAGGCTGCGCATGTACACGCGCGGATTGTGGATGGCGTTCATCCGGATGCGGTCGCCGAGCAGCGCTCCACCCGTCTTCTGGCGGGATGGATCAATGGAAAAGATGGCGATCCGCTTTTCCGGGAAATCCTCGAGGAACCGCCGGACCATCTCGTCGGTGAGCGAAGACTTCCCGGCCCCGCCGGTCCCGGTGATCCCGACGACGGGCACGGGCCGCACCGCCGTCCGGTCGGCCGCCCGCCTCCGGATCTCATCGATCACGCGCGCATGCAGGCCCTCATCCTCTCCCGGCTGTTCCACGAAAGTCACGAGACGGGCGATGGCGCGGGGATCCGCGTGCTGGAGCGCGGAGAGCGCCTCCTCCACCGGCAGCGGGTTCTCCGTTTGTTCGCAGACCCGGACCATGTGATTGATCATCCCCTGCAGGCCCATTCGGCGACCGTCGTCCGGCGAGAAGATCTTGTCGACGCCGTAGGCCTCGAGCTCCCGGATCTCCTCCGGGATGATCACGCCGCCGCCGCCCCCGAAGACGCGGATGTGGCCCACGCCGCGCTCGCGCAGGAGATCGACCATATATTTGAAGAATTCCATGTGCCCGCCCTGATACGAGCTCACCGCCACACCGTGCGCGTCCTCCTGGATGGCCGCGCTGACAATCTCGTCGACGCTGCGGTTGTGCCCGAGGTGGATCACCTCGGCGCCGGTGGACTGAAGGATCCGCCGCATGATGTTGATGGCGGCGTCATGGCCGTCGAACAGGCTCGACGCGGTCACGAACCGGACGGGCCGCCGCGGGCGGTGCGGCTCCTTCTCCTGCGTATCTGCCCACGGATTGGCGTCCGTCCGCCCCGGCGCCCTGGCGTCCGTTTGTGAAGCGCTTTCATCCCGGGTCTGAACCGGCCGTTCGGTCAAATTGGTGGACATGGTGGCCACACTCCCTCTGCAATCATGCGTTGAATCGGGCTTTGCACGCCTCAAGAAGAATGTCGACCTGTTGTTCGACGAACTCGGTGAACGAAACGTCGTGGAGTCCCCAGCGGCGGAACGCCCACATCTGTCCCATCACCACGATGTCGTGGGCGAGCAGCGGGATCTCGCGTTCGTCCGCGCCGATGGACCCGTCGGCCACTCCGGCCCGCAGCAGGTCGGCGAACACGTCCGTGATCGCCTGCTCTTCCCGCAGCACCTCGCGCAGATACGGGGAGGGGAGGGACTTGCTCTCCTGATAGATCAGGAGGATGTCCGTCTGCATCCGCTCGATGACCCCGTAGAACGCCCGGATGGCCTGCCGCAACCGGCCCGCGCCGGATTCGGCCGGGGACAGGCTCGCCTCCAGCTGTTCTCGCATCGCTCGATGGATGTGCTGGCAGACGAGAAAGAGGATGTCCTCCTTGCTCTTCACGTACTCGTAGACCGCGCCGTTGGAGAGCCCGCTCTCCCGCGCGATCTCGCGCGTCGTCGTCTTGTGAAACCCTTTTTCGGTGAACAGCTTCACGGCCGCCTGCACAATCTGCGCCCGCCGCTCCCGGATCCGATCCGGGTCCTTGACGTTGCTCTCAATCGTGATGGCCACCTCGGCACCTCGTTTCCGACTGAGCGCTCGCTCAGATTCAGTGTACGGCACGGGGCGCGCCGGCGTCAACCGCACCTAGCCCCAGATCCGCCGAATGGCCGCACCCAGCCACGCCCCGCAAAGGCACAGGAGCGCACCGAGGATTCCCGTGAAGAACAGCGTCGCCGCCCCGGACACCGCACCGCCGCCCATCCCGAGGATCCCCGCGACGCGCTCGGCGAGCCGTCCCACCGGCTGACCCGCCACCGCCCGCAGGCCGAGCGGCAGCAGCCAACCGAAAAACCCGGCCAGCACCGCCGCCCCCGCCACCCGCGACGCTCCCCGCAGCCCCAACCCCAACACCGCGCCGGCGACAACGCCGGCGTACCACAGTCCAAAGTGATCCGCCAACCACACCGCCGCCACGCCCGATGCCCCCGACAGGACCGTCACCCAACCGCTCGACGGCCGCAGACGCCTTCCGGAACGAATCTCATACACGGGCAAGGACCGCCCCAACTCCACCACGCACACCCCCCGGATCTCACGGTGTCAGCGTCCACGTCGCCCGCACCACAGGATGCGATCCCGCTTGACCGCTCGGCGCCGCATCCTCCACCCGCCACACGGGACGGTAGCGCCCGTCCCACCACAGCGGGATCCCGTCGTCGTACCAGGGGGAAGCCGGATTCTCGCTCTGTCCGCCCGGATAGACGCCCTCGGCCCCCGCGCCCCAGTCGACGATGAAGCGCCAGCTCGGCCCCGCCTTCGACACCAGCCCGCCGCTCGCCGCGTCGACCGTCCAGCGGTCGCCGCCGCTCGGCCGGGGGCCGTACCCCAATGCGGGAATCTGCGCCAACGAGGGGAACTGCCGCGCGTGGAGTCTGCCCCACGTCCAATCCGCGGGTTGGCCGCCCAATTGCTTGGACAGATCCGCCACCGCCTCGCTGAACGCCTGGCGCATCACGTCCTTCGCGGTCCTCGGCGCGCGCCCCGGCGCCGTGAAGGCGGGGTTGTTCGGATCGAAGAGGGTCCAGGCCTCCAGGTCCTGGTTGAGCGAGGTCAATCCCGGGCCCACCCGCAGATCCGGATCCTGTTCCACCGGCACGTGGAGGGCGTCCCACCAGGGTTGGAACGTGTCCGTCAAATAGCGGTTCCAGAACGTCCACCACACGCTGGCCGCCGCCGAGTTGACCGCCATATCCCCGTCCCATGTGGACAGCAGGTTCCGGGCGGCCCGCTCCTGTGCGGACAACGCCTGCCCGTCCAAGGCCTGCAGCAGTTTGGGCACCACCCGCTGCGCCAACAGGTCATGGGTGTCGTTCTGCAGCGCCTCAAAATCCCGCATCGTCAGCATGCGACCCTTCTCCAGCGCGTCGTGGATCTGGGAGGCGCGGTATCCGGCGTCGAAGAAGTCCAACGTCGTCCCGATGTAGTAGGGATAGTCCGGTCCCACCTCGCGCTGATTTGCGGAGAACACGATGTGCGTGGGGGGATTGAACACCTGCGGGATGTCGTCAAACGGAATCGTCCCGACGATGTCCGACTCTCCGGTCCCCGGCAGAGGCAACCACGGGTCGCCGTTGGGGATGATGGGATAATACCCGGCGGAGATGAGACCGATGTTCCCCGCGTCGTCCGCGTAGACGAAGTTCTGGGAAGGCGCGTGCCAGTTTTGCAGCGCATCGCGAAATTGCGTCCAATTCTGCGCCCTCAGCACTCCCAGGAGCACCTGCATGTCCGGCGAGGGCAGCGCCCCAATCCAGTCCACCGACAGCGTCTGACCCTTGGTCGTCATCACGGGCCCGTGAACCGTCATCCACACCGTCAGGTGTTCGGGTGCGCGCCCTTTGACGGGGATGTCGTACTCGATCTTTTGCATGTCTCGCCAGGCGCCCTTCCAGTAGTACTGGTGGGGATGCGCCGAATCCGTCTTCTCTTCGTAGAAGAACGTCGCCTGGTTCTGCACGTTCGTCAGGCTCCATGCGATGTGCTGGTTCTTCCCGATCAACACCACCGGCGTCCCCGGAATGCTGACACCGCTGAAGTCATACGAGGGCGATCTCGCGGCCACCTGGTACCAAATCGCGGGCAGGGTCTGATTCAGGTGCGGATCGCCCGCCAGCATCGGCTTGCCGGACGCGGTCCGGGTGCCGTCCACGGCCCAGTTGTTGCTGTTCGATCCGTGGTGGATCGCCCCCGCCGGCAGGTCCTTCAACCGGCCGAGGACATCCAGAATGGCGGTGGTCATCGCCGCCGCCCCGCGCGAGGTGGCGTCCGCCGCAGCGGCCGCGGAGTCCTCCATGCCCGGTGTCGCCCGCGGCCCCGCCCCGGCGGACGGCGAAGGGGCGAAGGCCTCCTTGGAGAGCGACGCGGGGGTCGCCGTCAGGGACGGCTCCATCGGGGCGGGCGGATCCTTGCGGTAGGGGCCGGGATCGTACGGATGCTGTGCGTTGGGCGGCAGCACCGGGAACCACGCCATCGTCCGGTCGTAGCCGAGCGACTGCACCAGCAGGGCGTAGTCGAGCGGCGTCGTGGTGAAATCGAGCGTCTGCGTCATGTCCCCCTGGATGACCAGCGTGTCCACCGGCGTCCACGGCGCGGGTTCGTACCCGAGAAGTTTGAACATCATCGGCAGCGTCCCCCGCGCCCGCTCCTCCCGGATGCAGGCGTTCACGCCGTCCGTGTAGGCCAACAGCGCCATGCGGGCGGGATCGTCCGGCTTCATCTGGTTCCACTCCCGCTCGGCGGTCCGCACAAGACCCAGCTGCAGCTCGAGCTCGTCGGAGGGCAGCGCCTTGGCCCCGACGATCTCCGACAGCCTCCCCTCCCCCTGGCGGCGCATCAGATCCATCTGAAACAGGCGGTTTTTCGCGTGCAGATACCCCATCGCCAGGAACAGGTCGTGGTCGGTTCGGGCGTCGATATACGCGGTGCCCGCCTCGTCAAACCGCACCTGGACCGGCTGCACGAGACCCGGCAGCCGAAGCGCGGTGTCACCGGGCAGCATGGCGTCGCGAGCCGACGCCCACACCCCTGTCCCCGGGTTGAACGCCGCGCCCAGCGGCGGGAGAGGGCCCGCTCCGAACGCCGCCAGATACACCAGGGATCCCGTCGCAGCCGCCGCGACCACCACATTCGCCCATCTTCCCATGCGCCGACGCACGCTTGCACCGCCCTCCACGTACCAACCGTTTGTTCACTTTCAGTATAATCGGTGGATTGGTAAAAGGATAGAGAGAAATGAAACGCCTGCAAGGCCGGGGCGGCGCCGGCGTCGTTTCCTTCCTCCTCGAAAATTGGTATGCTGTGTCCGAACCATCGCGAGGAGGCCTGCGACGTGCCGGAAACGAAAGAGGACCGCATTCTGCTGGGCGCCAACGTCTCGGTCGCGAAGACCGGCCTGTTGGCCGCCGTCGAAGAGACCATCTCGTACGACGCCAACACCTACATGATTTACACCCGCAGCAACCGGGGTGGAAAAGCACGGCCCATCACCGAGTTCCACCGCGACGAGGGACTCGCCCTGATGGCCGAACACGGGATTGTCGATCCGGTGGTGCACCTCTCCTACCTGGTCAACCTGGCGAGCCCGAAGGAGGACACCTGGGAATACGGCGTCTCGGTGCTCAAAGAAGAGATTGAACGGGTGGAATACCTGGGCTTCCGCTACATCGTCATGCACCCGGGCAGCCACGTGGGGGAGGGCGAGGCGTACGCCATCCGGCGGATCGCCGAGGCGCTCAACAGCATCCTCACCGGCGAGGAGAAGCTGTACATCTGTTTGGAGACGATGGCCGGGGACGGATCGAAAGTGGGGAACTCCCTGGAGGAGATTGCGGAGATCATCAGCCTCGTCCATCACCGGGACAGGCTGGCCGTGTGCATCGACACCTGCCACAACTACAGCTTCGGCTACGACATCGTGAACGACTTCGACGGATTCCTGCATCGCTTTGACGAGGTGATTGGCCTCGACCGCCTCAAGGTCGCGCACATCAACGACTCGAAGCATCCGCAGGGTTCGCGCAAAGACCGGCACGCCAACATCGGCGAAGGGTCCATCGGTCTGGAGGCGCTCAAGCGCATCGTGCATCACGAGGTGCTCCGCGGGATCCCGCAGATCCTCGAGACGCCGGGCGGCAAGTACAAAAGCGAGATCGATCTCCTGCTCGACCGCACCCCCACCGTCTGACGACCCGCCCCGGCGCATCCCCCAACAAGGGGTCACCCGGCGCCGGGGCGGCCCCGGTTTGCACAGAATCCTCTCTCAATTCCATCCATTATTTTGCACCGAGGCTCGATAGCAGGTTTATCTTTCCTCTCCTCTGTCCATGCTGGTAGAGAACGTAACCCGCATGGAAGGAGGAGGAAGACGTGAATCGCAGTGAACGCGCCTGGCTCGCCGCCCTCGCGGGGTTGATCGCGGCGCCCGTCGTCGCCGGTGCGGCCGTGCTGTTGCCCACCACGACGTTGATAGACGACCGAATGCCGAGTTTCCACTTTCAGCCCACCGAGGTGTACACCGTCAAACCGGGGGACACCCTCTGGAATCTCTCGGACCGGCTCGGCGTCCCTGTGGCGCAGCTCATCGCCGACAACCAGATTGTCAATCCGGACATGCTGCACGTCGGGCAGAAGCTGATCTACCATCCCCCCGGCTGGCGGGACCCGGTCCGCTCCCTGCTCGGCTACGAGGTGCGCCGGACCCAGGACCCGGCACCGCAGACGCTGACATCCCGCAGCGGGGATCCCCTGCAGTTCCTGCCCCAGGGAACGCGCGTCATCTACTGCACCCTGACGGCCTACACCGCCGGCTATGAATCGACCGGAAAGCTGCCGGGTGATCCCCTGTACGGCGTGACCTCCACCGGCAAGCACGTGGTCGAGGGAGAAACCGTGGCGGTCGATCCGCGCGTCATCCCCTACGGCACCCGCGTCTTCATCCCGGGCGTCGGCTATCGGATCGCCGAGGACACCGGCGGAGCCATCGTCGGCAACCACATCGACATCTATTACGACGACGTGCGGGTGGCCCGCAAATTCGGTGTGAAATACCACGTCCCGGTCTACATCCTGCCGAGCGATTCGAGCAACGCCTGACGGGCCGCCGCCCCGGCGGCCCTCCCGCGGGACCACGCAAAGGCCCTGGACCACGCAAAGGCGCGGGACCACGCGAAGGCGCGGGCGCCGACGCGCGTCACCGAGACCCGTCGGACGCCCTTTGGGAGGCGCGCGCCGCCGCGCGTTACCGGGACCCGTCGGACGCCCTTTTGTTGCGCAGCCATGCGCCGACCCAGCAGCCGAGCCAGGCGAGCATCACGTACAGCAACACCCACGACCAGAAGGTCAGGCTGAACCACGCCCACAGGGCCGCCAGCGTGCCGAACAGAACCAAGAACGTGCTGAGCCACGCCGCCCGCCACAGATAGTACAGAACCAACGGAACGAAAAACGACAGCAGCGGGAACACGCCCGCGATCCACGTCATCACCCATCCGCCGAGCATAGGACACTCCCCTTGAAACCGACAGGATTCTCGTCACCGGCGCCCATCCCCGCCAACCCCGACCGATCGCCGCCCAGCCAGCGATTCCCGCCGTCATGACTTCCAGGCCCCTACACCGTCCATCCCGCGAAGCCCCCGGCCCCCTCATCCCCCAAGCGGCCTTGCATCCGCGGACCCCTTCACATGAAGCGGTGCCGCGCCGTCCGCCGACCGGCTGCCAGTTCCGCCCGAACCGCCGCCAGCAGGGCCGCGGCCACCTCCCCCTCGTGCGCCACCAGGTCTTCCTCCGTCCAACCCCCGGCGCGGAGGATGGCCAATCCTCTGTCGACCAGCTCCCAGGCGACCCACGGGTTCGGGACCACTTCGCCCAACGTCCGCGCCAGCCGCAGCCGGTTCACGGGGCCATCCGGCGGCTCCCTCCCCTCAGGGCCGTGAGGGGGCCGCCTGGCTTCATCGGGGAACTCGCTCGGCGAACCGTGCCCGTCGGTCACCGGACGCCCGGTTCCCGGCGGACGAAGCCGCCCAAGCCCGGAAAGCGCCAGCCCCCGCCCCGAGCTCGGCCCCTCGGGTGTCCACGCCGGCGCAGGCGTGCTCGATCGCGCCGCCACCGGTCCCTCCCCGGCCTCCCCCGAATCCGGTGCCCGCCGCGCCACCCGTTCCGCTGCCGGCGCATCACGGCGCCGGACCTTCGGGTCGCGGCCGGTCAGGACGTCGCCTGTTGGAACGCCGATGGAGTCGTGGACGGCGGGATCGTGGCCAGCGGGGCCGGGGCCGGCCGGCGGAGCCGTCGAGACCTGGACCATGGCCGCGAGATCGCCAAGACCCTCTCTGGACAGCTCCTCCCGGATGGCAGAGACCAGGTCGCCCGCCTCGCGCCGAAAACAGAACACGTAACTCTCATCGAGCATCGGGATCCCCGTCTTTTGCACGTACGGCTGACGCAGGATCCGGCCGACCAGCTGCGTCATCGCGATCGCGGAGGAAGGGTTCGTCAGGACCGTCAACACATACGCGAACGGGCAGTCCCACCCCTCCTGTAGGGCCTGTCTGGTGATGATGAACCGCACCGGACAGCTGCGCGCGAGCAGGTCCATGCCCTCGATGTCGTCCCGCTCGCTCGACTTGACCGCAATCTGGTCCCGCGGAACGCGATGCGTGTGCACCAGCTCCCAGACCACGTCGTCGGCGTGGATGCGCCCGCTGGTCCGCTGATCCCGGCCGGTTCGCTCCACCTGGATCAGGCAGATGGGGCGGATGTACCGTCCGGATGCCGCCTCGAACTGCCGGGCGGCCTCCTCCAACCGGGCGCGCCACCGCACGCTCTCGGCGAGCGCGTCCTGCCAGTGCGGACCCGGCGCGTTCACCACGTGCAGGTCGAGTTTCACCATCTGCTCGGCCAAAAGTTCCCGCCCCGAGACACGGACGAGCACCGGGCTGCGCGCGGGCGGTGTCGCCGACAGCTCCACCATCAGGCTCGGATTGAAATTTAGGAGGGTCCGCTGCGCCCCCGCGCTGTACGCCCGCTGTCCTTCGTCGAGGATGAGCAGGGGTTCCGCCATGCGCAGCACATTGCCGAGCGAGGTTTTCACCTGCACCCCGAGCGGATCCTCCAACGACCCGTGGTGATCCAGGTTGGGCCAGCGTTCCAACAGGCGCCGGTGCGCGGGCCCGTCCCACTCCGGCGGAAAAAACGGCTCCCACCCGCCCTGATCTTGAAACAATCGCAGCGTCCGCCCATCGCGCCGGTTCGCCGACGGCAGCATCAACACCAGGATCACCAGCTGCTCCGCCAGATCAAGCGGATGAAAGCGATCCGTCTTCTCCACCACCCGCACGCGTCCGCCGGTGGTCACATCCAGAAACTGGCGGTAGGGGTGCCCCCGGTCCCGCAGGGCCGCGAGCGTCTGCCGATAGATGCATCGGGTGGGCACCACCCAGAGCACGAGGCCCGTGCGCCGCCCCAAATAGAGGCGTTGCGCGAGGTCCATCACCCGCACGGCCAGGTACGTCTTGCCGCCGCCCGTCGGCAGCTGGATGCAAAACGCGGGCACCGGACGGCCCGACCCGGTTCGTCTTGGCCGATGCGGGGCGTCCGACACCGCCCGCCAGGCCCGCTCCACGAAATCCGGTCCGCCATCCCGCTCGGCCGCCAGCGCGCGCAGATACCGCTCCACAGCGTGCAGTGCCCGCGTCTGGTACGCCTTGAGCGGCATCATCCGCCATCCCCCCGCACCTGGAAGAGGGCGTAAGGCAGCTGGGCGAACTCGACGCCGGCGGCCTCCAGAAGCGCATCGTCCACCCATCGGGCGGGCGCGAACACCACGCGGCGGCGCCATCCCGGCGGACCGAGCATGCGCAGGTATTCCGGCGTGATGGACAGCGACTTGAGGATCTCCAGGTCCGGCTCGTAGACCAGATAGACCTCGGCATCGCGCCCCGCTCCGATGAAGCCCCGGCGCCGGTCCATCGCCTCCGGCCGGAACGGCTCGCCCGTCGCCGTGTGAAACACGTAGCGGGCCAGCTCCTCATAGGCGGGCAGCGTCCGGCCCGAAAGCAACCCCTCCGGGTCAAGGGGCGCTCCGACCCGGTAGAACGAGAACGACCCGCCCGTCCCGCGCCGCAGCGTCTCGTCGTGTGCCTCCGGCACTCCCCGGATGACGCGCCGGACCCGCTCCGCCGTGATGGTGTCCGCGTAGGCCTCCATCTCCATCAGGATGAAGCGGCGGCACCCGCCGTCCGCCCGATTCAGGTCAAGCACCGCGTGAGCGGTCGTTCCGGACCCGGCGAACGCGTCGAGCACGATGACGTCGGGGCGGGCGGTGGCGAATCGGATGAGGCGCTGAATCAACGCGACCGGCTTCGGATTGTCGAACACCCGGCCGCCCAGGATCTGCGCCGCCTGGTGATGCCCGGTCGGGCGCAGGTCGGTCCACAGATTGCTGAGCAACGGGCGCCGCCCCGGTGGGATGTAGTGCTCCGGCATCCCGGTCGCGGACAGGCGCAACAGGTCCACCGGTTGGCCGGTCCGCTGCACTTCCTCGAGGTACCATCGGTCGATGTTCTCCTGTGTGACCGGCAATCCCTGTTCCCCAAGGTCCGAGAGCATCCGCTCGTAGTTCCGGATGGCCTGAAGGCTTCGCGCCTCCGCCCAGCGCCACTGCCCCCGCTCGGGCGTGATGCCGAATAGCGGATAGCGCATCGTCGGCCGGTCCGTGCCCCGCCAGTGCCGGTTCCACCCGCCGGGCCGCGGGTCCTCCTCGTCCGCGTGGACTTTCTGAAAGCGCACATCCGGATTCCGCGAGTACACCAGAATGGACTCGTAGCCGTTGGACAGGGCGCCGATGGTGTCGAACTGCGCCTGCACGTTCTTCGCGCCGCGCCGGACGACGATGGTGTCGCGGTAATTCTCCTCGCCGAAGACCTCATCCATCAGGCACCGCAGGTGGTGGATCTCGTTGTGGTCGATGCTGACAAAGATCACCCCGCCCGGCGCAAGCAGCTCCCGCAGCAGCCGGAGGCGCGGCATCATCATGCACAGCCACTTGTCGTGGCGCGACAGATCGTCGCGGTCCACCACCCGGCCGAGCCACGCCTTCAGCATGGGTGCGTTGACATTGTCGTTGTACACCCACGACTCGGTGCCCGTGTTGTACGGCGGATCGATGTACACCACGTCGACGCGTTCCCGGTACTGCGGGAGCAGCGACTTGAGCGCCGCCAGGTTGTCCCCGTGGATGATCAAGTTGTCCTCGAGACACACCCGATCCGTCAAACTCCGCTCCGGCACCGGGATGAGTTCGTGGAAGGGCACGGTGAGGTGATGGCTCTGAACAAACGATTTCCCTTTGAATTGAAGCGTCGGCATCCCGCCACTCCTCCGGCACCGGGTAGCCTTTCGGCCGTCCCCGCCTTTCGGCTGGCCCCTGGCCTCAGATCCCTTCTCGCATCCGTGGCTTGTAATAGGATTGTATCCGTTTGCAGAATTCGGGACAACGGCCCCTCGTCCGTCGCTCCATCCGCCGAGTCCTCAAAGGAGCGTAAAAAGGCCGTGTCCACGAGGATGTCGTGGACACGGCGCAGGTTCTCACACCCCATCACGGGCCCGGCGACAGCCGGTGCGCCTCCATTCGCAGAACCGGGGCCCGGCGTCCGACGCACAGGCCACAGGTGCGGTGCAGAGGCCGGGGGCCGACGGCTTGATCCTGAGGATGGCCCGGGGTCATCCAGGCCCGTCAGGCCTGGTACGCCTCCGCCTCCAGCACCCGCTGGGCGATGCGGCGTTTGATCAATTTCTGATTGACCGGCTGCACCCGGGTCAACTTGCGCAGGACCGCCAGCTGCGTGCGCAGGGTGTCGCCCTCCTCCATCGCGGAGAGCACCCGCTTCGCCCGGGCTTCGATGCGGTCGAACGCCTCCCGGGCGTACACCTGGACCATGTCGACCTTGTTGGTCGCATCCTGCCCCTTCTCGAGGGCCTTCTTTGTCCGCAACAACGCGCTCTCGAGGGCGTAGATCTCGATGATGATGTCCGCGAGATCGGAGAGGATCTCCTGCTCCTCCTTGAGCGCCTGCATGTATTTCTGCACCGCGAGCCCGCCCGTGAACAGGAACACCTTTTTCGCCATCTCGAGGATGTGGGTCTCCGCACCGAGCGGCGCCGACTCATCCGGCAGCGGGAGCATGCCCATCAGCTCCTGCTGCAGCCCCTGGGCGGCCTGCATCAGCGGCAGCTCGCCCTTGAGCGCCTTGCGCAGGAGCATGTCGGGGATGAGCAGCCGGTTGATCTCATTGGTCCCTTCGAAGATACGGTTGATGCGCGAGTCGCGGTACATGCGTTCAATCGGGTACTCCTGGATGAATCCGTATCCGCCGTGAATCTGAACCCCCTCGTCCACGACGAAGTCGAGGGCCTCGGACGCGTACACCTTGTTGACCGAGCATTCCAGCGCGTACTCCGCGATGGCCTTGGCGGCGCTGGCGCCGTCCACCCGGCCGCCGAGGGATTCCAACTGCCGGTCGATGTCGCCCGTCGCCCGATACGCCATGCTCTCGGTGACGTAGCCGCGGATGTTCATGTCGGCGATCTTCTGTTGGATCAGCGGGAAGTTGGCAATCGGCGTGCCGAACTGTTTGCGCGACTTCGCGTAGCGCACCGCCGTCTGCAGCGCCGCCTTGATCCCGCCGACGCACCCCACCGCGAGCTTGTAGCGGCCGATGTTCAGGATGTTGAAGGCAATCAGGTGGCCCTTGCCCGGCTCACCCAGCAGATTCTCGACCGGCACCGGCACGTCCTCGAGGATCAGCGGCCGGGTCGAGGACGCCTTGATGCCCATCTTCTTCTCCTCCGGCCCGGTGGAGACACCCGGGAAGCTACGCTCGACGATGAACGCCGAGAACTTCTCCCCGTCAATCTTCGCGTACACCACGAACACATCGGCGAATCCGGAGTTGGTGATGAACTGCTTCGTCCCGTTGAGGATGTAGAACTTGCCGTCCTCCGACAGCCGGGCGGTGGTCTTGGCACCGAGCGCGTCCGATCCGGAGCCCGGTTCGGTCAGCGCGTAGGCGGCGATCCACTCGCCGGACGCCAGCTTCGGCAGATATTTGCGCCGCTGGGCGTCATTGCCGAAGAACACAATCGGCAGCGTGCCGATGCCCGTGTGCGCCCCGTGGCTGAGGGCGAACGAACCGCCCCAGGTCATGTTCTCCGCAATCAGCGCGGAGCTGACCTTGTCGAGTCCGAGCCCGTCGTACTCCTCCGGCACGTCCGCGGCGAGCAGCCCCAGTTCGCCCATCTTGCGCAACAGCTGCACCGTCAGCTCCCAGTCCTGATGCTCCAGGCGCTCCTGGTTGGGTTGAACCTCGTTTTGCACGAACGACCGCGTCGTCTCCGCAATCATCTGATGTTCCTGGGTGAAATCCTCCGGGGTGAAGACGTCGGACGGCGCCGCCGTCTCAATGAGGAACGCTCCGCCCTTGGTCAGCTTCTTCTCCTCCGTCGCCATGTCGGTTCCTCCTTCTCATCGGGCCCGCCTCACGCGGGCCCGTCTTCCAATCACCCAATCACCGCTGAATCCCAAACCGCCAACACGTCAGGAGACGCGCTCAATGACGCCGGCCGCCCCCATGCCGCCGCCGATGCACATGGTGACCAATCCGTAGCGGCCGCCCCGGCGCGCCAACTCGTTGATCAGCGACACGGTCAGGCGGGCTCCGGTGCAGCCCAGGGGATGCCCCAGTGCAATGGCGCCGCCGTTGACGTTCACCCGCTCCTCATCCAGCTCGAGGGCGCGGATCACCTGCAGCGCCTGCGCGGCGAACGCCTCGTTGAGCTCGATGAGGTCCACGTCGGCAAGGCGCAGTCCGGCCAGTTTCAGCGCCTTCGGCACCGCCGCCACCGGACCGACGCCCATGATGTCCGGATCGACCCCCGCCACCGCGAAGGAGCGGAACACCGCCAGAGGCCGAAGGCCGAGTTCCTGCGCCCGATCCGCGGACATCACGAGCACCGCCGCCGCCCCGTCGCTGGTCTGCGAGCTGTTGCCGGCCGTCACCGTCCCGTTGACGCTGAAGGCCGGGCGCAGCTTGGCCAGCGCCTCGAGCGAGGTGTCGCGACGGACGCCCTCGTCGGTGTCGAACACCGTGGTCGTCGTCACCGGCTTCCCGTCCGGCCCGAGGGTGGTCTGACGCACCTCGACCGGGACAATCTCATCTTTGAACTTGCCCTCGTCAATCGCCGCGGCCGCCCGCCGGTGGCTGCGCAGGGCGAATTCGTCCTGCGCCTCCCGGGTGACGCCGAAGCGCTTGGCGACTTCCTCGGCGGTGTGGCCCATCGACATGTAGGCCTCCGGATAATGATCCGCGAGGTACGGGTTGGGCGAGATGTTGTAGCCCCCCATCGGGATGAGGCTCATGGACTCCACGCCGCCCGCGATGACCACGTCCGCCATGCCGGACATCACCTGCTGGGCCGCCATGGCGATGGTCTGCAGCCCGGATGCGCAGAACCGGTTCACCGTCACCCCCGGCACCGTGGTCGGCATCCCGGCGCGCAGCGCGATGATGCGCGCCATGTTCATGCCCTGCTCCGCCTCCGGGATGGCGCACCCGATGAGGACATCCTCCACGTCCTCCGGGCGCACGCCCGGCGCCCGGTTCAGCAATTCTTTGATCACGACCGCGCCCAAATCGTCCGGCCGCGTGGTTCGCAGGCTGCCCTTCGGCGCCTTGCCAATCGCCGTGCGAACGCCGGCGACGATCACCGCTTCTCTCATGCCCATCTCTCCTCGGTTCGGGCCCGCGCGTCCCTTTGGAAAGCGGCCCGGTCATGCTCCAGCACCCGGTGAAACCGTGATCGATCTCAGTTGCGCAACGGCTTGCCCGTCTGCAACATGTGCTGCATGCGCTGCTGCGTCTTCGGCTCGCCGATGAGGCTGAGGAACGCTTCCCGTTCGAGATCGAGCAGGTACTGTTCCGACACCAGCGTGCCGCGGCGAACCGAGCCGCCCGTGAGCACGCGAATGAGGTGCTGCGCGATCTTTTCATCGTGATCGGAGATGTACCCGGCTTTCTTCATGCCGAACACCCCGATCTTCAGCACGGCCGCACCATCCTCGCCAATCACCGGAATCGGCCGCGGCGCGGGCGGTGTGTACCCCGCGCGGGCGAGGCCGAGCGCGGCCTGTTTGGCGTCGTGCAGCAGGTGGTCGGGATTGACCGTGATGCCATCGGTCTTCCGCAGATACCCGAGCTTCTGCGCCTCTCGCGCGCTGGTCGCCACCTTGGCGAGCGCGATGTTCTCAAACGCGCGCCGCACGAAGTTGTCCAGCCGCGTGTCGACGGCGCCCTCCGCCCCCTCGATGGCGCGGATGAGCATCTCCTTGTTGCCGCCCCCGCCGGGGATGAGCCCGACGCCGACCTCCACCAGGCCGATGTAGGTCTCGCCCGCCGCCTGGATGCGATCCGCCGGGAAGCACACCTCCGCCCCGCCGCCGAGGGCGTAGCCGAACGGCGCCGCGACAACCGGTTTGTCGAGGTACTTCAGCCGCAGCAGCGCCTGCTGCAGCTGATGCACGGCGAGGTTGATCTCGTCCCAGTTCTCGTCCTGGGCCTCCATCAGCATCAGCATCAGGTTGGCGCCGACGCAGAAGTTGGGCGCCTGATTGCCGATGACCAGAGCCTCCCAGTTGGCCGAGACCTCGTCGGCCGCCACCTGGATCATCTGCACCACGTCGGGCCCCAGGGCCTGTTTCGGCGAGTGAAATTCCAGGCACAGCACGCCGTCGCCGAGATCGACCAGGCTCGCCGCCGCGTTGCCGCGCACCAATCGGCCCCGCTCCTTCAACCGGGCCAGGGAGATGACCTCGGCCGGCTCCTCCACCGCCCGGTATTCGCCCTTGCCGATGTAGAAGGTCGGCGCCTGCCCCGGTTCACGCCGGTAGAAGGACGTGCACCCGGTGGACAGGAGCTCCTCCACAAACGCGGGGATGCGATCCCCCTCGGCGCGCATCCGCTCGACGCTCGGCACAAGCCCGATGGCATCCCACGTCTCGTAGGGACCGAGTTCCCAATTGAAGCCCCACTTCATCGCGTTGTCCACCGAGACGATGTCATCGGCGATCTCACCCTGCCGCTCGGCGGTGTACAGCAACACCCGCTTGAGCACATTCCACACGAACTGTGAGGCCGGGTCCTTGCCCGAGACCAGCGTCTTCAGCCGCAACGCCGCCGTCGGTTGGTTCTTCGCCGCTTCGAGCGCCGGCGACTGCACACGGCGGCGCGGCCGGTACTCGAAGGTCTCCAGGTCGAGCGCGAGGATCTCGCGCTTTCCATCCGGACCCTTGACGCGTTTGAAAAAGCCCTGGCCGGTCTTCTCCCCGAGCCACCGGTTGGCGACCATCCGCTCGAGGTACGGCGGGATGGCGAAGGTCTCCTTCTCCGCCGGATCGGCCACCGAGGCGCGGACGTTGTTGGCCACGTGGACGAAGGTGTCCAGTCCGACGAGGTCCAGGGTACGGAAGGTGGCGCTCTTCGGACGTCCCATGACCGGGCCGGTGAGGGCGTCCACCTCGTCGACCCCAAGGCCAAACTTGTTCATCTCGTCGAGGGTCACCATCAAACCGTATGTGCCGATTCGGTTGGCGATGAAATTCGGCGTGTCCTTGGCGAGCACCACGCCTTTGCCGAGCACGCGCTCGCCGAAGCGCCGCATGAACGAGACGATCTCCGGGTCGGTGTCCGGCCCCGGGATGATCTCGAGCAGCTTCATGTAGCGCGGCGGATTGAAAAAGTGCGTGCCGAGGAAGCGGCGCCGGAAGTCCTCGCCGCGCTCCGCCGCCATCGATGCGATGGAGATGCCGGAGGTGTTGGAGCTGATCACCGCGTCCGGCCGGACGACGGGTTCCAGCTTCGCAAAAAGCGCTTTCTTGGCGTCCAAATTTTCGACGATAGCCTCAATCACCCAGTCACACGCCGCCAGGCGCCCGAGGTCGTCCTCCAGGTTCCCGGTCTCAATCTTCGCCGCGTCCTCCTCCGTGTAAAAGGAGGCCGGCTTGGCGCGCAGCGCGGCCTGCAACCCGCGGTTGACGATGCGGTTGCGCACGGCCTTGGACGAGAGCGTCAGTCCCCTCTTCGCCTCGTCTTCCGTCAGTTCGCCGGGCGCGATGTCCAACAGGACGACGGACAGGCCCACGTTGGCCAGGTGCGCCGCGATGGCCGCACCCATCACGCCGGCGCCGATGACGCCCACCTTGCGTATCTTGCGGGTCAAGGTCTCTCCTCCTCGAACCGGCCGCTCGAACCGACCAGTCGGTAGATTGATCGACTTTTATGATATCAGAACCATCTTCATTTCAACAAGCCCCGAGAGGGGCCGGCCGCGCGTGATCGCTCGATCGATCGCGCGGAGCGGCCCACCCGCGAGAGGCGCCGGGCGGGGATGACGCATCCCGGCGCGCCGCGCGGACCGGGGCGCCGGGTCACGCCTGCGGCAGGGCCTCGTAGTTGCGGAATTTCTCAATCGCCTCCGCGAACGCCGCCGCAAGGCGGTCCGTCACCGGTGTGGCACCCGGCCGCCGCCACAGATCAATCGGTTGGGTCACCGGCGGCAGGAGGGTCTCCGGCGCCGCATCCGGCAGCGCGTCGAGCGCCGGCCGCACAGAGGCATCCACGAACACGCGGGCGATGGGCAGGATCTCCTGCGTGGTGCTAGTGACGAACACCTCCTCCACCTCGCCGAGGCGCGACAGCGGGATCGCCTCCTCAATCACCGGAACCCCGGCCTCCCGCGCCAGCCGAAGGACGAATTGACGCGTGATCCCGCCGAGGATGCGGCGGTTCGCCGGATGCGTGTGGACCTTGCCGCCGAGGACAAACCACAGGTTGCTGCTCGCGCCCTCGGTGATGATCCCGTCGCGCACCAGCATCGCTTCCGCCGCGCCCGCGCGCCGCGCCGCTTCCTTGGCGATGACGTTGGGCAACAGGTTGATGCTCTTGACGTACGCGTTCGGCCAGCGTTCGTCAGGCAGGGCCAAGAGTGATGCGCCCGGCGCGTGCACCGGCGCGGAGGCGGGGCGGACCACCAGGCTGACGTTTGGGCGAACCTGCGGGAACACGTGCCCGCGAACCGCCGAGCCGCGCGTGACCTGCAGATACACGCTCGCCTCCGCTTCGCCGCTGCGCCGTATGGCCTCCGCGATCAGTTCCAACCACTCCTCTCGGGAATGGGGATTGGCGAGGTCCATGACGCCAAGGCTCCGCTCCAGGCGGACCAGGTGTTCCTCCGCCAAGAACGCGCGACCTCCGTACACCCGGATGACCTCGTACACCCCGTCGCCGAACTGATGCCCCCGTTCTTCCAGCGGCACGTGGGCGCCGTCGGGATCGACAAACTGACCATTGAAATACGCAACCACGGGCATTCGCCCTCTCCCCCCATCGTCCGGCGGCCCGCCGCACGTGGCCTCGGCCGCCGGGATCTCCAGACCCGGTGTAAAATTTGGTACAATGGGAGCGCGCAGGGATGTCCCACAGCGCCACCCAACCCGCGCGTTCGCCTTTGGGCGGGACGCGGCGGTGCAACAGGAGTGAGTCCGATGAGCGATTGCATCTTTTGCAAGATCGTGGCCGGCGAGTTGCCCTCCAAGACCGTCCTCGAGACGGATCAGGTCCTCGCCTTCCACGACATCCGCCCACAGGCCCCCGTGCACGTGCTGATCATCCCGAAGCGGCACATCCCCTCCGCGCACGCCCTCGCGCCGGAGGACGCGGCGGTGCTCGGCGAGATTCACCAGGCCGCCCGCCGGGTGGCGGAGGAGCTCGGCGTCGCCGAAAAAGGGTACCGCCTGGTCACCAACGTCGGATTTCACGGCCAGCAGACCGTGCCGCACCTGCACTACCACCTGCTCGGCGGCCGTCAGCTGCAGTGGCCCCCGGGTTGATCCGGGCGGCCGCTGCCAGGGGCCGTTCAGTCCTCAGCGGAATCCCCCACGCCCGGATCGGGCACCGGTGCACCGTTCAACACCAGGTGCGGAACGATGCGCGCGGACAGGGACGCGGATGCCGAGCAGTACTTCTCCTCACTCAGATGAATCGCCCGCCAGGCCTTGGCCGGTTGCACATCTCCGGTGATGCGGTACGTCAGGTGAATCTCGGTGAACGCCTGCGGATACTCCTCGCGCCGAGTGCCCACCGCCTCGATGTCGAGGGCCTCCAGGGGCTGGCGCATCCGCTCCAGGATCATCGTCACGTCGATCCCGGTGCACCCGGTCAAGCCCATCAACAGCAATTCCATCGGACGGGCGCCTTTGTCCTCTCCTCCGGCATCCGGTTTCGCGTCGATGGACACCGTGTGTCCCGATGCGCCCGTCGCCGAAAAGTGCCGCTTGCCGTGCCAGGTGGTGGTCACGCGCATCTCCACGCCGCACGCCTCCCTTCGCCCCCATTGTACCGCGGCCGCCGCCGCGGTGAAACCAGGACTCGCCACAAAGTCCAAACCGTTCGAAGATGGACGGGCCGCCTCGCCGCGGCGGGCGCCCATGCGGCGGCGGAGCCACCCGGCGGCATCACCTTACGGTGATGGTCCCGCGCAGGCCGGGTTCCGGTCTCCCGCCCGTATCCGAATAGTACGGAAACGATCCGCGTTTGTCGGGCGTGAACGTCGCGGTCGTGCGCTCGCCCGGCGCCAGGTTGGGGGTGAAGATGTAAAAGTCGGGGATCACCAGGTTGTGCGTCCGGGTCCCCGCGTTGACCACGGTCAGATGGACCGGTTGATTGTAGGTGGCCGTGATGCTGGACGGCTCAATGCCCGTGTCGCGCAGCGTCACCTGTACGCTGACCTGTGCCCGGGCCGTCGTCACGGCGCCGCACACGACCGTCGTCCACATCAGGCTGAGGCACACCGCCATCGCCCTCGCGCCCATGGTTGGCCTCCTCGCGCATCCTGCCAGGTTTGACCCTGGAAGTTTTCCCCGCGGACCCCATCGGCATGTGACCGCACAAAGCCGACCCGGTGATCAGCCGAAGAGCTCCAGCGTCCCCCCGGCATCCTGCCACCACGCGGCGACGGCCCCCGCCAGGGCGCCGTGCAGGGCGCCGCCGGCGACATCGGTCAGATGGTGCAGCCCGCAGTACACGCGGGAGATGCACAAAAGCACGGCGAGCCCCAGCAGAATCGGCCCATACACGGGCACGTGCACAAAGCTGACCGCCAGGGCGAGCGCCCCGGTGGCATGGTTGCTGGGAAACGCCTGTCCACCCGCGTGGCCGACGAGCGGGGCGAACCCCGCCGTCTCGAAGGGGCGCGGGCGGTTCACCCAGCGCGAGATCGGTTCGTTGATGGCGCGAGCCACCACGGCCGCCACCACGCCGCCCACCCCGCAGGAGGCCGCCCTGGTCCCCGGTACGCCCGGCGGCCAACCGAAGGAGGCCAGCACCATGAGCGACAGCATCACCACGGGCGTCACCCGGGCCACCACCGCCATCGCCGCATTCAGGCCGGGATGGCGCCGCCACACCTTGAGGAGGTGGAGGGTGACGGCGTGATCGATCCGCTCGGCCCACGCCCCCTCGGTGAAGGTGCGATCACGCCCCTCCCGGTCGGTCCGGCGGTGGCCCGAAGCCGCCGGATCAGCCCGCATCCTCATTGTCTCCCGCGCCCGTGCGCCGCGTGGGATACACGGTCCCGCGCTGCATCTCGGCCGCCAGGTCATCCTCCATGGCCTTCGCGAACGCATGGACCCCGTGCAGCTCCACGTCTCCCTCGTGGTTGTACGTGTAGGCCTGATGACTGAAGTTGGCGCTTCCGATGATCAGGACATCCCCGTGATCCACGTCGAGCATCTTGGCGTGCATCCATTCTCCCCCGTACGGTTTGTAAAAACGCACCACCGCCCCCGCTTTGCGCAGCGCCTCAGCCGTCCTCCGGTTCTGCGACTGGCCCGGATCGAGCAGGACCGCAACGGCGATCCCGCGCTTCGCGGCGTCCTCCAGGGCGTTGACCACGGCCCAATCGGAGAGCACGAACGCCTCCACCGCCACCGACTGACGGGCGTGCGCAATGGCGTCGACGACGTGCTGCTCGGTTTTGCGTTCGTCGAGCAAGGGCGCCTTCGGCGCCGGAGCGGCCGCCGGGTGACCCCCGGCCCGCTGCCAATCCCATCGGAACAGGGCGTCGAACGAGTCGTTGGGATGCTCAATCACGACGGACGCGTCGTTGTTGTCCCAGCTGCCGGCGCCGAAGTTCATCCCGCCAATCAATACCGCGTCATCCGTCACCAGCATCTTGATGTGCGAGATGCCGCGGGGAATGTGAAGGGACGCCACCGGCACCCCGGCCCGGCGCAGGGCGGGCACCCCCTCGTCCTGGCTGTGCTTCTCCGTGGCGTCCACCACCACCCGGACGTCGACCCCGCGGTGTCTCGCGTCGGCAAGCGCGGACAGGATCTCCGGATCCGACAGCTCGTAGATGTCCAGATGGCAGATGCGGCGGCTGGCCCGGATGAGCGCGAGCGCCTGCGCCTTGACATCCCCCTCCCACACGAGCGTCATGCCGGCCTCGTGCGCCGGTGCCGGAGTGTGATGGCCGGATGCGGTCCGCGCCGCCGGCAGGCACCCCGCGGCCAGCGTGACGAGGATGAGCGCCAGCGTGAACCCCAGGTGGCGCAGCCTGGTCCTCCATGTCGATGACATGCACGTCCCTCCGATTGCCGGGGGGTGCCCCCGGCAGCGTGATGTGCACATGGATATACGGCACGGGCGTCCGGGGGTCCTGTCGGGCGAGCGCCTCGTCTCCAAAATCGTATCCATTCCGGCTTTCGGGAGCAATCCGGGTACGCGCTACACCAGCGGCCAGACCGCCGACGCCACCACCTGCGGTTTGGTCCCGCCGCGGCGCTGCACTTCCCCCGCCACGCCCGCGAGCCGGCCGTAGGGTGTGAACAGCATCGCGCCACAGCTGTGGTAGACGGACTCAAACATCGTGACGTCGACGAATCCGGTCTCATCCTCCAGCGTGAAGAACACCACCGTCCTCCCGCTTTTCGTCGGCGGCCGGTGCGGCCGCACCACCAGGCCCGCCACCCGAACCGGGCTGCCGTCCGGCAGCGATTCGATGCTCCGCGCCGTCCGATGACCGGTTCGCCGCAGTTCCGGGCGGTACAGGTCCAGCCAGTGCCCGGAGATCCCGACCCCGAGCAGGTGATACTCGTCCATCAGCCTTGCCGCGAGATCCAGGTCCTCACCCGGCAGGCCGCTGCCGAGCGCCGGCGCCGCGCCGACCCTCCCGCCCGCCTCATCCAGGGTCTCCGCCCACCACAGCGCCTCTTCCGAACGCGTCGCAAACCACGCCGGCAGGGCCCACAGCGCCTCCCGCCGCGAGGGGTGCAGGGTGTCCAACGCCCCTGTGCGCACCAGGCGCTCCGCCATCAGGCGATCCATCCCCGGGACACGCTGGATGAGATCCGATCCCGACCGAAACGGCCCGTGTTTCTCCCGTTCTGCCTCCAGCGCCTCCGCCACCGCCTGGCGGAAGCCTTTCACCAGGCAGAACCCGAGGCGAATCGCGCCATCCTCCACCCGGCATCCCCAGGTGCTCCGGTTGACATCCGGGCCGAGCACCCGGATGCCGCGCCGACGGGCCTCCGCGCAGATCACGTGCACCGGGTAGTAGCCCATCGGGGACTGGTTCAGGATGGCGGCGTAAAACTCGGCCGGGTGGTGGCGGACCAGGTAGGCCGTCTTGTACGCGGTGGTGGCGAAGGCCGCGGCGTGCGCCTCACAGAATCCGTAGCTGGCGTAACCCTGGATGTAGGAGAAGATGGTTTGGGCGACGGCGGGATCGACCCCCGCCGCCTGCGCCTTCTCGAGAAAGTGCTGGCCGATGCGCTCCATCTCCGCGGCGGAGCGGGCCTTGCTCATCACACGCCGCAGTTGGTCCGCCTCGCCCGGTGTGAAGCGGGCGATCTCGGTGGCGATCTCAATCACCTGCTCCTGAAACAGCACCACGCCGTACGTCTTGCCGAGGATGGGCTCGAGCTTGGGATGCAGGTAGGTGATGGGGGCCTGGCCGTGGCGGCGGAGCAGGAACGGATCGACCATGTTGCCCTTGATGGGGCCGGGCCGGATCAGGGCGACGCTGGCGACGATATCCTCGAGCCCGGTCGGTCGCAGCCTGGCCTGCAGCGCCCGCTGCGCCGGGCTCTCGAGCTGAAACACGCCGATGGTCTCACCGGCCCCGAGCATCTCAAACGTCGCCCGATCGTCGAGCGGGATGCGGTCGTAATCGAGCGGGCGGCCCTGACGCTCGCGCAACACCACCGCATCCTCGATGGCGGCCATCGTGCGAAGGGACAACAGGTCCAACTTGACGAGCCCGACGTCCTCCACGCCCTCCTTGTCAAAGGGGGTCATCCACTCCCCCTTGGCCGACGGTTGCAGCGACGTCACCTCGAGCAGCGGCCGGCTGCTGATGACCACTCCGCCCAGGTGCATGCCGAAGTGGCGCGGAAACCCGGCCGCCTGCGCGGACAGATGCCACAACCACCGCAGCTGCCGCTGGTACTGGGAGACCTCGCGCAACTCCGGAAGCCGTTCGAACAATCCCTCCAATCGGTCCGCGTGCGCCGCCCACGGCACCCGCTTGGCGAGGGAATCGAGGAGCGCCTCCGGCAGTCCGAGCGCCCCGCCGATGTCCCGCACCGCCGAGCGGCCGCGAAACGTCTGGTAGGTCGCGACGCGGGCGACGTGATCCGCCCCGTATTTGCGGTACACGTACGCCATCACCTCGTCGCGCCGGCGGCTGTCGAAGTCGATGTCGATGTCCGGCTTCTCCGCCCGCTCGAGGGACATGAACCGTTCGAACAGAAGGCCCCGCCCCGCCGCGTCCACATCGGTGATGTAAAGGCAGTACGCCACCGCCGAATCGGCGGCCGATCCGCGTCCGGCGCAGCGAATGCGGTGTCTGCGGGCGAAATCGACAATGTCCCAGACCGCGAGGAAGTAATCCGTGTACCCCAGCCGTTCGATGATGTCCAGCTCGTGCTCCAACCGCTGGCGCAGGGCGGTATCGATGCGCCCGTACCGGTCACGCGCCCCGCGCCACACCAGGTCGCGCAGCAGACCGTGCGGATGCCGCCAGCCCGCCGGCAACCGGTAGCGGGGAAAGAGCGACGCTCCCTGCGGCAGAACCACCTCGCACCGTTCCGCGATGACGGCGGTGTTGACGAGGGCCTCGGCGGGCAGGCCCGCGAACCGCCGCCTCGCCTCCTCCTCCGGGAACAGCCAGCGGGTGTGGTTCAGGGGCCGCTCCGGGTGCGGCGTGTGGATGTCGCAACCGAGGCGGATGCAGGTCAGCACGTCATGCAACGCGAACTGCTCCGGATGCACATGATGCACATCGCCGGTGGCCACCACCGGGATCCCGAGCGCCTCCGCCAAATCCGCCCGACGCCGGTTCAGGTGGTCCGTCCCCGGATAGCCGTCGGCCTGCAACTCGATGAAAAACCGCCCCGCAAACCGGTCGCGGTACGCGCGTGCAAGCCGCATGGCCGCCTCGTCCTCCCCGCGCAGCAGGTGGCCGGAGAGCCTTCCCCGCCGGCAGCCGGAGAGCACCAGCAACCCATCCCCGTGCTCCAGCAGCGCCTGCTCGGGCACGCGCGGATCTCGCCGCCGCTCCTCCCCGTCGTGCGCCAGGGTGAGCAGCCGGCACAGATTCGCATACCCCGCCCGCGTCTCGGCCAGCAACGTGAGGTGCGATCCGTCCTCCAACGTCACCTCCGCCCCGGAGACGGGCTTGATCCCATACGTCGCCGCCCACTTGTGGAAACTCGGCAGTCCGGCGATGGTGTTGTGATCCGTCAGCGCGATGGCCTTCATGCCGAGCAGCGCCGCCTGCGCCACCAGCGCCTCGACCCCGGCGGCCCCGTCGAGGAAGGAGAAGCACGAGTGACAGTGCAGGTGCACGAACATCAATCCCACACCCGGTAGATGGACCAGCGCTCGTCGAAAAACTCGAGATCGAACACCCCCTGATCCTCCGTCATCACGCGCATCACGACGCGCGGGCCCTGGCCATCCCACCAGTCCCCCATCTCAATCCAACGATCGATCACGCGCTCCACCCGGCACCACCTGCCTCCATCCCGAAACACCTGTGGAACCTCTCCGCACAGCCCGTGCACCTCGATGGGCCGGTGCACCAATCTGCTCACGGGTCATCACCTCACGCTGGCAACCGAGGCGCCAACCTCACGAAGTTCATCTTCTCGAAGCGCACCCTCCCGCGTTGGCCTCCGTCATCCCGGCTCCGTCACCCCCGGATGAATGCGGCGGATGCCTCCAACACCGCCTGCAGGCGCCGCTCCCGAAATCCCGCCTTCACACCGAGGCAGACGGCGGAAGGATACTTCCGGTTGATCTGCCGGATCACCCGCATCACCGCCATCTCCCGTCTGCGGCCGGGCTTTGCCCAATCCGGCCGCAAACGCGCTCGCTCCGCCCCACCCGTGTGAAGAAACTCCTCCAACCGCACCTGCACCGCCCGGAGCGGCTGCAGGTCGGAGGCGTACACCTCCATACTCGTGAACCCCTCGCCGCACGCCGCGTCCGCCTCCTCACACCCGGGTGCGAGGGCCGCCCGCAGAGATTCCGCTGTATGCAGCGGCCGTTTCTGCGGCGCCTCCCAGCGCCCGGCCGCATCCTCCGTCTCCCACACGAGACCGAGCTTCAGAGCGCCGAGCCCCTCCCGCTCCAACCGCTCGCCGAGCCGGCGGACGAGCCCATCCCGGAGGGCCTCCGCCGTGGCTGCGGAAATCCGTTCACCCGCCGGTGCCCGCCATGCCACCCGGCGCGCCGCCGGCGGGTAGTTGACCGCGACGCGCCCGCCGGGCGGAGGATTCAACCAGGCCCGCCACCCGACCGCCTCGGACCCGAAGCGCCGTTTCAACTGCGATACGGGAATCGCGGCGAGGTCCGCCCAACAATCCACGCCGAGATCGCGCAGGGCCACCCGGGTGGAGGCCGGCAGAGGCCACAGCGCCTCGATGGGCAACCGCCCCGCCCACACCGGCGCCGCGGGCATCTCTTCCCTCACGGCGAGCGTCCTCACACCCGCCGTCCTCACACCGAGCGACCCTTCACCCGTCCCGCTCACACCCGTCATCTTCACATACCGAACGCCCGGAGAGACCGCCAACTCCTGGCGTCCCACCCGCACCCTCTGCACACCGGGAACGCGGCGTTGGCGGGCGGCCATCAACAGGGCTCGCGCCAGCAGGGGGTGTTCGGCCAACGCCGCGCGCAATCGCCGCTGCTCGTTCAACATCCGATCCAACTCCAGCAACAGCGCCCGCACCTCGGACAAAGGGGGAGTCCGCCCCGGAACCTGGAGGTAAAACGCGTTCTTCCCAACGGTCTCGAGCCAGGGTGAACAGCGCCACAGACATTCCCACACCGCCTCCATGACGGAGGTCGGCCGCTGGGCCTCCTCCACCAGAACCACGCCCGGAACCAGCGCCCGCGCCTCGGCGGGACGCATCCCCGGATGGATGCCGTGCTGTCGGGCGAGCACCGACGCGTCGCTCACCACGCCGCCTTCGCCGACGCTGGCCCACAGAGGCGCCGCGGATTCCGCCAAAACCCCCTCCACTTCCCCGTACAGGGTGAAGCGCATCGTCCCACCTCCGAACACCGCCGAACTCCTGTTGCGAACATATGTTCTGTGCATCCGTATTATACCCCGGGCGCACGCAAAAGCAAACATATGTTCGGTGTCCGGGCGTGACAATGGTTGGAACAACCCCTGCAATTCGCCCACGCGGCGCGAATCCGTTAAGATAGAGGAAGGTGACCGATCCCATGAACACCCTGCAAAAACGCATGACCGCCGGCATCCTCGGCCTCGGCCTGCTCATCCTCCTGGCCGGCGCCATTTGGCTCAAACCCCGCCTGTGGCCGACCCGCGCATCGAGCGATCCGGGGGCCGATGTCTCCATCCAGCTGGTGTCCTCGACCTCCCTGACCGCCCTGGCGCAGAACCCGCTTCAGGTCGAACACCAGGACCAGGTGTGCGCCGCGGTTCAACAGATGCTCCAATCGCCCCCGGACGCCCACATGGACGCCTCCGCGTTCGTACAGGCCGTGTACGCCCAGGCGGGGATACAACTTCCACGCACCATCGCCGAACAGGCCAACGCCGGGACCCTCATCCCCGAGGCTCAGGAACTGGAGCGGGGCGATCTCGTCTTCTTCGATCTCGACGGAACCCACCGCGCCAACTTCGACGGCGTCTACCTCGGCGATCAGAAGTTCGCGGCCCTGACCACCCATGGGCGGATGGTGATCTCTCTCGAGGATCCGTACTGGTCCGACAAGTATCTGTACGGCCGGCGGGTGATCTCGCCCTGAGCTGGGGCCCCGGATGACAAAAAACCTCCGGCAATCGCCGGAGGCCATCGATTCAAGAACCCGGGTGTCGTCACGTACTCGACAACAGGTGCGGTAACGCCAGGGTCACGGAAGGTATATAGGTGATGACCATCAATACCGCGAACAGCAAAAGAAGGAATGGAATCATCGCGACGGTCATCCGCTCCACCGAGATCTCGCCGATCGTACAACCCACAAACAGCACGCTGCCCACGGGCGGGTGGAGCAATCCGATGCCCAGATTCAACATCATCACGATGCCGAACTGCACCGGATCCATGCCGAAATGTGTCACCACCGGCAGCAGAATGGGTGTAGCGATGAGGATCAGCGGTGCCATGTCCATCATCAGTCCCAACAGAAGCAGGATGAGGTTGACCAGGAGCAGAACCACATACCGATTGTTGGAGATGGACGTCAGGGCTCGCATCACTTGATCCGGAATCTGCAGGTACGACAGAAACCAGGAGAACGCCGCCGAAGCGCAGATCAGGAACAGAACCGCGCTCAGCCGATAGAACGTCGCGACCAGCACCTGGTGCATCTGCCGCAGCGAAGCGCTCCGGAAACCGAGGAACACCAGCAGGAAGGCGTAGACCACCGCGATCGCAGCCGATTCATTGGCGGTGAACACGCCGAGCAGAATGCCGCCGATGATGATCAGAGCCACGGTCAGCGATAGAATCCCCTGCACGATGATGCGCGGCCATTCCCGCGCAGCGGGCAACTCCTCCTTCGGGTACCCACGGCGCACGGCCATCACGTAGCTCAACGTCATCAGCGCAAGGCAAAGCAGGATCCCGGGAACGATGCCGGCCGCAAACAGCGCATTGATGGACACGCCTCCGGCTGCCAAGGCGTAGAGAATCACGTTGTGGCTGGGCGGCACGATCAGCCCCTGGATCGACCCGGTGATGGTCACGCCGACCGCGTAGTCCTTGTCGTATCCCTTTTTCCGCATCATCGGGATCATGATGGAACCGATGGACGAAGCGTCCGCCACCGCCGATCCCGTGATGCCCCCGAAGAACATGCAGGCCACCACGTTGACCAGAGCCAATCCCCCGCGCAAACGGCCCACCAGAAGGTTGGAAAAATCAATGATCCGCTGGGAAAGACCGCCCTCGCCCATAATCTCACCGGCGAGGATGAACAGAGGAATGGCGAGCAGCGACCACGAGTTGATGCCGCTGAGCATGCGTTGCCCCACCACCTCGAGCGGAACTCCGAGGTACCACCCCGTGAGGAAGGAGGAGATGACCAACGCCAGGGCAACCGGGACGCGCAGGAGTATGCCCACCACAAAGCTGCCAATCAAGATGAACGTGGCCATCCCCTCACACCTTCCTCTCCCGCTGAATCAGGTGAAGCATTCCGTACAGCACCGTCAACACGCCGGCCGCCGGAAGGACCACGTACTGAACCCCGTTCGGAAGTCCCGTGACAGGGAGATGGGAGGACCACGTCAACACGGTGAAGCGGTACCCTTCCACCGTGATCATCAACCCGTACAACACAATCAGGATGTCGATGGCCTTGTCAATCCCCCACTGCAACCAGCCCGGAAACCGGTCCACGATAAAGGTGATGCGAAGATGCATCTGCTTCCGAAATCCCGCCGCGATGCTGAGAAATCCAAACCACTGCATGAGCGTCAACACGGTTTCTTCAGACCATGCCGGGGTGTGATGCAGGACGTAACGGCTGAAGACCTGCCAGAAGACAATGAGGACCATGATCAACATCAGATAAGCGCCTAACCACTCGACCGCGCGGTCCACCCACCGCACGACGCCCTTCAGCCGGTTCATGACCATCCTCCATCACTTCGTCGCCCGGATCTGATCAATGAGCGTCTTATAATCCTTTCCGTATTTGTCATACAGGGGCTGAACCGCCTGCTGCCACTCCGAGACGTCCTGCACCTCGGTGATCACATTCCCGTTGGCCTTGACGGCGTCCTTGGCCTTTTGCTCCAGCTGCGCCCATGCCTGTCGCTCCACCTGTTGGGATTCCACCGCAGCCTGGCGGATGATCTGCTGATCCTGCGGCGACAGCTTATTCCAGGTGGCCTGGCTGGCCAAAAGCACTTCCGGATTGCGGGTGTGCTCGTCCTCCGTGATGTACTTGGCCACCTTGTAGTGGTTGGTGGTGTAGTAGCTGGGCCAGTTGTTCTCAGCTCCGTCGATCACGCCGGTCTGCAACGCGTTGAACACCTCGCCGTAGGCCATCGGCGTGGCCGAACCGCCGAGCGTGTTGACGAGATCGACAAAAATATTCGACTGCTGGACGCGGATCTTCAATCCCTTGAGATCCGACGGATGGACAATCGGACGCTTGGAATCGTAGAAATTGCGGGCGCCGGAATCGTAGTACGTCAGCCCCACCATCTTGGCGCTCTGCAGGCTGTCCAACAGCTGCTGCCCGATCGGCCCGTTGAGAACCTTCCACATCTGATCGGAGCTGCTGAACAGGTAGGGAAGCGAGAAGACGCCGATGTCCTTGTCGTACGACGCGAGAGGAGCGGTGTTGATGCGGCCGAAGTCGATGGCTCCCAGCTGAATCTGCTGAATGACCGTGTTCTCGTCGCCCAATTGCGCGTTCGGGTAAACCTTGATCTGGATGCGACCGTTGGTGCGCTCGTTCACCAGCTTTGCGAACTCGTTATCCCCGAGGACGGTCGGATAATCCGCCGGTTGGTTATCCGCAAGCCGCAACACCATCGACTGCCCGGATGTTCCACCGGTTCCCGTGTTTGAAGTGGCCTGATTCCCCCCAGAGCCCGCGGATCCGCACGCGCTCACACCCAGTGCAAGCGCTACCACCGCACCGGCGCAGAACCAGTTGCGCGTTTTCATTCGGTCTCCCCCTCAAAATCGTCGTAAGATCCCACACCATATCACAACCCGTTCCACATCGCCGATGTGAATGTTATCTTTTTGCTACGAAAGGTATGCGATATGGTGCTTTACGGGAGAATTCTACCCGAACCTCGCAAATCAAATCAATATGTTCTTTCACACTCCCACACAAGCACACATAGAACCAACAGCATTCCAGATCCACCGGGGGGAAACCGATGATCACGCGCCCAGAGGACATCCTCACGCAGGTCTTTCAAGACGGTGAACGCAATCGTGCCGCCCATTGGAACACTGAGACCGATCCGCTCGTCTGGCGCCGCCGGCTCGCGGACCTGCTCGGGATGCCCGCCGAGCGCGGCTGGTCGCGCACACCCCCCGCCTCGCCGGAGCCCGTCCTGATCCACGCCGAGGTTTGGGACGGACTTCGCTTCGAATGGGTGACCTACACCACCATTGACAACATCCGCACCCTGGCCTGTGTGCTCACGCAGCCCGAGGCGCAGGGACGGCGGCCGGCCGTGTTGGCCTGCCCGGGCCACGGCCGAGGCCTCGCGGATGCCATCGGCCGGATGCCGCCCGCCGAGGTCACCCGGCATTTGAACGAAGCGGAATCCATCCACCCGGGCACACCCCGCTCACCCGCATCCCCCGCCCGACACGCGGTCAAGCCCTCCACCACGACCGACCCCATTCCCCCCGATGGGGGGATTTACCGCCGATTTGCCGTCGAATTGGCGCGGCGGGGCTTCGTCGTGTTGGTGCCAGAGATGCTCGGGTTCGGCGTACGGAGGTTGGCGGAAGACGCCATGACCGCGGACGACCGGCGCGCCTCCTGCTACCGCATCGCCACCCACCTGCTCATGCACGGCCGGACGTTGGCCGGCTTTCGCACCCATGAGACCTTGTGCGCCCTCGACCACCTGGAGACGCGGGCAGACGTGGACGCGCGGCGCATCGGGATATTCGGTTTCTCCGGGGGCGGGCTCATCGCCCTGCTCACCGCGGCACTGGACGAACGCATCCGCGCCATCGTCCTCTCCGGATGTGCCACGACCAGCCCGGGCAGTATCCTCGCCGCGCCCCACTGCGTCGACAACTACATCCCGGGCTTACTCCGATGGGGGGATCTGCCGGACTGGATGGGATTGCTCGCGCCCCGGCCGCTCTTCCTTGAAATTGGGGACCGGGACCCCGTCTTCCCCCCGGCCGCCGCGCTGGAAGCGGCCGCACGCGTTCACAGGCGGTACGAGGCGATGGGGATGGCCGATGCCATGGAAATAGACCGGTTTCCAGGCGGACACGAGATCTGTGGAAGGCGGTCCTTCGATTGGCTCGCACGACAGCTGGATGTTTGATGATCCCGTCTTTTTAAACAATTCACCCAAGTTTTTATCTCAAATCAGCCATGGTGCGCATCGTAAGCTTGGAAGCGCAAGAACCATTGACCAAGGAGGCGATCCCCATGGCGCACAGGCGTCGCCGCGATTACGCCGCCGCGGCGGTCACCGCCGTCACCGCCATCACCATCCCTTCCATCGCGATGGCAAGCCCCATGTCACCCGACATTCCAGCAGAGGCGGTGGTGGAGACGATGGAACCACAGGCGGGTCTTCTCAATACCCCACATCCGGAGGCGCTCGAGCGCATCCCGCGCGATCACATCCTCGTCGTGGCCGCGGACGGAAGCGGGAACTTCACCACCCTCCAGGCGGCCATCGACCAGGTGCCCGCCAACAGCCCGGCACGATGGCTGATCCTCGTCCGCCCCGGGATCTACCGCGGAACGGTTCACATCCCGACCAGCAAACCGAACATCACGCTCGCGGGTACCACCGGGAACCCCGACGACGTGGTCATCGTGGACAGCCACGCGAACGGCCTCGTCAATCCCGACACCGGCCAGCCGTACGGCACGTCGGGCAGTGCAACCGTCACCGTCCAGGCGGACGGTTTCCACGCCTACAACATCACCTTCCAGAATGCGTTCAATCCAGCCGCTCACCCGGACGTTAAAAACCAGCAGGCCGTGGCGGTGCGCACCACCGGTGACCGCGCCATCTTCGTCAATGACCGCTTTCTCGGCCGCCAGGACACCCTGTATGCCAGCCTGCCCTCGCAGGAGGGCATCTCCCGCCAGCTCTACTACAACGACTACATCGAGGGCACCGTGGATTTTGTGTTCGGGTCCGCCACCGCCATATTCGATCACTGCACGCTGCACGCCTTGGATCACCCCGGCGAAGCGGTCACCGCCGCCAGCACGCCAAGGTCGAATCCCTACGGGTTTCTCATCGTCAACAGCCGAATCACCGCCGACCCGAATCTCCCCGAGGGGAGCATCTATCTGGGCCGCCCCTGGCCCCAGTACCGCACCGGGTCGGGGGCCGATCTCACCATCGACTCCGCCGCACAGGTGACGGTGATGCACACGTGGATCACCGGCGCGGTGGCCCCTCAGCACTGGCTCGACTGGAGCAGCCCGTACTTTCCATGGACGTCCGCACGCTACCTGGAGTATCTCAACACCGGCCCCGGCGCCGATCATGCGCTGTCCGACGTTCCCATCCTGACCCGGGCCGAGGCCGCACAGTTCACCATCCAACAGTACCTGGGTGACTGGAATCCACTGTCCGACATCACCGGCGCCTGATATATTTCAAACGGAAAGGGCCACCGTTTCGGTGGCCCCTCATCAAGGCGCGAAGTGCCTGGGTTGCACCAGTTCGACGGGCAACGCCGGCAGTGCCGACAGCAGGTCACGGTCATGGTACTTTCTCGCCCAGACCTGAACCCCGAGCGGCAGGCCGTCCGCACCGGTGCCGAACGGAATGGACGCGCACGGCAGCCCGACGATGCTCGACAGCGTGGACATGGCGGGATTCCCGGTGGAGGACAGTCCCTTCGGCGCCGGTCCCAACGTCGAGGGAAGCACCAGGAAGTCGCAGTCGCCGAACAGTTCGATGACCCGCCACGTGAGATTGTCCTTGCTCCGCAATCCCTGCAGATAGGTCTCCACATCCACCCGGGACCCGGCCTCCACCACCGCGCGGATCTCCGGTCCGGCCACCACGCCCTGCGCCTCGGCCTCGGCCAGCACCGGTCCCACCAGGCTGTGGACCTCCGGGTGGAAAATGGCCTCAAACGTCGCCTTGACGTCGAAGAACCACTCGGGCGGCTCGATCCCGCGGATCCCATGCCCCTCTGCCGACAGCGCCTCGGCGTAGCGCCGAACGGCGCTCAGGGCGTCCTCCGTGATGCCCTCCATGCGGCTGACATCGAGCACACCGATGGTCAATCGGCGGGAATCCGCGGGGGACCGCTCGAAATCCGCGGGCGCCGGGATGCCGCCTCCATACCGGGTCAGCACATCGAAGACCCGCAGGAACCACCGGGGGTCCCGCGCGAAAAATCCCGGATGGTCCAACGACCGGCTGATGTGCGTCAATCCGAGCGTGTCGACGACGCCGAAGGTCGGTTTGAACCCGTAGACACCGCAGAAGCTGGCGGGGCGGATGATGGATCCGTTGGTCTGCGTCCCCACCGCGAACGGCACCATTCCCGCCGCGACTGCGGCCGCGGACCCGCTGCTCGACCCGCCCGGCGTGTGCTCCGGATTGTGCGGATTGCGCGTCACGGTCGGGCGGTACCAGCAGAATTCGGTCAGCTTGGTCACGCCGAGGATCACCGCGCCGGCTTCGCACAACCGATGCACCAACGCCGCGTCCGCCTTCGGGATTCTGCCCGGCCTGAAGGTCGTCCCGTTGGTGGGCGCGCGCCCCGCGAGATCGAACACATCCTTCAGTCCCACCACCAGCCCCTTCAACGGGCGCGGCGTGTCATCCCGGTCGAGTTCCTCCGCGCGGCGCAGCGCGTCCTCCGCAAACACCGCCTCCCATGCCAACACCGTGCCGTCGAGGCGTTCGATGGCCGCCAAACTCCGCTCCACCTGCGAGCGCACAGACCCCTTTTCCAACCTTCCATCACACTCCCGCCCCGCCGTGGCCGTCCCACACTCCCGCCCACGCCCAACGCGAACATCTTCCGGACGACGCGCGGCTTTTCTCATAGACATGATAACACAGCCACGCGTGAAGATTCCCCGGTTTCACCGGCACGCCGGCCGGTCTCATCCCTGCGGCGCAAGGCTTGTCACCTTTCCGGCGCCGGCTTTGGCCAGCACCAGGGCGGGGACGGCGACGGTCGGATCGACGTGCGTCTGAAGCGTCGGCGTCCAACCCACGTCGGAGCCGAGCGGCTGATTCGGGTATTTCTGATTGTACAGTGCCAGCAGGTCCGCCGGGCCCATCTTCCCGTCCTGCGCCACCCAGGACCCTTCCACGTGAATGGCCGTTCCCTTCCAGTAGTGGATGAGATCCGCCGGATCGAAGCCGTGCGGCAGGACGAAGAAGTTGTTCTGCGCGTAGATGGCCGATTCCACACCGACCCCGAACACGTACGACAGCGGGTACGCCGAGCCTTCACCCGCCCCGATGTACAGGTTGTTGTAGACGTTGACCTGGCCGTACCGCACCCGCGGCATCCGCTGCACGATGTTGTAGTACAGGTCGTGGTGGAAGGTGACATGCAGGTGATTCACGTCGTAGGTCGGTTTATCCGTGCTGCCGATGAGGTTCGTCTTGTCGTGATCGTGAAACACGCTGTACGACACCGTGACGTAGTCCGCGCCGTTCGTGATGTCCACCGTCCCGTCGTGCTGCTCGTAGGGGCGCCCGAAGTACACCGGCGCCTCGTTGTCCGGGTGGGCTCCGTCGTCAAACGTGCAGTGGTCAATCCAGATGTGGCTCGCTCCCTTTTGCGATCCGTCCTTGCTGCCGCCTTTGATGGTGATGTTGTCAAACTGCGAATTCCAATTGCCGGTGTCTCCATCCGTCGGGTCCCACTGCGGGAAGTAGTCGATGGCGTCCTGGAATTCGATGTTGCGGATGATCACGTTCTCCACATTCGAACCGATCACCAGGTTTCCGCCGACAATCCTGGCGTCTCGCCCCACCCCGACGATGGTGGTGTTCGAGCCGACGTTGAACTGAACCCGGGCCGCCTGGTTCTTTTCGGCCTGCGCGCGAGCCGCCTCCTGGTCCCCGCTCGGCACCTTGTCCCGACCCCAGGTGGCGGGATCGTACGCCTGCAGATACGACTCCAACGAATACCCCGTTCCCTGCGCGTAGTACGCCTCCGGGTCCGTCAGAGGCTGGTCGTGATCGTCCACGTTCGCGTCGATGGTCCCCACAACGTAGATGATCTTCGGCGTGCTGCTGCCGTTCTCAAGCGCCTTCACCAACTCGGAGCGCTTGTGCACCACATAGACGTGATCCGGCGTGGCCGCGGCACCTCCCGTCGTCCCGCCGCCGTACGCCGCCCATCCGTCGTTGGGCGGGAGCGTCTGCCGCCCCAGATCGGCCGCGCCGCGCACGGACACCCTGCTCGCGTCGTTCCCAGCCGTCTGTGTTCCCGCCGCCACCTCCCCGGCACTGGCCGCCACCGGTGCCGCCATCCACATCGCACCGGCCAGGGCGCTGGCCGCCAAGCCCGCTTTCTGCCAGTTCTTCACCGAACATCCCTCCACGTCTATGCATTGAACGCCTGAATCCGGCGGGCGTCCCGCGGAATTCCATGAATCTTCCGTCCACCATGGCGATGGTGGGGCCGCGGGAGCATTTCCTCCCGGCCCTCACCCTCGCTTTCCCATGCACAGCGCCGGGCGAATCTCACCGAGCCCGCCTCTCACCGGGCCCGCGAATCTCACCGGGCCCGCGCATCTCGCCCGGCCCGCGCCTCACCGCGCCAACCAGCCGCCGTCCACCACCAGCACGTGGCCATTGACGTAATCCGCCGCGGGGGATGCCAGAAATACCGCCGCCCCCGCGATGTCCCTCGGTTCCGCCCAGCGGCCGGCCGGAATGCGGGATCGAATCGCCTCGTTGCGGTCCGGGTCGTTGCGAAGCGCCTCGGTGTTGTTGGTCGCGACGTACCCCGGCGCAATCGCGTTCACCTGCACGCCGAGCGGCGCCCACTCGTTCGCCAAAGCCTTCGTCAGGCCCGCCACCGCGTGTTTGCTCGCCGCGTAGGCGGGCACCAGAATCCCGCCCTGGAACGACAGCACCGACGCGATGTGGATGATCTTGCCCTGGCGCCGCTCGAGCATCGGCCGGGCCACCGCCTGAGTGAGCCAGAACAGGGAGTGCAGGTTGACGTTCATCACGTCGTACCAGTCCCGCTCCCCGTACTCCACCGCCGGCGCCCTGCGGATGATCCCGGCGTTGTTGACCAGGATGTCGATCCGCTCCTCCGCCACAAGCCCTTCGATCCCTGCCTTCGCCGCAACCGGATCGGTGAGATCGAGCAACACCGTCCGGTGGCGGCGCCCGGTGGCCTCGACCAACCGCTCCGTCTCCTGCATGTTGTCCCGGTGCCCGAGCAGCACCACATCCGCCCCGGCCTCCGCCAGGGCCACCGCGATGGCCTGCCCAATCCCGGTCCTCGCCCCCGTCACCAACGCCGTCCGCCCGGCCAGGGAGAACATCCGCTCCAACGCATCCACGCTCACCGGCACCCCCTCAGCGAAGATCGTCCATGGCGACCGGATCCATGTCCTTGAACGTGTAGTTCTCGCCCGCCATCGCCCAGATGAACGTGTAGGATCGTGTGCCCACACCTGAGTGGATGGACCAACTCGGGGAGATGACGGCCTCCTCGTTGGCGACCACCAGATGCCGCGTCTCACCCGGCTCCCCGAAGAAGTGGAAGACGCGGGCGGTCGGATCGAGATCGAAATACAGATAGATCTCGGAGCGGCGGTCGTGCAGATGCGCCGGCATGGTGTTCCACAGATTGTTCGGCGCCAGCTCCGTCATGCCGAGCATCAGCTGGCAGCTTTGGATGCCGTTCTGATGGATGAAGCGATACAGGGTGCGCCGGTTCGACTGGTCGTCGGACCCCAGTTTCTCGAACTCCGCGTCTTCCGGGCCGGTCTTGCGCGTGGGATGCGCCCGGTGGGCCGGCGCCGAGACCAGGTAGAAGCGCGCCGGTTGCTCGGGATCCACGCTGGCGAACACCAGCTCCCGTTTGCCGAGCCCGACGTACAGGCACTCCCGCCTCGCGAGTTCGTACGCCTCGCCGTCCACCGTCACCGTGCCCGGCCCGCCGATGTTGACGATGCCGAGCTCGCGGCGCTCCAACAGGTACTCGGTGTGCAGCTCCGCCAACCGGCTCACCGTGACGGGCTCGTTCACGGGCACCGCGCCTCCGATGAGCATCCGGTCGTGGTGCGTGTACACCCACTTCACCGCGCCCGGTTGAAACAGCCCCTGCACCAAGAACTCCTGCCGCATGCGCTCCGTCGAAAACGTCACCGCGTCGCGCGGATGAATCGGGTGTCGAATCTCCATACAACTCTCCTCCTGTCTGTCGTGATGCCACGCCGGTCACAGCCCGAGCAGGTCCGCGATGGCCACCGGCTGCCCGGATTTGGCGGATCGCCACACCGCTTCGCCGGTCGCCACCGCGTACGCCCCGTCCCGGCTCCCCGAGAGGATGGTGTAGGGCCGATGCGGATCGACGCCCATGAACAGGTCCTCCTGCAACACCGGATCGCCCCCGCCATGCCCGCCCTCGCGCTGCACCACATGGATGGTCTCTTTGGCGCCAAACAGCGGGAAGTAGTCGATGGTCTGCACCGGCGTCGGGAAGGGGACGCGCGAGGGCGCGTGGAACTCCTGGGTCTCGATGCGGCCCTTCGTTCCGTTGATGGCGAGGCGATAGCCCTCAAACGGCAGCGAGAAATTGATGGAATAGGACAGTAACGCCCCCTTGTCGTACCGGACCGTCGCGATGTAGGTGTCCTCAATCCGAATCTCGGAGTCGAAAATGCACATGTCCGCCCGGTATCCGGTGTAGGCCTGGTCAATCGGGATGCCCTTGATGGCGCCGATGTGATCGTCCCGCACCTGCCCCTGCTGGCTGCGCGTGTGCCAACGGGTGTAGTACGCGCAGCGGTCGCGCACGTCGCAGGTGCCGCAGAACCGCCCGTCGCGCCGCTCCGGATTGTACTCGGAATCCGGCCCGTAGTAGTTGAGGGCTCCGAACGCGAACACCTCGGTCGGACGCTGGTCAATCCACCACTGCACCAGGTCGAAATGGTGCGAGCTCTTGTGGATGGACAGCCCGCCTGAGAACTCGCGCATCCGGTTCCAGCGCTGGAAATAGCTCGATCCGTGGTAGGTGTCGATGTACCAGTTGAGATCGACCGACGTCACCCGGCCGATGCGCCCCTCCAGGATCATCTCCTTGATCCGGCGATGAATCGGCGCGTACCGGTAGTTGAACGTCACCACCACGCGCCCGCGGCTTCCCGCCTCGGCATCGAGGATGCGCCGGCAGTCCGCCGCCGTCGTCGCCATCGGCTTCTCCGTCACCACGTCCAGGTCCCTCGCCAGGGCCTTGACGATGTACTCCGCGTGTGTGTAGTCCCGGCCCGTCACCAGGATGACGTCCGGTTTCACCTCGTCCACCATCCGGTCGAAGTCCTCCGGCCCGTACCCCGGCACGTCCCGCAATCCCGGGAACCGGTCCCGGCAGATCTCCACCCGGCGCGGGTCCACATCGAGCAGCCCCACCACCTCGGCGTATGCCGGAAACACCTGCGTCATCGGCCCGATGAACATGCTCATCGCCCGGTTGCTCACGCCACAGACCGCCCACCGTCTCACGCTCATCCCTCCCAGCGCACCAGCGTGCGCGAGTCGTCTTCGGAAAACGCGACCGGATCCGGGTCCACCCCGCCGCCCAACCGCACCTCGAGCCCGGCCAGCAACAGGGCGGCGATGGCCTTCGGCTCATCCTCGACCACCCGCTCCATGACGTAGTACCGGTAGGAACCGTCGCGGTACGGCCGCCCGCCGAGGCCGGCGACCGCGTTGCAATTGAGCAGGTGCGGCCGCCCGTCGGCATCCGTCCGCAGGTGATGCGCCTCCAGTCCGTCCATGGCCCGCTCTGCGATCCCGCCGAACCCCCGCGACAGATACCCGCGCCGCACGCCCTTGGCGAAGGCGTACGCAAACATCGCGCTGCACGAGGACTCGAGGTAATTGCCCGGGGAACCACCCTTGTCGAGCACCTGGTACCACAGGCCGGTCCCCTCGTCCTGCACCGCCGCCACCGCGTGCGCGAGGCGTTCGAACACCCCGACCAACTGCCCGCGGCGCGGATGGTTGACGGGCAAAAAGTCGAGGACGTCGACCACCGCCATCATGTACCACCCGACCGCCCGGCCCCAGAATTCCGGCGAACACCCGGTGGCCGGATCCGCCCAGCGTTGCTCGCGGCTCTCGTCCCAGCCGTGATACAGAAGGCCGGTCTTCGGATCACGGGTCACCCGCTCGAGCAGAAGCAGGTGCTCCACCGCCGCATCGAACCACGGCGGTTTGGCGAAGGTGTAGGCGTACTCCGCAAGAAACGGCGCCGCCATGTACCCGCCATCGAGCCACATTTGAAACGGATAGATCTTCTTGTGCCAGAAGCCGCCCGCCTTCGTCCGGGGCTGGCCCTCAAGCTGCATCCGCAGCCGTTCGGCCGCCCGCCGGTAGCGCGGATCGGCGGTCTCCAGATACAGCTGAAACAGCAGCTTGCCCTCGTTGATCTGATCCAGGTTGTACTCCTCCAACGTGTACGTCCGAATGCGCCCGTCCTCGTCCACCAGGCCATCCACCACCTGCCGGACGAACGCCGCGTACTCGGCGCGTCCCGTCCGCCGCCCGACCTCCCGCACCGCGCGCAGCACACAACCGCTCTCATAGTTCCACGACGCGTGCAGTCCATCGCTCCACGCGAACGCTCGCCGTGCGCAGGCGTCCGCCACGCGGAGGATCCACTCTGTCTCCCGGTTCATGCTCGTCCTCGCCCCCTTGTCCGTCGCCGTCCCCGTCCTCGGTCCGGCGGATGCGCCGCCTGAATCCGGAGGGCGTATCCCCCGTGTACTTCTTGAACACCTGGCTGAAGTACTGGGTGTGATCCGCGAAGCCCACCCGCTCCGCCACCTCCGCGACCGTCAGCGCCGGTTCCGCCCGCCACAGCTCCTGCGCACGCTGAATGCGTGTCATCGTCAGGAAATCGGAAAACCGAAGCCCGGTGCGTTCGCGAAACAGCCGTCCCAGGTAGTCGGGGCTGACGAAGAACTGGTGTTTCGCCAGATGCGTCAGGTTGATGGACGGGTCGGCCAGATGCTGCTGCACGTAGGACACCATCCGTTCCACCAATCCCGGTTTCCCCCGTGGCTCGCCCTCCGCCCCGTCCGCTGCGTCGCCCTCGAGTTCCGATAGGCGCGCGCGCACCCGGGCCAGCTCCGCCTGCAGGTCCATGACCCGGGCCTGCTCGGCCCGCCGCTCGTCCAGTTCCGCCACCAGGGCGTCCAGCACCCGGCCGATCTCGTCCTCATTGCACGGTTTGAGCAGGTAGTGCCGCACCCCGAGCTCCATCGCCCGCCGCGCCAGGTGAAACTCCTCGTATCCCGAGAGGACCGCGAACAGCACCTCCGGAAGTTCGGCGCGGACGCGCGCCATCAGCTCGAGGCCATCCATGCCGGGCATCTTGATGTCGCAGATCACGATGTGGGGCGTCTGCGCCACGATTCGTTCATAGGCCGCGCACCCGTTGTCGGCCGTGCCGATGAGGCGGGTGCGGTGGGCCTCCCACGGCACCAGCGCCGCGATGGCCTGCAGCACCATCGGCTCGTCATCCACCAGCAATACCTGATACACCGTCTCACCCTCCTGTCGGAGGCGGGACCTGTGGTTCCGTGACCGCGAGGCCCGCCTTTTGGCAGGGCAACCGCAGCGTCACCGCCGTCCCCTTCCCCGGTTGTGCGCGAATGGTCAGCCCGTATCGCTCGCCGTATCGGGATTTCAGGCGCTGCTGGATGTTGCGCAGGCCAATCTTTCCGCTCGCCTCGGGGCCCTCGAGCACCCGCTGGATGACCTCCTGCGCCATGCCCGGCCCGTCGTCCGACACGGTCAGCGTCATCTCCTCGCCGTGCAGGCGTCCGCGAATGCGGATGTGAAACGTCCCGACCACCCGTTCCAAACCATGCTTGATGGCGTTTTCGACCAACGGCTGCAGCGTCAGTTTCGGGATCTGGCAGTCGAGCATCCCGTCATCCACGCGAATGTCGCACTGCAATCTGGCCCCGAAGCGGACCTCCTGGATGGTCAGATAGTTGCGGACCAACGCCAGCTCCTCCGCCAGCGGGATGATGGTCCGCTCCCGGTCCATCAGACTGCGAAACATCGCCCCCAACGCCTCCACCATCCGGGAGATGGTGTGCTGGCGGTTGATCTTGGCCAGCCAGTTGATGGAATTGAGCGTGTTGTACAGAAAGTGCGGATGAATCTGCGCCTGCAGCGCCTGAAACTCCGCCTCCTTCGCCCACAGCTTCTGAACGTAGTTCTCCTCCACCAACTGGTCGATCCGCCGGAGCATTCGGTGGAAGTTGACATACAGCTGACCAATCTCGTCGGCCCCGCTCGGTCCGCCGTCCGTGTCGGGTCCTGCGAGCGGCCAATCCCCGGTCTGCACCTGCTTCATCTGCCCGGTCAGCTCTTCCAGCGGCCGCGTCAAGCCGGCGGCCAGCCGCCGGATCAACCACAGGGACACCAGGCACAGCAGGATGTCCGCGACGATGCAGGCCGCCTTCACTTTCCACAGGCCGCTGAACATCGCGTCGTACGGGATCAGCGTGTAGTAGTCAAATCCGGCGTATCTCGTCCCCAGGTGCGTGGCGAACACCCGGCCGCGGGCGGTGTCGAGGATGCGCCAGGTGTTGACGTCCCGGGCGAGCTTTGGGTACAGCGTGGCCACCTCGGGGCTCGACGCGTACACCAGCGCTCCCGACCTGGCGATGACAATCTCCTTGCCCCCCGACAGCTCGATGTAGGTGTGCGCCAGGCGGTCCACGTCCACCTTCATCGACAACAGGCCAATCGGCCGCAGGCTGAGGCTGTTCTTGTCGCGGATCTCCCGCGCCGATACCAGCGCCGGCGCAAAGGACGGGGACCCGGGCCGCAGGATCCACACGTGCCCGCCCCGCGCGTCCCGGATCTGCGCCAATTCCGCGGGCTCAAGGTCGAGCACCGCACCGTCGTTGCCCACCGTGAAGTGCGTCCCGTCCGCGCTCTGGAGATCGATGTAACCCAGGTACCGGCTGTCCTGAAACAGGGTGATCAGCTGTTTGAACAGGGCGTCGCGGCGGACAAACGTGTCGTAGCCCTCCGGGTGATCCGCGATCTGCACCAACGCCGCCTGGACGGAGTCATCGGCCATGATCTGAAACGAGAAATCCTCGATGCGCCTCAGCTCGCTGTTGATGATGGACGATCCGACGTTGAGCTCGCCGCTGGCCTCCTCGAACAGCTTGGCGTTGCCGTACCAGGTGACGGCCTCCACCAGCAGCACCCCAATCAGGGTGTACACCACCAGCAGCGCGGAAAACGCGAGCACCATCTTGTCCCGGATTTTCAGATCGCGATAGCGTTGGCCAAGGCGCCGCAACCGCTCCACCGGCAAGCCTCCTTCACGCGGATGAACCGCCTGTCTGGACGCTTACCCTTTCAACCCGCCGGTCGTGATTCCCTCCACCACGTAGCGCTGGAAGAAGAAGAACACCACCAGGACCGGGATCAGGCTCGCCACCGACATGGCGAACATGGCGCCCCAGTTGGAGACCGCATCCGGATCGGAGAACATCTTGATGGCCAACGCCACGGTGTACTTCTTCGGATCCTGCAGGTAGATGAGCGGCCCCATGAACTCCTCCCAGCGCCAGTAGAAGCTGAAAATGGCGCAGGTGACCATGGCCGGCACAATCATGGGGACGAGCACCCGCACGAACGCGGTGAACCGGGTGCACCCGTCAATCATGGCGGCCTCCTCAAGGTCCTTGGGGATGCTGCGGATGAACTGCATGATCAGGAACACGAAGAACGGTGTTCCGAAGAACGTCGGCAGAATCAGCGGCAGGAACGTGTTCAAAAAGCCCATCTTGTTGAACATGATGTACTGCGGGATCATGACGATCTCCGGCGGCAACATCATCGTCAGCATCATGCACACGAACCAGAACTTCCGGCCGACAAAGCGGATCCGTGCGAACCCGTACGCAATCAGCGTGGAGGACACCACGCTCCCGATGGTGCTGATGATGACGACAATCAGCGAGTTCTTGAAGAACGTGGAGAAGGAGATCCCGGCGAATCCCTTCCAACCCTCGGCGTAGTTCTGCCACTGCGGGTTGTGCGGGATCAGGGAAGAGGCCGTTGAGAACACCTCGGGGCCGTTCTTCAACGAGCTGCTGATCATCCACAGCACCGGGTAGATCATCGCCAGGGAAACCAGGGTGACCAGGATGTAGTTGACTGTCTTTACGGAACGGCTCCCCATCGTCATTCACTCTCCGACTCGTAGTGCACCCAGTACGACGAACTGCGGAAGATGAGCGCCGTGCACAGGGCGATGAAGGCCAACAGCACCCAGGCCATGGCGGACGCGTAGCCCATCTTGAAGAACTCGAACGCGTTGCGGAACAGGTACAGCACGTACAGGAGCGTGCCGTCCAGCGGATCGCCGTGGCCGTTCGAGATGATGTACGCCGGCGTGAAGGCCAAAAAGGCCTGGATCACCTGCATGACCACGTTGAACAGAATCACGGGCGTCAACATCGGAATGGTCACCCGGACGAACTTCTGCCAACCGTTCGCACCGTCGACGCTGGCCGCCTCGTACAGCTCCCTTGGGATGTTCTTGAGGCCGGCGAGGAAGATCAGCATCGGGGAGCCGAACTGCCAGCCGGCGAGCAGGACCAGCGTCCACAGCGCCAGATGCGGGTCGCCCAGCCATGGCAGCGGGTGCAACCCCACCGCCGTCAGCAGGGCGTTGATGGCCCCCTTGTCGCTGAACAGCTGCTTCCACATCACCGACACCGCGACGCTGCCGCCGATGAGGGACGGCACGTACAGGACGGTGCGGAAGAAGCCCGCCCCGCGCGTGATGCGGTCCAACAGCATGGCGATGAGCAGCGCGCACACCAACCGGACCGGAACCGCCGTGACGACGTACTGGACCGTCACCCGCACGGATTGCCAATATTTGTCGTCCGACGTGAACATCTGCCGGAAGTTGTCCACCCCGACCCAGTGCGGTGAGCCCAGCATGTTGTAATCCGTGAAGGACAGATACAGCGACGCCGCCGTCGGAAACAGCGTCAGGCCGATGAACCCGATGACGAACGGCAGGATGAACAGATACCCCGCCAGGTTGTTGTTCTTTCGGCGAGAACGCACTCTCGGTGCCGGTGCGGCGATGGTGTCGGTCTTCGTGGCCAGCATGCGTTCTCTCACCCCCTGCTCACTTCAGAAGCGACTCCGTCTTCTCCCGAAACTCTTTGGCGCCCTGTTCCGGCGTCTCTTTGCCAAACAGGACCTTCTGCTGCACGTCGTTCATCACCTGGCTGATCTGGGCGTATTTCGGCGGGCTGTCCGGATCAATCGGACTGCTGTGCTTCGTGACGTAACTGATGTAGTCGACGGTCTCCTGGTCGAGCGGGGACAGATCCGGTTTGAGCTGTGCCTGGATGTCCGAGGACACCGGAAGACCGCGTTCGGTCTTGAGGATCTTGGCCGCATCCAAATTGTTGATGAAGAAGTTGATGAAATCGGCGGCCTGCTCCTTGTACTTGGACGTCTTGCTGATGGACAAAAACTGGGATGCCTTCAGGTACATGCCCTGGTCCTGTCCGGGCCCCGGCAACGGCGCCAGTTTCAGCGGCACCTTGCCGTTGTCGCTGAGCACCGTCAGCTGATTGGACCAGTGCAGGTCAAAGGCGGCCTTCTGCTGCACAATCGGCTCCTGCTCCAAGCCCTGAAGCTGCTGGATCTTGTCCAGCGTCGGCGAGGCACCGTCCTGAATGAGCTTCCGGCTCAATTTCCAAAAATCCGCCAGCGTCTGATCGTCGTATGCGTACGCCTTCTGATCCGGCGTGAACAGATGCTGCCCATGCGCGCGGATGTAGTACTCCGGCAGAGTCACGGCATCCGTGAACACCAGCGTCCTCGCCCCGTAGATCCCGAGTTTCTGATGCACCGTCTCCGCCATCTGCACGAAGTCGTCCCACGTCCAGTCCGGTTTCGGATCGCTCAACCCCGCCTTATGAAGCAGGTCCGGATTGTACAGGACGGCAAGCGCATTCTCGGCAATCGGAATGCCGTACAGGTGGCCGTTGACGATGCCCTCGTGGACGAGATTCTCGTCCACTTTGGTCACGTCGATTGTGCGCTTGTCCGTGTACGGCTCGAGGTTCTCAAGCAGTCCCTGCGTCGTGAACTGCGTGATCATGGGGCCGTAGTTCATCTGCACCACGTCGGGAAGGTTCCCGCCCGC
>NZ_JAIMAV010000020.1 GCF_023511815.1 Alicyclobacillus sp.
GGGGGGGTTGGAGGTGCTGTTTGCGGGCCGGGGCCGTTACCGTAAATTGGGCCCCCCCCGGGGGGGGGTTTTGTGGGGGGGGGGGGGGGCGGTTGAATTCGGCGTTGGGTCCCCGCCCCAAGGCCGCTCACACGGCGGATCGAGGGAATCTTCATTTTGTTTCAAAGTGAAACGCGCGAAGCCCAATTCGCGACAACCGCCGGCCGGGCGGGCCGCCGTTCAGGCCCGGTTCCGTATGCCGACAGGGACTCGCGACGGCCCGTCCGGTACCGGACACGCGCGGTTGTGAACTGGCACGCGATTTGCATGTGGTATGGAGTGCAGCCGGCGCACCCGTCGACCGCGGGCGGTCGGGTGGCCCCCCATTCCAATTGGCCTCACGACGCGGAGGCGGACCCTGTCGAGAAAACGTTTTCGGTGTCGAAAAAAATAACTGACTCTTGTCAACGTTGCGCGACGGGTGAAGATTGGTCGTTTTGGGAATGGGAGGCGCCCGCGCGGGCGACGGGCGCGCGAAGACGGCGCAGCACGGACTTGGCGCGACCTGGACTCGGCCAAGCCCTTCCAAGGCCTATCCATTGAAAAGGGGGACGTGTGTGATGAGCAAATGGCGCAGGTGGAGTGCGGGTGTGGCGGCATTGGTGATGCTGGCGGGGGTGACCGCCTGCGGCAGCGGCGGCGCGGGCAGCGGGAGTGCCAGCAACGGGGGCGGCAACACCGCATCCGGCGGCGGCGGCGGGACGAGCGGCGGGTCGTCGGGCGGCGAGATTGTCATCGGGATGTCGGCCGACCTCACGGGGCCCGCGGCCCTCAGCGGCAAGCACAAGGAGCAGGGCGCGCAGCTGGCCGTGGACCAGATCAACGCCGCCGGCGGGATCAACGGAAAGAAGATCAAGCTGATTGTCGAGGACAACCAGGGCACGAACCAGGGCGGCGTGGCGGCGTTCCAGAAGCTGTCGTCGAACCCGGACGTGGTCGCCATCATCAACTCGGTGCGCAGCACCATCGTTCAGGCGACGCTCCCCTATGTGGCGCAGCAGAAGATCCCGACCATGATCGGCGGGACCAACCCGAAGCTGACGCAGGTCGGCAACCAGTGGGTGTTCCGCTTCCGGCCCAACGACACCTACGCGTCGGCGGCCATGGAGCAATTCGCGGTGCAGGACCTGCACGCCAAAAAGGTGGCTATCCTCTACGACACCGATGCCTTCGGCTCCGGGGGCAACGACCTGCTGAAACAGGCCTTTGCGAAGGACAACATCCCGGTGGTGGCGGACGAAGGATACGCCACGGCGACCAAGGACTACACGTCCTACCTTGAAAAGATCAAGTCCTCCGGGGCGGACACCCTGATGACCTACATGACCAACGCGGAGGACGAGGCGCAGATGCTGCGCCAGTTCCGCCAGCTCGGGCTGAAGATGAACATCGTCGGTTCTCCGTCCATCGCGACGGACGTATGCATCAAATTGGCGGGGGACGCGGTCAACGGGACGTACGGCGTCTCCGACTTCGTGACGGACGCCAACGACGTGGCCAAACAGTTCACCAAGGACTACGAGGCCAAGTACAACGAGGCGCCGGACCTGTTCGGCGGCTGGGTGTACGACGCCATCTACATCCTCAAGGACGTGATTGCCAAGAACGGAACGGATCCCAACGCCATCCGCCAGGGGCTGCTGCAGGTCCAGAACCGGCCGGGCGTGGAGGGCACCTACAGCTTTGACCAGAACGGCGACGGGCTGCACGGGTACACCGTCGTGAAGATTGACAACCAGAAGGTTCAGACCATCAAGTACGTGGATTTCAGCAAGCACTGATCCGAACGCACGGATGACACCGCGTCCCGGGCGGGTGCCGCCCGCCCGGGGGTGGATTCAGAGAGGGCCGGATTCCGGCGGGATGGCCGGTCCTGAATGTGAGGAGGGAATGGCGCTTGCAGGTCATCCAGTTGCTCGTCACCGGCCTTGCGGTCGGCAGCATCTACGCCCTGGTGGCGCTCGGCTTCGTGCTCGTGTACACGGCGGTCAACGTGGTCAACTTCGCGCAGGGCGACTTCTCCATGGTGGCGGCGTTCTTCATGGTCAGCCTCGTGGTGACCGCCCACCTGCCTTACGCGCTCGGCTTTGTGATCAGCGTCATCCTGGCCGGAATCGCCGGGTACCTGTTCCAACTCGGCATCTATCAACCGGTCAAAAACCGGCCGCGCAACTTCCTGCCCGTGATGATCGCGACGGTGGGCGGGTCCATCTTCCTGCAGCACCTGTTTCTCATCCTGTACGGCCCGGTTCCCCTGCAGTTGCCGAGCGTCTTCAAGCAGCAGACGGTCGATCTCGGCGGCGTCCACGTCTACCCGCAATATCTCCTGATCATCGTCGTCACGGCCGTCATGGTGGCGCTGCTCAACTGGTTCTTTGAACGCACCAAGCTCGGCAAGCAGATGCAGGCCACCGCGCAGGACCCGACGACGGCCCGCCTGATGGGCATCAACACCGCGCGGATGAACGCGTTGACCTTCGCCATGAGCACCGCGCTGGGCGGCCTCGCCGGCATCCTGGTGGCGCCGGTGTACATGGTGACGACGACCATGGGATCGCTCATCGGCCTCAAGGCGTTCGCCGCATCCATCGTCGGCGGGTTCAGCAGTGTCAAGGGCGCCATCATCGGCGGGCTGGCGATAGGGATCATCGAGACGTTCGGCGGCACGTACATCTCCGGCGCGTACCGAGACGCGTTCGCGTTCATCGTGCTCGTCCTGTTCCTCATCTTCCGCCCGTACGGTCTGTTCGGCGAAAAGGTCTCGCAGAAGGTGTGATCCAGGGTGGAATCCAATCAGGAGGGAGGACGCGCATGGCGAAGCAGATCCTGAAGTTCATCCCGGTGGTCGTCCTGTTGGCCATCATTCCGTTTCTCCTGCCGGGGGGACGGTTGGGGACGTATTATCTGACCCTGACGATTCTCTCCGTCTCGTATGCCATCGCCTGTCTCGGTCTGACCGTGGTTCTCGGGTACTCCGGCCAGGTCTCGTTGGCCCAGGCGGCGTTCTACGGACTCGGGTCGTACACGCTGGCGATTCTCACGGTCAAACACCACTGGCCGTTCTGGCCGTCCGCGCTCCTCGGCATCATCATCCCGACGCTGTTCGGACTGTTCCTCGGGGCCATCTCGCTGCGGTTGACGACACACTACCTCGCGCTGGTGACCATCGGCTTTCAGGTGATCATCTCCCTGGTGCTCAACAACTGGGGCACGGTGACGGGAGGCGCGGACGGGATCTCCAACATCCCGAGACCGTCCATCGGCCCGCTGGCGTTCACGAATGACCGGGCGTACTACTGGCTGATGCTGGTGTTTTTGTGCCTGGCGGTCTACGTGGTGCATCGGCTCCGCCACTCCCGGCTCGGCAACGCGCTGTTGGCCCTGCGCGAGGACGAGATCGCCGCCTCGGCCGCGGGCATCAACCTGTTCTGGGCGAAGGTGTTGGCGTTTTCGGTCAGCGCCGCGCTGGGTGGACTGGGCGGCGTCCTGTACGCGGCGGGCGCGATGTACATCAGCCCGAACATCTACATCTTTGACCAGTCGGTCCTGTTCTTCTCCATGACGCTGGTCGGCGGCCAGGAGTCCATCATCGGAACGATGCTCGGCGCCGGCCTGTTGACCTTCCTGCCGGAGTGGCTGCGATTCCTGAAGGATTACTACATCGCGGTGTACGGACTGCTCGTCATCATCGTCGTGCTGTTCCTCCCCGAGGGTCTGTGGGGACTGGTGCAGCGCGGGGTGCGCGCCGCGCTGCGCCTGATGAAAAAACCAAGGCCCACCCAGACGGCGGCGGTGGTCGAGACCCTGATGTCGCGGCCCGCCTCGGTCAAGCGCCCGGTGGCCACCGATCAGGTGCTGCTCGAGGTGAAGGATCTGCACAAGCACTTCGGCGGCATCAAGGCGGTCAACGGCGTCAGTTTCACGGTCCGCAAGGGCGACGTGGCGGTCCTCATCGGGCCGAACGGTTCCGGCAAGACGACCGTGCTCAACGTGCTGAGCGGCATCTACGAGCCGACCGCCGGCGAGGTGTGGTTCAACGGACAGAACATCTCCGGGCTCAAGCCGCACGTGATCAACCGGCTCGGGATTGCCCGCACGTTCCAGAACATCCGGCTGTTCCCGGAATTGACGGCGTTGGAGAACGTGATTGTCGGCCACTATCCGAAAGGCCGGGTCGGCCTGGCGGGGACGCTGTTGTCCAGCCCGCGCGGCTATCTGGAGGAGCGGATTGCCCGCGAGCGGGCCGAGGAGACCCTGCATCTGCTCGGGTTCACGCGCATCCACGAGAAGGCCAAAAACCTGCCGTACGGGCAGCAGAGAATCGTGGAGATTGCGCGCGCCATGGTGTGCCAGCCGCAGCTGCTGCTGCTCGACGAGCCGGCCGCCGGCATGAACACCGAGGAGACGAAGGAGCTGTCGCACCTGGTGTACCGCCTGCATGAACTCGGGTTCACCATCCTGCTCATCGAACACGACATGTCGTTCGTATCGCAGGTGGCCACGCAGGCGTACGTGATGGACTTCGGATCGAAGATCGCCGAGGGGTCCGTGGAAGAGGTGCTGCACAACCCGGCGGTGATCAAAGCCTACCTGGGAGATGATGCCGAGTATGACTATGCTTAAGGTCGATCACATCGAATCCCGGTACGGCGAGGTGGTGGGCCTGCACGACATTTCCCTGGAAGTGAACGAGGGCGAGATTGTCGCGCTGCTCGGCGTCAACGGCGCCGGCAAGTCGACCACGCTCAAGACCATCTCGGGACTGTTGCATCCCACCAAGGGGACCATCGAGTACCTGGGAGAGCGGATTGACCGGCTTGCGCCGGAGGCCATCGTGCGCAAGGGGATTGTTCACGTCCCGGAGGGCCGGCGGATCTTTCCCGGACTGACCGTCCGGGAGAACCTGTTGATGGGCACCTCCAACCGCAAGACCACCCGCGCCGAGGTGGAACGGGGCATCGAACGGGTGCTCGAGATCTTCCCGGACCTCAAGCGCCTGATCAATCAACTGGGTTGGTCGCTCAGCGGCGGCCAACAGCAGATGCTGGCCATCGGGCGGGGCCTGATGGCCAATCCCAAGATCCTGATGCTCGACGAACCGTCGCTTGGGCTGGCGCCCGTCATCGTCAAGCAGGTCTTTCAGACCATCCGCGAGATCAACGAGCAGGGCGTGACCGTCCTGTTGGTGGAGCAGAACGCCAGCATGAGTCTGCGCATCGCGCACCGGGCGTACCTGCTCGAGACCGGGCGGGTGGTCCGGTCGGACACGGCGGCCAACCTGCTGGCGGATGACGCGGTGCGCACGACGCTGTTGACGGCGCACGGCCGCGGGTGACCCCATTCCCCCGCGGGGCGATCGGATGGCGCGCCTGTGCCGCCGCGACGGCAATCGCGGGGGGATCCATTCCAGGGAGGGATACGATGCGATCGGAATTGCAGACACCGCTTCAACCCGGGATGCGCTCGCCGGGGAGCGTGCGCTGGACGGTCATCATCTGGTTGCTCATCGGCGGCATCATCAACTATTTGGACCGCACGAACCTCAGCATCGCCGCCAAACCGATGATGGATGAACTGCATCTGTCCAACACGGACATCGGCCTGATGGGCACGGTGTTCTCGTGGACGTACGCCCTGATGCAATTGCCCGCCGGATGGCTGGTGGACCGGTTCGGCGCCAAGCGGATGTACTCCATCGCGGTGTTGTGGTGGAGCGTCGCGACGCTGCTGATGGGGGCGTGCAGCAAGATGAGCCAGTTCATCGCGGCGCGCTTCCTGCTCGGGGTGGGCGAGGCGCCCTGCTTCCCGACGTCGGCCAAGGTGACCGCGGCCTGGTTCCCGCGCAAGGAGCGGGGCCTGGCGACCGGCATCTGGGACTCCTCGTCCAAGTGGGGCCCGGCGCTGGCGCCTCCCATCCTGGTCGCCATTCTGATGGCGACCAACTGGCGGACCCTGTTTTACGTGACGGGCATCATCGGAATTGTGTTCATTGTGTTCTGGATGCTGTTCTACCGCAGCCCGGAACACAGCCGGCGGCTGTCCCCGGAAGAACGGGCGTACATCCAGTCGGACGGGGCGGGGGCCGAACAGCAGATTGGCCAGGCGCGCATCCCCTGGGGGAAGCTGTTCACGTACCGGACGATGTGGGGGATGATCCTCGGCTTCTTTTGCACCATCTGGATCTGGAACATCTTCTTGAACTTCCTGCCGCTGTACCTGCAGAAGACCTATCACGTCAGCCTTTCGAAGCTCGGGGTGTACGCGAGCATCCCGTGGATCGGGGGCATCATCGGCGACATCCTCGGCGGATACATCACCAAGCGCATCGCGGATGCCGGGATGGCCTCGCCGATGAACGCGAAGCGGATGATGATCACCGTGTGCGCGGTGTTGGCGGCGGTCTCTGTCATTCTGGTGCCGTTCGTGCATTCGCTGGCTTTCACCATCACGCTGCTGACCCTGGCGCTGGCCTTCATCTCCGCCATCACCGGCAGCGCCTGGGCGCTGGCGGGCGATGTCGCCCCTGGGCCTATGGTCGCCTCGGTGGGCGCGATCCAGAACTTCGGCGGGTATTTCGGCGGCGCGTTCTCGCCGGTGATCACCGGGATGATCGCCGACGCGACGGGATCGTACTCGCTGGCGTTCATCAGCGGCGGCATCATCGCCGGGTGCGCGGCGCTGTGCTACTGGTTCATCGTGAAAAATCCGATCTCGGATGAGGTGTCTGCATGAGAGGGCTCAACGGACAGGTCGTGCTGGTGGCGGGCGGCGGCCGGGGCATCGGCCGGGCGGTCGCCGACAAGTTCGCGGAATACGGGGCGCGTGTGGTCATCGGGAGCCGGACGGCGGCGGAGGTGGAGGCGGCCGCGGCCGCCATCCGGGCCCGCGGCGGGGATGCGGTCGGAGAAGTCCTCGATGTCACCGACGCGGCGAGCGTCCATCGGTTCGTTGAGCGGGCGGTCGAGACCCACGGGCGTTTGGACAGCCTGGTGTACTGCGCCGGGATCAACGCGCGGCATCCGGCGGAGGATTACCCGGAGGAAGCCTGGGTGCGCGTGTTGAACACCAATCTGACGGGTGCCTACCGGGTGTGCCAGGCGGTCGGCCGGCGCATGATCCAGCAGGGCGGCGGCAGCATCGTCACCATCACGTCGATGATGTCGCACGTGACGACCCCGAATCAGAGCGCGTACGCGGCGGCCAAGGGTGGACTGCTGCAGTACACCCGGGTGCTCGCGGTGGAGTGGGCGAAGCACAACATCCGGGTGAACGCGGTCAGCCCCGGGTATATCCGGACGGAGATGACGGCCCGTGCGCTCGAGGAGTCGTCGTTCCGCGACAACATCCTGCGGAAGACCCCGCAGGGGCGGCTGGGGCTGCCCGAGGAGATCGCGGAGGCGGTGTGCTTCCTGGCGTCGCCCGCCGCGTCGTTCATCACCGGGATCGCCCTGCCGGTGGACGGGGGATTTTTGGCCGGACACCCGCAGATTGTGCCGCGAGGGTAGGCCTGCCTCGAGGACCGCGGCGCCCTCGGACGACGGACGGTCCGGCGCTGGCGGACGGCGGACGGCGGCCGGCGGACGGTCCCACCCGGGCGCCCGGAGGAGAGGAGGACGTTTGATGACGCTGGATCCACGTGTGGAAAGGCTGTTGGCGGCCATCGATCCGTCGGCGCCCTCCCCGGGCCCGGGACAGGACCCGGTGGCGCTGCGCGCGTTTCGGCGGCAGTCGCTTGAGGCGCTTCAATTGCCCGTGCGGCCGGTGGGGGCGGTGGAGGACCGGAGCCTCCCGGGCCCGGGCGGCCCCCTCCCGGTGCGCGTGTACCGGCCCGCCGCGCACACGCGCGGGGCCATGCCGACGGGCGGGGCGACGCCGGTTGGAAAGGACGGGGAATCGGATCTCGCGCCCTCCCTGCTGGTGTACTTTCACGGGGGCGGCTGGGTGCTGGGCGATCTCGACACCGTCGACGACACCTGCCGGGCGTTGTGCGAGGCGTGCCGGCGAGTGGTGGTCTCCGTCGATTACCGATTGGCTCCCGAACACCGGTTTCCGGCGGCCGTGGACGACGCCCTGCGGGCGGTGCGGTGGGTTGCGGATCACGCCGAGGCGCTCGGGGCAAGCCCGGAGGGACTGGTGGTCGCGGGGGACAGCGCGGGCGGCAATCTGGCGACCGTCGTCGCCCTGCGCGCAAGGGATGAGGGCGGCCCGGCCATCGCCGGGCAGGTCTTGGTCTATCCCATCACGGATCACAATTTCGACACGCCGTCGTACCGGGAGCACGCCACCGGCTATTCGCTGACGCGCGCCGGGATGATGTGGTTCTTTGCGCAGTATCTGCCTCGAGCGGAGGACGCGGATCACCCGTGGGTCTCCCCGCTTCGCGCCCGCGACCTGTCGGGCCTGCCGCCGGCGTTGGTGATCACGGCGGAGCACGATCCGCTGCGCGACGAGGGCGAACGATACGCACAGCGCCTGGAGGCGGCCGGAGTGCCGGTGCGGTTGGTGCGGTTTGACGGAATGGTGCACGGATTTTTCGGCAACGCCGCCTGGGATCTGCCGCAGCGGATGAAGGCCATCCGGCTCGTGGCGGAGTTTTTGGATGACCTTCGTTGGGCTTGAGCGACCCTTTGCGATGGCCGCCACGACATCTGGGCGTTGAAGGAAAGTCAATGGCGGGTGCGGCGGCCTCGGGGCAATCCCCAGGGGCCGCCGCACGCGGAACGTGTGCGGAGAACCGCTGTTCCTCGGCGCCGATGGATCATTCGGCGCCGATGCCGGTTTGAGAGCGGACGAACAGTTCGTCGAAACGGCGGATGGCTTCCCGTTCCTCGCGTTGCAGGTATGTGCCGAGCCACGCCGCGAGAAAACCCAACGGGATGCTGAGGATGCCCGGATTTTGCAGTGGGAACCACGCGGTCTTGGCGTTCATGACCGCCGGGCTGACGAACACCAGCACGAGCGACGAGACGAGGCCAACCGCCATACCGAGCACGGCGCCGGTCGTGTTGAAGCGCCTCCAGAAAAGGGAGAGCACGAGGACCGGCACGTTGGCACTCGCCGCCACGGCAAACGCCAGGGCGACCATGTAGGCGACGTTCCAGTTGCGCGCAAGAATGCCCAGCAGGATGGAAGCCAGCCCGACGCCCAGCGCCGTCCATCGTGCCACCTTCACCTGTTCCTGTTCCGTGGCCTGACCGCGGCGGATGACGTGAGCGTAGAAGTCGTGGGCGAATGCGGACGATGCGGCAATGGTCAGGCCGGCGACCACGGCCAGGATGGTGGCAAAGGCGACGGCGGCGATGAACGCCATCAGGAAGTCGCCCCCCAGGTGCTTGGCCAGCAGAGGTGCCGCCATGTTGCCGCCCTTGTCATACTTGAGAATCTCCTCCTTGCCGACGAGCGCTGCGGCACCAAATCCGAGAAACGTCGTCAGGATATAGAACGCACCGATGATCACCGTGGCCCAGACGACGGACGCGCGGGCCTGTTTGGCGGTGGGCACCGTGTAGAAACGGATCAGAATGTGGGGCAGACCCGCCGTGCCGAGAACGAGCGCCAAACCCAGGGAGATCTGGTCGATTGGGTTTTTGAAGCGCAGGCCGGGTTGGAGGAAGGTGTCGCCATAGCGATCGATGACCGCCTGAAACATACCGCCGACGCTGAAATGGAACTTCGTCAATACGAGGATGCTGACGACGATGGTGCCTGCCATGAGCAGCACCGCTTTGATGATCTGCACCCACGTGGTACCCAGCATGCCGCCGAAGACCACGTAAAGCACCATGAGCACCCCAACGACCAGAATCGCCGTGGTGTAATTCAGGCCAATCAGCAGGTGGATGAGGCCTCCGGCGCCAACCATCTGCGCAATCATGTAGAACGTGCTGATGACCAGGGTGCTGAGCGCGGCCATGGAACGCACCGGCGCGGGACTGAGTCGAAAGGAGACCACGTCGGCCATCGTGTACTTGCCGGAGTTGCGCAGCGGCTCCGCGATGACCAGCAACACGGTGAGATACGCGACGAGAAAACCCACGGAATATAGGAATCCGTCGTAGCCGCTCAGCGCGATCATTCCGCAGATCCCCAGGAACGAGGCGGCACTCATGTAGTCACCGGCAATGGCAACCCCGTTTTGCCACCCGGACAGCGACCGGCCGGCCGCGTAAAAATCCGAGGTTGTCCGGGTGCGGCGAGCTGCCCAGTACGTGATGATCAGGGTGACGATGACGATGAGACCGAACAACACGAATGCCTGATTCACCGCTCCCTCGCCTCCTTCTTGATCTCCTCGGCCAGGCGGTCGAATTCGTTCGCGCGCCGGACGTACAGCCAGCAGATGACCCACACCATCACGAACTGGGACAGAGCGAACAGATAGCCGAAGTTGACCGAGCCCAGGATGTGCCTTCCCATTAAAGATTTGGCCCAACCTGCGAAAACGCACAACAACAGGTAATACGCGAGAAAGAATATGATGGTCGGCACCAGAAACCTCTTCTTACGATGCACCAGTTGACGGAACGCCGTCGCAGAGGCGATGTTCGCCCATGGATCGGAGAGATTTGGCTGAGTCATGGACAACCCCCTATTCATTGGAGCTCTTGTCGGACCCCTTTGATTGCCCGCACCACAGGGCACAGACGACGCCGATGGGGAAGAGGGCGGCGAATGCCCACCAGAACACGAGTCTGTGGGACATGAGTCCTGTGGGTTGGCGCATTCCCTCGAAAATTCCAATGAGCACCACATACGCAGTCGCGAGTGTGATCGGCACCGCGTACCTGGGCCGCCACGGCCGCTCGCCACCCCAGACTGTGCTGAAATCGCTTTCCTGAATGGGTGAGCCTGCCTGCCGTTTCTCCGCCTGGCGCATGCTTCCCCTCCTCCTTTCTTCGTGCAGCGTGTGACGCACACGACGCACAGGCGATCCCCACCATCCACACCATACAAGTATCGCTTGATGGTGCGGACCACCTCGTGCATGAACGGTCGGTCTCAGCGCGTGAATTGCCGCATTCGTTCGAATAGAGCGCGTGCGGCGTGACGGCTGACCGGGAGCTCCGTGTGTGCCGGGTCGTCCATCACCACGGTGTAGGCTCCGTTCACCCACGGTCGGATGGAAGCGATGTGGTGCAGGTGGATAAGGCAACTTTTGTGACAGCGGAAGAATGGCAGTCCGTGCAGTCTGTCTTCCAAATCCTGCAGGGTCGTACGAACCGTGATCACGCTGTTGAGCGTGTGAACCTCCACCACGCGATCCGCACGGAGTGCGAACCGGATCTGGTCAGGCAAAACGACGACGAAACCGTCACGCCGAGCCAACAGGAGGCGTATCCCGGTTGTCTGAAGATGGGTTCGACCGGTCGGTGGTCCAGCGTCGTGGCCGGCACTTCCGGGGGTCGGGCGAACGGCCATGGCTGCATCGAGAAGATTTGCGGATGATGAATCGCGATTTGCCATGGAAGTCAATCGGTTGGCAATCCGTTGGCGAATCCGCGAGACCGTTGCGAATACACGCTGTGGATCGTACGGCTTGAGCAGGTAATCGACCGCCTCCACGTTGAATGCCTCCACCGCGTACCGATCGTAGGCCGTTGTGAAGACGACAAACGGGACGCCGTCCACCTCCCGCGTCATGGCCGCGTGTCGAGCAACCTGCACGCCAGATCCGCCCGGGAGATGGATATCGAGAAAGATCACATCTGGATGATGCGCCGCCATCCGTTCGAGAGCCTCCCGCGCGGTGGAGGCTGGCGGACACAACGTCACATCCTCATAGGTCGACAACAGCGCCGTCAGCTCGTCTCGGGCTGCCCATTCGTCTTCCACAATCAACGCGATCATGCGCCTGGCCACACCTCCGGTGAAATTTGTCTGCCAGCGGGAATGGTGAACCACACGCGGGCTCCGCAAGGCTTCGTATTTTCCAGATGCAGGGTGTTCTCGGGCCCGAACAGGGCCTCAAGCCGTTCTCCGACTATGGAAAGTCCGATTCCGGTTCCGCTCGTACTCCGCTGGTTCGTGCCCTTCAGCAGCTCGTCCGGAAATCCTGGGCCGTCGTCCAGCACCTCCACTCGAACGAAGGACTCGTGCTGTTCAATTCGTACGACAATGCGGCCGGACAGACCGTTGGCGCCGAGGCCGTGTTTCACGGCATTTTCAATCAGCGGTTGGAGGGTGCAGGGCGGGAGGAGCGCATTGGCCTCGGGATGGACCGTCCAAGTCACCTGAATGCGTCCGGGATACCGGGCTTCGACAATTTCTGTGTAGGCACGCGCGTGGCGCACCTCGTCGGCGAGTGGAACCAATAGGTGTCGGGTGCTTTCAACGCTGTGGCGTAAAAATTCTGCCAGGCGCAACACCATGTGGCGCGCGCGGGGCGGGTCTTGACGAATCAGGCCGGTGATCAGCTGAAGCGTGTTGAACAGGAAGTGCGGATGGATCTGGGTCTGCAGTGCGCGCAGACGAGACTCCTGAGCGATACGGCGCAGTTCCTCCACCGCGCTGAGATCGAGTTCACGTGAAATAATCCGACCGAGGCCGCGTGCGACCTCTTCGTCGACCGCCCGGAGAGGCCTGTGATGTTGGGTGTACAGCACGATGGCCCCCACGATCCTCCCCAGCTGACGAAACGGCACCACCATGGCTCCGCGCAGAGGGCATCCTCGTCGCGTGCAGACGGTCTCGTCCGCCTCCCCAACCACGATGATGTCACCCGTCCTGAGCGCTTGAAGGACCCACGGTGGAAGGCGGTCGTCGTAGAGAGCGTGGTGATCGACACCCAACCCGACGTGCGCCAGAACCCGGGCCGTGTCGGTCACCGCGACGGCAGGCGTCGGCAGTGTATGCCACAACTGCTCGGCCAGGTCGCGGGCCGCCGGCACGGTGAGTTGCCAGCGCAGCGAACTGAGGGTCTTCTCGACCACGTGCAGCGCGCGTTGCATCTGTACCGCCGCTGCCTGATCCGCCTCCTGGACGGCCACGCGGACGATGGCGCTGAACAGTCCGATGGCGAGGCTGTCGGAAATCACCATGGGTAAACCGATGGTGTCCACGAATCGAATGATGGCGTCGTCGTGGATGCGACCGGGCAGGATGAGCAACATGGCACAAAACAGAATCGGTGCGAACAGTCCGACAAACACCGCTTTCTCGGGCGAGAGGACGCCTTCGTCGCGAAAAGCCCGTGCCACACTGCCGGCGAGAACCCCCGCGAGGGGCTGCGCGAACAGGGTGGCCCAAGGTGTTGCTCCGCCGGTGACAGCCCCAATGACGCCCGCCAATGCGCCCACACCCAATCCTGTCCACGGACCATCGACCAATCCGGCAATGACCACGGCCGTCAGCTCCGGCCCGATGCGGACCGCATCGGCGGGTGCGTGCCAGGACCAGGGCAGCTGCGTGATGGGGTCCGGTTGAAAATCGACACCCAACACGATGCCGGCCAGCGATACCACCGAGAATATGCTGACGTTCCACAGCCGGGTCGCGCTTTGGCTCCCGAACCGGCGGCGAGGCCCGGGTAGACGGGTGAACGCAAAGACTCCGACCAATAGAACGGCGCTGCGTTCAAGAAAGAGAAAGGTGTAACCTCCCACCGCTCAGCCCTCCCCGGCGACACCGCGGTGGTGTCCGCCGTCCGAGTTCATCCGGCGCACCTCCCGGTGTTTCCACCAACTGCCGAGCAGGCAGCCGGCAAACCCTGCCGCGATGGCCACAATGCCTGTCGGTATGGGTGCCTTGGTGGGTGCTTCGGGTGGCCAGGCGATGGTCATCATCAGGGCGCCGATCCCACCGGCGGCGAGTCCGAACAATGCCCCCCGGGTGTTGAAGGCGCGCCAGTAAAACGCGCACAGCAACACCGGGGCGTTGGTCGCCGCGGTCCAGGTGAACACCAGCGACACCAGCGATGTGATGCTGCCCACGTGCGCCACAGCGGCGGCCAGTGTGGCGGCGGCGCCGATGGCGGCCGCGCACAGGCGCGCGCTGCGCAGGGACGCGGCCGGTGACCGGGGTGCCCCGCGGTGCAGCAGATCATGTGCCAGGGCCCCGGTGGCGGACAACAGCAGTCCCGTGACGACCGCGAGGATGGTCGTCAGGGCGACGGCCGCGACGAACGCGCTGAAGAAGTGCCCCCCAATGGTGCGGGTGAGGGCGAGGAGCGCCAGATTGCCGTGGGGATCGGCCGGACTGGGATGGATGCCGAGCGCCAGCACGCCCCAGCCGAGGACGAGCATCAAAAGATAGAAGAGACCCAATGCGGCGGTGGCGGTGGAAAGAGAGCGGCGGGCAACCGCGGGAGAAGGAACGGTCAAAAAGCGGACGACAATGTGCGGCATTCCCAGGGTGCCGATGACAATCGGCACGTGCACGGACAGCATATCCATCGAACCGTGGTAGAGCAACCCCGGGGCCGCATAAAGCGCGGGCATCGCTTCGGGCAGCGCGGCCAGGTCCCAGTGAAAACGGGCCATCAGCATCAACGACAAAAACAGCGCTGTGGCGAGCATCAGCACACTTTTGACCATCTGTACCCAGGAAGTCGACACCATGCCGCCGACCGTGACATACAGCGTCATCAATCCGCCCATCAGCCAGACCGCCCCCGGATGAGGCAGACCGAAGACTTCCTGTGCCAACTGGCCGGCTGCCACCAACTGCGGGATCAGATAGGCCACGGAGATGATCAGTGTGTTGACGGCGATGGCCGTGCGGACGACCCCTGTCCCCAACAGTTGCTCCAGTGCGTCTGCAAGGGTATATCTTCCGAGTCTATGGATGGGTTCGGCAACCGTCCACAGCAGAAGATAGGACACGAAGAACGAGGTGGCGTACAGGAACCCGTCGAATCCGTACGCCGCCATCGCGCCGCACACTCCGAGCAGGGAGGCGGCGCTGACGAAATCTCCCGCGATGGCCAGCCCGTTTTGCACACCGGTCAGTCCGTGCGATGCGGCGTAAAACCGATCGGGGTCGTGGTGGGTCCGGGCGGACCAATAACTGATGAGCAGAGCGCTCGCCACGACGGCCAGGAGAAAAAACGAGTCGTCCGGGGGCACTGGCGATCACCTCCGACACGAATATAAAATCCGAAAGAGGGGATCAATCTATAAATTCTACGGATTTTCTGCCGCTCCCTGCAGGGGACTGTGCGGAAAGAATTCCGGTTGACAGACCGCTTCTGCAATGACCATGATGCCCTTGACGCGAGCGTGATGCGTGAGGAGGCTCAGGTGGTGTGGCGTACCAAGTGAAGCGCGCACTGAACAATAACGTGGTTGTCGTCCGACCCGAGGCGGGAGAACGCGAAGAGATCTGGGTCGGCCGCGGCATCGGCTTCGGCGTTCGCCCCGGGTTGCCGCTGATGGCCGACGACCCGCGGGTGGAGCAACGTTTCGTGCTCGCGAATGAAGAACACCGAACGCGCTTTCGCCAACTGTTCACCGTGGTCGATCCCGTCGTGATTGGACTTGCCGAAGAGATCATCGCGCGAGCGGAGCGGGCGCTCGGACAGGCCCTGCACGAGCACATTCACGTGGCGCTGGCGGATCACATCGGTTTTGCCCTGGAGCGGCTGCGCGGCGGGTTGGAGGTGGACAACCCGTTCGTGGAGGAGTTGGAAGCGCTGTATCCGAGGCACTGGGCGGTGGCGGAAGATGCCGCCGCGCTGATTGAGGATCGGTTCGGGATCCCCATCCCGCGCTCCGAGATCGGGTTTCTGACGCTGCACCTGCACGCCGCGTCCCAGGAGGGGGGACTTCGCACCTCCGTTCGGGTGGCGGACGGGGTGAAGGCGGCGTTGGACGCCACCGAGGCCAACCTGGGGCATGCGCTGGAGCGGTCCAGCCTGGATCACCAGCGCCTGGTGACCCATCTGCGCTTCGCGATTCAGCGCGGGTTGCGCCGGGAGCAGGCGGACAATCCGCTCAAGGAAGCCATCCGGGAGCGCCTTCCGGAAAGCCACCGGGCGGCCGTCGCGGCGGCGAAGGCGGTGGCAGAGCGGATTCAGGTCGAGCTGCCGGAGGACGAGGTGGCGTACCTCGCCCTGCACATTGAGCGAATCCGCCGTCGCGGTTGACGCCGCGCGGCGGGGCGTGCTATTCTCCCGGATGTAAGCGTGTTACTGTCGATGAGGGACAGGCATGAGCTGACAAGGCTCGGCCTGTCCTTTTTTCGTTGGCCGCCCCCATGAAGCGGATGCGACGGGCGGTGAGCGGATCGAACGGTAAGCGTTTACGGCGTCGCGGTTATCCAAATTCTACAGGTATGTGCAAAGGAGGGTCACGAATGCTGGGACAACTGCAGCGGATTGGCAAGGCCCTGATGCTGCCCGTGGCGGTCCTGCCGGCGGCGGCCCTGCTGCTTCGGTTCGGACAGCCGGATTTGCTGAACATCCCGTTCATCGCCCAGGCGGGCAACGCCATCTTCGCCAATCTGGCGGTGATCTTCGCCATCGGCGTCGCCATCGGGCTCGCCAAGGGCAACCATGGGGCGGCGGGATTGGCCGGATTCATCGGATACGAGGTGTTGACGCAGGGCGCGCAGGCCATCAACAAGGACATCAACATGGGCGTGCTCGGCGGCATCATCGCCGGGATTCTGGCGGGGTGGCTGTACAACCGCTTCCATCAGACGCGCCTGCCCGATTGGCTGGGTTTCTTCGGCGGGCGCCGGTTTGTGCCCATCGTCACCGCCGGAGCCGCCGTGGTGCTGGCTGCGGTGTTCGGGTACGTGTGGCCGTACGTGCAGGACGGGCTGGACGCGTTCGGCCACACCCTGACCACCATGGGCGCCTTCGGGGCGGCCATCTACGGGTTCCTCAACCGGTTGCTGATTCCGTTCGGATTGCATCACGTGCTCAACGCCTACATCTGGTTTGTGTACGGGACGTTCCACGGCAAGACGGGCGACCTGAACCGCTTCTTCGCGGGCGATCCGACCGCGGGCGGCTATATGGCCGGGTTCTACCCGATCTTCATGTTCGGGCTTCCGGCGGCTTGCCTGGCGATGATCCTGGCGGCGAAGAAGGAGCGGCGAGCGGCGGTGGCCGGTGTGCTGCTCAGCGCGGCGTTCGCGTCGTTCCTGACCGGGATCACGGAGCCCATCGAGTTCTCCTTCATGTTCCTGGCGCCGGCCCTGTACGCCCTGCACGCCGTGCTGACCGGGGTCAGCATGGGCGTGGCGTACGCCCTCGGCATCAAGCACGGGTTCGGGTTTTCCGCCGGTGCGATTGACTACTTCCTGAACATGCACCTTTCGACGCACGGGTGGTGGCTGTTGCCGCTCGGACTGGTGTTCGGCGTCGTGTACTTCGTCCTCTTCTACGTGTGCATCCGGGCCTTCGACATCAAGACACCGGGCCGGGAAGAGGAAGGGGAAGAAAAGGCGGGCGGCTTCACCCTGTTCGACGAAAACCAGCTGCGCCCGGCGGCCGCCACGGCGGGGGCCGTCGCCGCAGCGGGGGGCGCGGCCGGCGCCGCCCGCGCGGGGGACGCGTCCCTCGGGGAGAAGGCCGAGCGGTATCTGGCCGCGCTCGGCGGGCCGGAGAACATCCGCGACATCGAGGGGTGTGTGACGCGGTTGCGGTTGACCGTGGTCCGGGCGGATCGACTGGATGAAACGGGATTGCGGCGGCTCGGCGCCACCGGCGTGATGAAGCTCGACGACGAGCACGTCCAGGTGGTGGTCGGGACCATCGCCGACATGCTGGCGGAGGAAATCCAAAAGCGATTGCGGTAAACTTTTGGGCGAGGCGGCGGCGGGGGATCCCGCTCGCCGCGTTCGCATTGGAGGATGGCGATGAAACGAATCCTGGACTGTCAGGCGAGCGATTTGTCGGCGCTGCGCGGGGACGCGCTGAAGCAGGCCATCCGGGCGGGCGAGGGTCGGACGCTCGTCGCCGAGGTGATTGGCAGCGTGCCGCCGCTGTTGGGGGATGTCTCGAACGCGGAGCTGGCGCGGGCGTGCGGCGCCGACCTCATCCTCCTCAACTGGTTCGACGTAGACCATCCGCGCGTGGAGGGCCTGCCGCAGCCGGAGGGCGACGAGGTGGTGGCGCACCTGCGCAGGATGGTGGGACGGCCCGTCGGCATCAACCTGGAACCGGTCGATCCCGCCGCCCCCATGGCCGAAGACCGCACGGCCATTGCCCCCGGCCGGCGGCTGACGGCATCCTCGGCGGCGCGGGCGCGCGAGCTCGGGTTTGATTTCGTCTGTCTGACCGGAAACCCGAAAACGGGGGTGAGTCAGGACGCCATCGCGCACGGTATCGCCACGGTGCGGTCTGTCTGCGGCCAGGACCTGTTGGTCATCGCCGGCAAGATGCACGGGGCGGGGACGGCGGAGCGGTTCGATGCGGAGGGCTTGCGACATCTCGCCGCCCGCTTTGTCGATGCGGGCGCGGACGTGGTCCTGTTCCCGGCGCCGGGCACGGTTCCGGGCGTGACGAGGGAGGGCCTCCAGCCGGCCATCGAAGAGGTCCACCGCATGGGCGGGCTGGTGATGCTCACCGTCGGCACCTCGCAGGAGGGGGCCGATGAGGACACGGTGCGGCGGATTGCTCTCGAGAGCAAGATGGCGGGGGCGGACCTCTTCCACTTGGGCGACGCGGGGTACCCCGGAGTGGCCCTCCCGGAGAACCTGCTCGCGGCGTCCATCGCGCTGCGCGGCCGTCGTCACGCCTATCGGCGCATGGCGGCATCGGTCCTGCGCTGACGGACGGTCCCGCCGACGCAACACCCTTCACCAGAGCGACATTCGTGCTTCATCAGACACGAGCGGGAAAAGGAGAGAACATCCATGGTGGAACAGACGGTGACGTTGAAAAATCGCAGCGGCCTGCACGCACGTCCGGCGGCGCTGTTGGTGCAGGAGGCGGGCAAGCATCCGTGCAACCTGTGGATCCGCAAAGGGGACAAGGAGGTCGATGCCAAGAGCATCCTCGGGGTGATGTCGCTGGCGGTGGGCAGCGGCGAGACCATCACCGTCCGGGCCGACGGCCAGGGGGAGGAAGCGGCGCTCAAGGCCGTGGTGGACCTGATTGAGAGCGGGCTCGGTGAGGCGTGATGGCGGGCCGGACGCTTCAGGGGATCGGTGTCGCGCCGGGGGTCGCGGCCGGCCGGGCGGTGTGGCTGCGGCGGGAGGCCGGGGAGGTGCCGGTGCGCCGGCTCGGTGACAGCGAGGTGCAGGCGGAGCAGGAGCGCTTTCGCGCCGCCATCGACGCGGCGCGCCTGGAGATCACCGCCCTGCGCAAGCGGGTCGCCGCGGACGTGGGCCAAGCGGAGGCGCAGGTGTTCGACGCGCATCTCGCGTTTTTGGGCGATCCCGCTTACGCCGGCGAGATTGAGCGGAAAATCGCGGCGGACCGGGTGAACGCGGAGGCGGCCTGCCGGGAGGTGACGGAGGCGACGCGGGCGATGCTCGCGAGTCTGCCGGATGAGTATCTGGCGGCGCGCGCCGACGACATCCGGGACGTGGGCGGGCGACTGATGCGGATCCTGCAGGGAGTGGCCGGGGTGGACCTGGCGCACCTGACGGAACCCACGGTGCTGGTCGCGGACGAGCTGGTGCCCTCGGATCTGTCGGGGCTCCCGGCGCACGTGGTCGGGTTTGTGACGGCGCGGGGAAGCAAGACGGCGCACACCGCCATCCTGGCGCGGACGATGCGTCTGCCCGCCGTGTACGGGCTCGGCGAGGCGGTGGAGGCCATCGCGGACGGGCGAATGCTGGTGGTGGATGGCGACGCCGGGCGCGTCGTGCTGGACCCGAGTGAGGATGAGGTGGAAGGGGTCCGGCGGGATCAACGTGCGCAGGCGGAACTGCGCGCACAGGCGGAGGCCCGGGCCAACGAACCGGCCGCCACACAGGACGGCAGGCGGATCGAGGTGTTCGCCAACATCGGCAAGCCACAGGACGCGGAGGCGGCGGTGGCGGCGGGGGCGGACGGCGTGGGGCTGTTCCGAACGGAGTTTCTGTACCTCGAGAACGACCACTGGCCGACCGAGGAGGAGCAGTACGACGCCTATCGGCGGGTGCTCGAAGCGTTCGGAGACAAACCGGTGATCATCCGCACGCTCGACATCGGCGGGGATAAGCGGTTGCCCTACGCCGAACTCCCGGTGGAGGAAAACCCGTTCCTCGGGCTTCGAGCGATCCGCTATTGCCTCGCGAAGCCGGAGGTGTTTCGCACGCAGATCCGCGCGCTGCTGCGGGCGAGTGTGCACGGGAATCTGTGGATCATGTTCCCGATGGTCGAGAGCGTCAGCGAATTCCGCGCAGCCAGGGCGTTCGTGGCAGACTGCCGGGAGGAGCTGACGCAGGAGGGCGTCCGGATGGCGGCGGATGTGAAACTCGGGGTGATGGTGGAGACGCCGGCGGCGGCGCTGACAGCCGATCTCCTCGCGCGCGAGGTCGACTTTTTCAGCATCGGGACCAACGACCTGACGCAGTACACGCTGGCGGCCGACCGCGGCAACGCGGACGTGGCGCATCTGTACGATCCCCTGCACCCCGCCGTCCTGCGTCTCATCCGCATGACCTGCGATGCGGCGGAGAACGCCGGCATCCCGGTCGGGATGTGCGGCGAGATGGCGGGCGATGCGGCGTTGACGGAGTTGCTCATCGGCCTCGGCCTGCAGGAGCTGTCGATGTCCTCGGCGTTCGTCGCGCTGGTGAAAGAGCGCGTTCGCGGCGTGGACGCGGGGCGGGCGCGGGAGCGGGCGGACAAGGCCGCGGCGGCGGAGACGCCGGATGCGGTACGCGAAGTCATTCGTTGAGAGGGGGATGCGAGGGTGTTTTGGAACCGGCGAAAGACTCAGGTGAACGAGCGCGCGGCAGAGCCGGTTTGGCTGGAGGTTTTGGCGCCCTTCTCCGGCCGGCCGCTGCCGTTGGCGGAGGTGCCGGATCCCGTGTTCGCGCAGAAGATGGTGGGCGACGGTGCCGCGGTGGATCCGGATTCGGACACGCTCGTCGCTCCGGTGGCGGGGACGCTGACGAACCTGTTTCCGACGGGCCACGCGGCGGGGATCACCACGGACGACGGACTGGAGATCCTCATTCACATCGGCATGGACACGGTGGCGTTGAAGGGCGAAGGGTTCACGCCCATCGCGAGGCAGGGTGAGCGCGTGGAGGCGGGCCAGCCGCTGATCCGCATCGACCTGGCGCATCTGCGGGGCGTGGCGAAGTCCCTGGTGACGCCGGTGGTGGTGACGAACCAGGGGCGGATCGCGGCGCTGGAGCTCGTGGCGAAGGGCCCGGTGACCTCCGGGCGAGATGTGCTCTTCCGCGTCCAGGTGCGACCGGAGGAAAACGGGGTGTGAGCGGCGCGGTGTGGTTTCACGGCGGACGCGTCGTGCGCCCGGAGGGCGTGATGGACCCCGGATGGGTCAGGGTTGAAGGCGGCCGGGTGTGCGAGACGGGCGGCGGGCCGCTGCCCGCGGAGGCCTCCGGGGCGGAGGTGGTGGACCTGGAAGGCGGATGGCTGGTGCCGGGGTTCATCGACCTGCACGTGCACGGCGGCGACGGCGCGGATGTGATGGACGGGCGCGCCCGCTCCATCCACACCATCGCGCGTTTTCACGCCAGCCACGGCACGACCGCCTGGCTCCCGACGACGCTGACCGCGCCGTACGAGCGGCTGGAGGCCGCGGTGCGGGCGGTGGCCGAGGCGATGTCCGACGAACGCGAGGCGGCGGCGGGCGCGCGGGTGCTCGGCGTGCACCTGGAGGGCCCGTACCTGTCGCGGGAGCGGGTCGGGGCGCAGAATCCACAGTTCGTCCGTCCGCCCGATCCGTCCGAGTACGAGCGGCTCCTCGACCTGGTCCCGGGGCTGGTGAAGAAGATGACGATGGCGCCGGAGCTGCCGGGCGCCAGGCGGCTGATGGCGTGCCTGTGGGCGCGTGGGGCCATCCCATCCCTCGGGCACACGGACGCCTCGTTTGACCAGATGGCACAGGCGCTGGATGCGGGCCACTGCCACGGGACGCACCTGTTCAACGGCATGCGCGGGTTTCATCACCGGGACCCGGGCGCGGCCGGGGCGCTTTTGCTCAGTGCGGATTCGGTGTGCGAGCTCATCGCGGACGGGGTGCATGTGCACGACGCGGCGATGCGCCTCGCGGTGCGCCTGCTCGGGCCGGACCGGGTGTGCCTCATCACCGACGCCATGGCGGCGGCCGGCCGCCCGGATGGCCGGTACCAGCTCGGCGGTCTCGAGGTGACGGTGGAGGACGGTGTGGCGTATTTGACCCACGGGCACAACCTGGCGGGCAGCACCCTGACCATGGACCGGGCGTTCGCCAACACCATGCGCCGGATCGGCGTCACCGCGCCGGAGGCGGTGCGGATGACGAGCACGACGCCGGCGCGGGAGCTGGGGTTGGCGGGGCAAAAGGGCGACATCGCGCCGGGGTTCGACGCGGATCTGGTGTGGCTCGACGAGGCGCTCTCGGTGCGGGGGACATGGGTCGGCGGCAGACGGGTGCACGGATAAAAGGGACGGAGGGACGCCTCAGATGGCATGGGAGATCTTTCACGTCGACGCTTTCACCGATCGGCCGTTCGGGGGGAATCCGGCCGGGGTGGTCCCCGACGCAGGGGGGCTGTCCGAGGACGAGATGCAGGCCATCGCCCGCGAGATGAATCTGTCGGAGACCGCCTTCCTCATCCCGCGGCGGGAAGCGGGAGAATTCACGATCCGCTACTTCACCCCGGCCGCGGAGGTGGCGTTCTGCGGGCACGCCACTCTCGGATCGGCGTGGCTGTTGGCGACCGAGGCCGGGTGGGCGGCGCGAACGGACCGGGTGGTGTTCCACACGAAGGCGGGAGTGGTCCCGGTGCGTTGGGAGACGGGGGCGGACGGACGCGTGGCATCCGTGTTCATGGAGCAGGTCCGCCCCCAGGTGAAGCCCACCGGCGTCCACGGGGAGGCCATCGCCCGGCTGCTCGGGCTGACGGAAGCGGATGTCGATCCGCGCCACCCCCTCCGCCTGGCGTACACGGGCAACTGGGATCTTTTGGTCCCCGTTCGAACGCGCGCCGCAATCGACCGGGCGAGGCCGGATTTCAACGCGCTGGCGGAGGTCAACCGGGCGGAGGGGGTCATCTCGACCCATCTGTTCACCTTCGATGAAACGGGCGCCCGATTGCCCGATGGTTCCAAGGATTACGACGTGTACACGCGGGATTTCTCCCCGGCGGTGGGCGTGCCGGAGGACCCGGTGACCGGGTCGGCCAGCGGCGCGCTGGGCGGGTATCTGGTGTTGGAGGGGATCCTGCCGGCCAACCGGACACACCAGGTGGTCATGGCTCAGGGGGACGCCATCGGGCGCCCGGGGCGGGTGGTGGTGCGCATTCATCCGGATGCGCAGGGACCGCGCATTGAGGTGGGGGGCAGGGCGGTTGTCACCATCGCGGGCCGGCTCCGGAGCCGTCTTTCGTGATGGGCGTGGACCTGTGACCGCTCCCCCGAATTTTGGTTCTCGTTAAGAGAAATGGGACAAATCCGCTCGCTCTTCGTGTAATATGTACGGTAGAGAGAAGAGAGAGCGGCCCGGCGCCGCGGTGGAGAGAGTCGTTTCACGCACCCACGACCCCTCGCAAAGGAGTGCGTGAAGGGCATGATGGATTTTCCGCTGTTGCTCAAAACGGTCCTGTACCGGGCGGTGACCGTGTTCCCCGAGCAGGAGATCGTCTCGCGCGATTTCTCGGGGATGCACCGGTACACCTACCGGGACCTGGACCAGCGCGTGCGCCGTCTGGCGAACGCCCTGGAGAGCCTCGGGGTTGGCCCGGGGGAACGGGTGGCGTCGTTCGCGTGGAACAATCACCGCCACCTGGAGCTGTACTTCGCGGTCCCGTGTTCCCAGCGTGTGTTGCACACGGTGAACATCCGCCTGTTCCGGGAGCAGATCATCTACACCGTCAACCACGCCGAGGACCGGGTGATGTTTGTCGACGAGGACCTGGTTCCGCGCATCGCCTCCATCGCGCCGGAACTGAAGACGGTCGAGAAGTACGTGGTCATGACCGACAAGCCCAACCTGGAGGTGCCGTTGCCGGGCGCCGTCCTCTACGAGGATCTCCTGTCCGAGCACAGTCCGGAGTACACGTTTCCCGAATTTGATGAGCGCAGCCCGGCCATCATGGCGTACACGTCGGCGACGACGGGTGATCCGAAAGGCGTTGTGTACACCCATCGGGGCCTGTTCCTGCACTGCCTGACCGCGATGTCGGGCGAGTTCGGCGTGGACGACGCCGACGTCACGATGCCGATTGTGCCGATGTTCCACGTCAACGCGTGGGGGCGGCCGTACATCGACACGTGGGCGGGATGCAAGCAGGTGTACCCGGGCCACCGGCCGACCGCAGAGGTGCTGTGCGACCTCATCCAGGAAGAGAAGGTGACGTTCAGCGCCGGGGTGCCGACCATCTGGATGGGTGTGCTGCAGCACGTGCTCGCCAATCCCGGCAAGTACGATTTCCGCCACGTGCGGTATTTCATGTCGGGCGGTGCGGCCCTGCCGGCGGCCCTGACCCAGCAGTTCCAGGAGAAACTCGGCGTCCGCCTGCACCAGGGATACGGGCAGACGGAGACGACCCCCATCACCTTCGTCAATCCGCTCAAGGCCAGGCACCGGAATCTCACCGGACCGGAGCTGTACCGCATGCGGACCAAGACCGGGTTGCTCCTCCCGTGTCTGGAGATGCGCGTCGTCGACGCGGAGGGCAGGGAGGTTCCGCACGACGGCCGGACGATGGGAGAACTGTTGCTGCGCGGACCGTGGATCATCGACGAGTATTACAAGGCGCCGGAAAAGTCCAAAGAGGCGTTCGTCGACGGGTGGTTCCGGACGGGCGATGTGGTCACGGTCGATCCCGACGGTTACCTCCAGGTGGTGGACCGGACGAAGGACCTGATCAAGAGCGGCGGCGAGTGGATCTCCTCGGTCGACCTCGAAAACGCCATCATGGCGCATCCGGACGTCGCGGAGGCGGCGGTCATCGCCATCGCCAGCGAGAAGTGGCAGGAGCGGCCGTTGGCGTGCGTGGTGCTGAAGCCCTCGGCGCGCGGGAAGGTGACCAAGGACGACCTGCGGCGGTTCCTCGAGGACAAGGTCGCCAAGTGGTGGATTCCGGACGACTTCGTGTTCATCGACGAGATTCCGAAGACGAGCGTCGGCAAGTTCTACAAGCGGGAGTTGCGGGCGCAGTATGAAGAGGGTCGGTTGACGTCGTGATCGACCAACCGGCCGGTCAAGGAGGGGACGGCCATGTCCTTGGAGGCGTATCGGGCGTGCATCGGGCGCGCGTCGGAGCCGGTGAAAAACGAGGTGGAAAAGGGAGCCATACGAAAGTTCGCCGCGGCCATCGGGGATCCGGATCCGCGGTATCGGGACGAGGAGGCCGCGGGCGGCCGGTTGCTGGCGCCACCGACCTTCTCGCGGACGTTCGACTACGGCCGCGTGCCCGGGTTGGAGCTGCCGAGGGCGGGGCTCATCCACGCCAGCCAGGAGTTCGAGTACTTCCGGCCGATTCACTCGGGAGATGTGCTGTACTGCCAAACGCGGCTGGCGGACGTGTTTGAGAAGCAGGGGCGGCTCGGGCGGATGATCTTTTTGGTGTTCGAGATGGAGGCGCGGGACACAGACGGGAATCCGGTCGTACGCCAGACGTCGACCGTGATCTGCCGGGAGGCGGAAGCGTGATGGCGGACATTCGGCGGTTTGAGGTGGGCGATGCGCTGGGGCCGCTGGTGAAACCTCCGGTCACCAAGACCCAGTTGGTGATGTACTCGGGCGCGTCGGGGGACTTCAACCCGATTCACACCGTGGACGAGTTCGCGAAGGAGGCCGGATTGGGCGGCGTCATCGCGCACGGGATGTTGACGATGGCCTTCGTCGGGCAGCTGCTCAAGGACACCGCGGGCCCGAACGGGACTTTGAAGAAGTTCGGCGTGCGGTTCGTCGAGATGGTCCGGCCGGGGGATGTCATCGTCTGCGAGGGCCGGGTGACCGGTGTGGAGATTCAGGACGACCAACAGGTGGTCACCTGCGAGGTGTGGGCGGCCATCGACGGAAAGGGCAAAAACGCGGTGACCGGGCAGGCGGTGTTCACGGCGCCGCTGCCGGCCTGATTGCGCGCCGGGCGGCATCGGGGACCGGGATTTCCGCGTCCGGCCATCATCGCGCGCCGGGCGCCATTGGGGGCCGGGATTCAGGAGGCCCCGGATTCAGGCGGCCGTGCGCGCACAGACGGGACGGTCGCACAGGAGGAGGACCATGACGGTTTTCGATCTGTTTCGATTGGATGGAAAGATCGCCATCGTGACCGGCGGTGGACGGGGGCTGGGGCAGCAGATCGCCGAGGCGTTCGCGGAGGCGGGCGCGACCCTGGTGCTGTGCTCGCGCCGGGTGGAGAACTGCGAGCAGGTGCGGGCGGAGCTCTCGTCCAAGGGGGCGACGGCGATCGCGCTGCCGCTCGATCTGACCGATCCGGCATCCGTGCAATCGGTGGTGGACGAGACGATCCGGCGCTTCGGGCGGATCGACATTCTGGTCAACAACGGCGGTGCGAGCTGGGGCGCGCCCGCCTTGGAGATGCCGTATGAGGCCTGGATGAAGGTGATCCAGACCAACCTGACCGGGACGTTTCTCATGTCGCAGGCGGCGGCCCGCCACATGAAGGAGCAGGGGGGCGGCAAGATCATCAACATCGCGTCGGTGGCGGGCCTCGGTGGAACACCGCCCGAGGTGCTGGACGCGGTCGGGTACAACGCCAGCAAGGGCGGCGTGATCACCCTGACCAAGGACCTCGCGGTCAAGTGGGCGCGTTACGGCATCTACGTCAACGCCATCGCGCCCGGGTTCTTCCCGACCAAGATGACGAAGGTGGTTCTGGAGCAGGCGGGGGATCGCATCCGGCAGGTCACACCGCTCGGCCGGGTCGGCGGGCCGCGGGATCTCCAGGGTGCGGCGCTGTACTTCGCGTCGGCGGCGTCCGACTACACCACCGGCCAGGTGCTGGCGGTGGACGGCGGGCAGAGCGCCGGCTGAGGCGCGGTGCCGGCGGACGTTCGGCGCAAGCGGTGAGCGGATGAGCGGCTGGCGCAGGCGGTGCATACCGGAAGCTCCTGCGCCGGAGCGACGGATAGGATTTCGGCGAGTCTGGGCACAGGCCAGGACATCAATCGGCCGCTTTTGGCCGGGCGAAGGAGGAAACCTCATGGGCAAGTTGGACGGACGCGTGGCGATGGTGACGGGTGCGGCGCGGGGCATCGGAGCGGCGACCGCGATTCGGTTGGCGGAGGAGGGGGCGAAGGTCGGCGTGATCGATCTCGATGGCGCCTCCTGCGAAAACACGGTGGCGGCCATCCGCGACCTGGGCGGAGAGGCCATCGCCATCGGGTGCAACGTCGCGGACAGCCAGCAGGTGGAGGCGGCGGTCGAGCAGGTGGTGTCCACATTTGGGCGGCTCGACATCCTCGTCAACAACGCCGGCGTCATCCGAGACAACCTGCTTTTCAAGATGACGGAAGAGGATTGGGACACGGTGATGAACGTCCACCTCAAGGGGCACTTTTTGTGCAGCCGGGCGGCCCAGAAGCACATGGTGCAACAGCGGTACGGCAAAATCGTCAATGTCAGCAGCACGTCGGCGCTCGGCAACCGCGGCCAGGCCAACTATTCCGCGGCGAAGGCGGGCATTCAGGGGTTCACGAAGACCTTGGCGATTGAGCTGGGGCCCTTCAACATCAACGTCAACGCGGTGGCGCCGGGCTTCATCGACACCGACATGACGCGGGCGACGGCGCAGCGCGTCGGGGTGGATCCCGAGCAGTTCAAGCAGGCCGCGATTGAGCGCATTCCGCTGCGGCGCGTCGGGCAGCCGCGGGATGTGGCCAACGTGATTGCGTTCCTGGCGAGCGATGACGCGTCGTACGTCTCCGGCCAGGTGATCTACGTCCACGGCGGGCGGCCGTAGTCCACCCGCACGTTTGACTGCACGTACAGCCGAGACCCAGGTCATTTCAAAGGCGGGCCAGACGGCCCGTCTTTTTTGCTGTGAAAATCGACAAAAACAAAGTAACCCTAATTATTTGATGATTCGAATCAATGGTGGTTTGTCCCCGGCTGCCCCGATAGCATCCGAATTGTAAGCGTTTCAAATTCAACGAAGAGGGGGGCATCCGGTGAAGTCCATTCGGTACGAGGCACCGATGGTGCACAACACGCCGGTCATCGAACTGCGAGGGGTGGCCAAGCAGTTCCTGAAGCCGTCGGGAGAACTGCACACGGTGCTGCAAAACATCAACCTGCGGGTTGAGAAAGGACAGTTCGTGTCATTGGTCGGGCCGACCGGATGCGGCAAATCGACCACGCTGAATCTGGTGGCCGGATTCGAGCAGCCGACCGCCGGCAGCGTCTTCATCAAGGGCAGTCCATTGACGGGAATCAACCCTGTGGCGGCTTGTGTGTTTCAGACCGACAACACGTTTCCTTGGAAAACCGTGATCGATAACGTGTCTTTGGGCTTGCGGCTGCACGGAGTAAAGAAGTCCGAAGCCTACGCGAGGGCTGCGGAATGGGTCGAGAAGGTGGGGTTGAAGGGATTCGAGCACCACTATCCCAGCCAGTTGTCTGGTGGCATGCGCAAGCGTGTGGCCCTGGCCCAGTGCCTGATCATGCAGCCGGAGATCCTCCTGATGGACGAGTCGTTTTCGGCTCTCGATGTCCACACCCGGTCGGTGATGGAGAACGAGTTGCTCAACATCTGGGCCGAGACGGAGTCGTCGGTGTTGTTCATCACGCACGACCTGGAGGAGGCGATCTCGCTGAGCGACCGGGTCATCGTCCTCACGGCGGGTCCCGGGGCCACCATCAAGGGCGATTACTGGATTGATTTGCCGCGGCCGCGCAATGTGTCGGAGATTCGCTTCGATCGACGGTTTATGGAATTTCACGAACAGATCTGGAACGACCTTCGAGACGAGGTGTTGGCGAGCTATGCACAGTTCCACGCAGGCACAACCCACGCACATTGAGATCGCGAAGCGCCGCAGTGAGATGCGTGCCAAGGCTTTGCGCAAGCGTATTCGCAATCTGGCGCTGCAGATCGCGGTATTTGTTGTGGTGGTCGGGACCTGGGAAGCGTTGGCGGCGACCAAGACCATCGATCCGTTCTTCTTCTCTCAACCGTCCGCCATCCTGCGGCACATTCGCGATTGGGTGGTGGATGGGACGAGTCAAGGTCCGCTCTACATCCACTTTGTCGTGACTTTTGAGGAGACCATCATCTCGTTCATCCTCGGTGTGGTCCTTGGGGTGGTCGCCGGATACGCGCTCGGTATGAGCGAGATTTTGTCCGTGATCTTCGCGCCGTACATCCAGATGCTCAACGCCTTGCCGCGCGTCGTCCTGGCGCCCATCTTCATCCTGTGGTTTGGGCTGGGCATGCCCTCGAAGATCGCGCTCGGCGTGACCTTGACGTTTTTCATCGTATTTTTCAACGCCTTCCAGGGCGTGAGGGAGGTCGACCGGAATCTCGTGAACAACGCCCTGTTGCTCGGTGCGAACAAACGGCAGCTCGCACGGCACGTGATCATCCCTTCCGCGTTGAGCTGGATCCTATCCAGTTTGCACACCAGCTTTGGATTTGCACTGGTCGCCGCCGTGGTGGGTGAGTTTGTCGGCGCGACCGAGGGCCTGGGATTCCTCATCTCTGAAGCGCAGGGGGCATTCGATACCACGGGCGTCTTCGCCGGCATGGTGATCCTCTCGCTGACGGCTCTGGTGGCGGATTGGTTGGTCACACGGCTGGAGCGGCGGTTCATCCACTGGCGGGTCTCGGCCCGATGAGGACGGGGGCTCGGATCCGTTCCGAATGAGAGGATTTTAACCGGTCCAGGACTTGAATCCACGCTGGCGGGGAGTGTGCTGGTGACGCTCCCACCACTCCCCTGCAGCTGGAGATAGACATGCAAGGAAGGGAGAGGGGCATATGGGATGGAAGACATGGGTGACGGGCGCCGCGATGAGCGCCACCCTGGCCATGCTCGCCACCGGATGCGGGGCGAGCAGCAACGGGGGAGGGAGTTCCGGTGGAGGCGGGGGGGCGACCGCGAACGGAGGCGGGAATACCGCAACGGCGCCTGCGGCCGGTTCCACATCGACACCGGCACACGTGAAGATCATGGTCGGCGGGATGTCGAAGATCATCTATCTGCCGGCCGAGTTGACGGAAAAACTTGGCTACTTCAAGGACCAGGGACTGGATGTCCAGCTGATGGATGAAAGCGCTGGGCAGAGCGCGGAAGAGGCGCTTTTGGCGGGCCAGGTGGACGGCGTGGTCGGTTTTTACGACCACACCATTGACCTGCAGGCGAAGGGAAAGTCGTTGGAGTCGGTCGTTCAGTTCGGGGCGACGCCCGGAGAATACCTGGTGGTCTCCGATAAGGAAAAGGATCAGATCAAGTCTCTCGCCGATCTGAAAGGAAAAAAGATCGGGATCACGGGCCTCGGGTCGTCCACCAACTTCTTGGCCAGCTACCTCGTCGTCAAAGGCGGGAACAAGACTTCGGATTACACACCGGTCCCGGTGGGCGCCGGACAAACGTTGATTGCCGCGATCCAGCAGGGCAAAATCGACGCCGCGGTCACCACCGAACCCACCGTGACTCAACTGAAGCAACGCAATCTCGCCAGCGTCATGCTCGACATGTCGACCACCGACGGCGCCAAGCAGTCGTTGGGTGGCACGTACCCCGCCGCCTGTCTGTATATGCAGACCGAGTATGTTCAGCAGCATCCGGACGTGGTGCAGAAATTGGTCAACGCATTTGTGAAGACCATGCAGTATATTCACACACACTCGGCGGCGGAGATCGCGGATCAGTTGCCGGCGTCCTATTACGCCGGTGACAAGCAGGCGTACATCGACGCTTTGCAGAAGAGCCTGCCGATGTTTACGCCGGACGGAAAAATGCCGGAGGATGGCCCGCCGACGGTGTTAAAGGTACTCACCACATTCAATCCGAAGATCAATGACGCGCACATCGATCTGAACAAGACGTACACCACCGAGTTTGTTGACAAGGCTCTGCAGGGATAGGTTTTCCGGTTCCTTTGGAAGGCCCTGGTGTGGGCTGCGGCGGGCGGCATATCCTCACGTGTCCGCCCGCTATGCCTTTCGAAACAGCCGCCGCGGACGGCCGACGGCCCCGTACTGCAGGTCCTCCACGACGTCTCCCCGCTCCACCAGGAAATCGAGATACGTCTTCGCGGTTGATCGGCTGACCCCGACCTTCGCGGCGATGTCCGCGATGGTCTGGGGCTCGGCGGCGGCCTCGACGCACTGGGCGATCCGTTCAAGCGTCCGCGGATCGATCCCCGATTCGGCTGCTGCCTTCAGCCCTGCTGCTGGCCAGCGCAGCTTTTGCAAGTCGTCGATGCGACGCTGATCCAATTCGGAGGCCCCCGTGAGTCGGCGGCGGTACTCGCTGTACTTGCGCAGAGAGACGCTCAGGCGATCGAGATCGAACGGTTTGACCAGGTAGTCAAACACCCCGAGGCGAAAACTCTGCTCCACGATGTCGGTCTCTTTCGCGGCTGTGATCAGGATGACGTCACCACCCGCTCCACCGCCGCGCAGTTGGGCCAATACCTCAAGTCCGGGCATGTCCGGCAGATATATGTCGAGCACAATCAGATCCGGCCTCGTGTCCCTCGCCATGCGCAGCGCCTCCCCGCCCGAATGCGCCTCTCCGACGACGAGGTATCCGGCCTGCCGCGAGATGAACTTCGCGTGCACTCGCGCAATCATGAAATCGTCATCCACAATGAGCGTTCGGATGGGCATCTGGGCTCTCACCTTCCGTCGGCAGACTCATCTCCAGCGTCGCGCCCTCCGGTGACGAGACGATGGCCAGCTTTCCATTGGCGCGCGCGACCAACTGAGCGCACAGCGATAACCCGAATCCCCGCCCGGGCCCTTTCGTCGTCACCCCGTCTTCAAACACCCGCTGCCCCAGTTGCGGTGGGATGCCGGGGCCCGTGTCGCGCACCGTCATCCACAGGCGTCCCGGTTCTTCGCGGATCAGCACTTCGATCCGCTTGGGGCGGCCTTCTGCCTTCTGCCCCGTCAGCGCTTCCATCGCGTTCTCAACGGCGTTGCCCAGGACGGTCACCACCGTCTCCCGATAGGGGCATGGCGTACCCAGGCGCGAATCCGGTAGGACCACCAGGTCAATGCCAAGTTCTTTGGCCCGATGCATCTTACCGACCAGGATCCCGACCACCGCGGAATCCCGGATGCGCGTGGCGAAGAAGGACAGGGCTTCATTCTGCTCATGTTGCAACTCGTCAATCAGTTCGCGTACGAGATCGTACTCCTGCAGCCGGATCAGGCCGGCGATGGTGTGCAAACGGTTCATGAACTCGTGCCGCTGACTGCGCAACGCCTCCGCGTGTCGGTCGAGGTCTTTCAGGCGGCGCTCCATCTCGTCCAATGCCTGTTGCGGCCGAAGCGTGGTGACGGAGCCAATCACGCTGCCGTTGAGCAATACCGGCGTCCGCTTCGCCAGCACCAATTGTTCTCTGAGGATCATGGGTTGTGGCGCGTGATCCGGTCCCTCGGTCAAGAGGTGCCGCAAGCCCGAGTGGTGTACGCACTCCGACAGATGTTTCCCCGCAACTTGGCGCCCTTCGATACCGAGCAGTTGTGACGCCTGGCGGTTGATCGCCTTGATGACACCCGCCTCGTCGACAGCGAGGATTCCGTCTTCGATGGCCTGCAGGATGGCCGCTTGTTCTTGCGTCAAAAAAGCGATTTCATTCGGCTCCATATCGTAGATCTGCCGTTTCACATGTTGTGAGAGCAGATGCGCGCCAACGAAGCTGAGGGCCAGCGCGCCTGCCCCGAGGCCGCCGATCTCGAGCAGGGAGACGAGCAGGTGCTTCCAGATGGAGCTGACCAGGTACCCGACGGAGACGACCCCAATCTGCCGGCCGTGATCGAAGATTGGCGCTTTTCCGCGTACAGATAGACCGAGCGTCCCCATGGCCTGTGTGATGGAGCTCTTTCCCTGTAACACCAAAGCGTCGTCGTCGCCGACCATGTGTTTTCCGATTTGGCCGGGATTTGGGTGACTGTACCGGATCAACTGCATGTTGCCGACGACGACGAACTCCGCGCCCGTCTCTTTTCGCACCGACTCCGCGATCGGCTGGATGATGGCGGCCGGGTCGGCGGTATGGAAAGCCGCGATCACCTGCGGCATGGTCGCCACCGACTCGGCCACGACAAGCGCCTGTTGGCCCGCGTTGTTGAACTCACTCTGGACGGTGAGGTACATGTAACCCGACGTCACCAATGCCAACCCGACAAACGCGTTCAGGACCACAAACGCGTTCAGTTTGGCGCGGAGGGTCATTGGAAACCGTTTATGAACGATGCTGAAATTCACCTGTCCTACCCCCGTCCCGGGCTCCGGTGCCCCGGCCACGACAGCACAATGACCGTCCCGACGATGCACAGTCCGCCCAGCAGTTCGCCGAGGCCGAGGTGTGTGTGCAACCACACGACGGCGGCGACGGCGGCGGACAGGGGCTCCGCACAGGCGAGCAGACTGGTCTCCGCCGCGGAGAGGTGGCGCTGGCTGGCGAGATACAGGTAGAAGGGGATGAGCGTTCCGCCGATGACCACGAAGACCACCAGCAGGCCCGCCCCCACGGACCAGTGCTGGCCCGCGACGTCCCAGGGGGCGCGAAGGGTGGCGCAGGCGAGGCCGCCGAGGGTCATCCCCCAGCCGACCACGGGGCCCGATCCCCAGCGGGCCATCAGCGGTCCCGGGTACACGGTGTAAAAGGCGAGCGCGACGGCGGACAACAGCCCCCACACGATGGCGGCGGGGGATACGGACAGCCGCCCGGCGGAGCCGCCGGTGACGAGCAAAAAGGTGCCGAGGACCGCCAGCAGCGTGGCCAGATTCGCCCGGCGGTCGGGCCAACGCCGGCGGCGGAGCGCCTCGTACAGCACCACCAGGACCGGGCCGAGATACTGCAGAAAGGTGGCGGTGGCCGCGTTGCCGGTCTGAATGGCGGCGAAGTACGTGTACTGCACCGCCGCGAGGCCGGCCAGCGCGAAGACCACAATCTGCACCCGGCCGGCCCCATCCCGCCAGATGCGGAACACGTCCGTGGAGCGTCCGAACGCCAGGGTCCCCAAAAGCAGCAGGACGCCGGAGATGGTCATGCGCACCGTCACCAGCCACGCCGGGGTGAACCCCTGCGACTGAAACAGTTGCTGGGCCGCCGTCCCGGAGACCCCCCACAGGGTCGCCGCGACGAGGACCATGGCGATCCCGCTCGCCCGCCCGCGTCTCGGCGCCGCCCCGGGCACCGCGGGCAGCGTTGCGGCAGCGTTCCCCGCTCCCCGCATCGTCGTCACCGCGACTCGAACGGCCAGCGCTCGAGGGTGTAGGCCATCTGCCAGAACTCCAGTTCGTAGGTGCTGGAGATGAGGAAATGGCGCCGCATGCGCGCGCGTTCCGCCTCCGGTGCGGCCTTGGCCAGCTCATCCAACCGCTGAATCTGCTCCTGCACCAGGTTGCCGAACCACTCATCGCCGTACGTCTGGATCCATTTGTCGTAAATCGGGTGGTTCGGGCGGCTGTCCTTGTACCGCTGGCCGATTTCCCAATAGAGCCAGTAGCAGGGCAGGATGGCGGCGATGATCTCGCCCAGGGTGCCGCGGTGCGCGACGGTCAGGATGTGGGTCGTATAGCGGTGGTTGGTCGGCGCCGGGAGAAAGTCGGGATCTCGCTCGATGCCGAGCATCCCGAAGAAGGTCTGATGCAGGGCCAGTTCCGCCTCCACCGTGGCCTGGGCGTGTGCGGCGAGCCGGCCGAGGGTGGCGAGATCGTCCGATTTGGCGGCGGCCATCGACTGCACCTGGGCGAACACGTGCAGGTAATGGGCGTCGTTTTGGACGTAATGGGCGAATTTCTCCACGGGCAGGGTGCCGTTGGCCAGTTCTTTGACGAACGGGTGATCGAAACTCGCTTGCCAGATGGCGTCCGCCTCCTCACGGAGCGTTTCCGAGAAGCGCATGCGGATGACTCCTTTCTCGTCGTGTGCTCTCCTTATTATAGGGGGCCGGCCCGTCGTGGGGGTAGATTCCGAAAGTTGTGTCTGATGCGGTGGCGGTCTGGTACAATGGCGGTAAGACCAACCGTTTGTTTGAAAGGAGCGGGTCGGCATGGCCCTGCGGGAGTCGGAGGTTCGGTTGGACCCTTCGGACGGGAACAGCGGCGGGGAGGTGCGGGAACACCCGTACGATGAACGGCATCTCGGCCAGACGTTTCTGCACGGCAACTACCGGGCGGACCTGCGGGCGCCCCGTCCGCAGGAGTGGGGGCGTTTCATCGAGACGGGGCAGGTGCGGGACTGGTCGGTCCTGAGCTGGAAGGATGTCGGTCGGCCCTTCCGCGTCGAGAACTACGCGAGCGGCAAGCGGTTGTGGGAGGAGCAGAACGGGGACCGGATGCCGGTTCGCACCTCGTGGGAGATGTTCAACCGCTCCTTCCACCGGTTGTTCATGCAGAACGTCCCGGAGGAGCGATCCAGGCTCCGCCAGCAAATCGTCGAGCGGGCGATTCGGTTCCAATGGCGAGGGGTCGGTGAACTCTTGGAGTCGTATGAGCAGCTGGCCCTGTGGAACCTGACGCATCGCGTGCAGGACGCCATCTGGGATCCTCGCGGCAAGCGCGGACTGTTCGAGGGATTGGGATTGGAGCGGCCGCGCATCCTGTTCCTCGGCGCGGCGACGATCACCGCGCGCACGGCGATCTCGCTCGTGTCCGGCAGCACGTTCGTCTACTTCCTGCAGCCGTCGCTCGGCACCGCGCTCGTCGCCTCCGCGTTCCTGCTCTCCGTCCCGCTCGGCAACCCGCTCGCGGGCAGGCTCGCCTCCGACTTCTGCCCGTTGCCGGACGAGGTCGTCCGCAACGAGCACGTCCGGCTGTTCTTCCGGCGCATCTCGCTGCTGTGGGCCTTCGCCTACGCGGCGAACGCCGCGCTCACCATCTGGCTGCTCCTCACCCAGTCGATCGCCACGTTCGTCGTGGCGCGCGTCGCGCTCTCGTGGACCCTCACGATCACGGCCGTCGTCGTGTCGGCCCTGTGGTTCCGTCGGACCATGGCCCGTCACGGCATCCACGTCCGCTTGCCGTCGCTGCGCCCGGGGCCGGCATGACGCAGCGGTTCGCGACGACGCTCGTCACGGGCGACGGGCTGCGCCTGTCGGTGCGGGGGCTCCTCGCCGCCGACCCGGTCGCCACCGTCGTCGTCGTGCACGGCTTCACGGCGTCGGCGAGCTGTCCACACGTCGGCGAGCTGGCCGGGACGCTCCACGCCCTCGGGTACGACGTCCTCACCTACGACGCGCGCGGTCACGGCTCCTCGGACGGTGAATCGACGCTTGGCGACCACGAACGACACGACGTCGAGGCGGCGGTGGCGTACGCACGCGAGCGGACCCCGCGGGTCGTGATCGTCGGCGCGTCGATGGGCGCGATCGCCGCGCTCCGCTACGCCGTCACCGACAGCGGGCTCGCGGGGCTCGTCGCGGTGTCGTGCCCGGCCCGGTGGCGCGTCCCGCGCAACCCGCGCGGCGTGCCCGCCGCGGCGATGACCCGCACCCCGGTCGGCCGCCGCCTCGTCGAGCACCTCGCCGGGGTGCGCGTCGCGGCCCGCTGGACCAACCCGCCGCCGCCGCTGGCGCTCGCGCCACGGCTCGCGGTCCCGACCGTCTTCGTGCACGGCGCACAGGACCGCTTCGTGCCGGTGCACGACTCGGCGCTGCTGCACGACGCGGCGCCCGGGCCGAAGCGGCTCGCCGTCGTCGCCGACCTCGGGCACGCCTTCGGTCCGAGCGCGCTCGGCACGATCGCAGAGTCCGTGGAGTGGGTGCTGGCCGCGCGTGCGGTCAGCCGCTGAGGGTCACGCCGCCCGCCCGTCCCCAGCGGCCGGCACCCACCGCCAGGCGAGCCCGACCAGTCCCGGACCGGTGTGCACGATCATCACGAGCCCGAACGACGCGACGAACGCGACGTCGGGCTCGGTGATCTCCCGGATTCGCGCGACGAGCTCCTCGGC
>NZ_JAIMAV010000021.1 GCF_023511815.1 Alicyclobacillus sp.
ATGCCGCCGGAGGTGATTGAACAGGCGCGCCACCACCTGCGGACGGACGATGTCCGGGTGGAGGATATGATTGCCCAACTGGAGACGGCCCGCCGCGAGGCGGAACGGCTGCGCCAGGACGCGGAACAGGAGCGCCGGGCGGCGGTGGCGGAGCGTGAGCGGTTGGCCCGGGAGCGGGAGGCGTTCGAACAGTCCCTCGAGAAGGCCCGGGAGGCCGCCTTACGGGAGGCGCGGGAAGTCATCGCAAGGGCCCGGTCGGAGGCGGAACGGGTCATCCGCGAGCTGCGCCAGCGCCAACGGGCCGCCGCGGTCAAGGATCACGAGTTGGTGGAGCTGCGCAAGGCCCTGGAGGACGCCCTGCCGGAGACGCGGCCGAAGGTGCGCCGCAGGGCCGAGGGTGCGCGCCGGCCCAAGGTCGGCAGCACCGTGCGCGTGTTGACGGTGGGCCAGAAGGGCGAGGTGGTGGAGGTCTCCCCCGACGGACGGGAGGTGACCGTTCAGCTGGGGATGTTGCGGATGAAGGTCGCGGCCGACGAGGTCGAGGTGGTCGCGGGTGGCCAGGCACCGGCGGACCCCGTCCGGTCCGTGAGGCGATCGGTGCAGACGGTCCCGCTGCAGCTCGACATCCGGGGGCACACCGTGGAGGAGGCCCTGCCGCCGGTCGACCGATACCTGGATCAGGCCGTGCTCAGCGGCCTCGCCCGGGTGACCATCATCCACGGCAAGGGCACGGGGGCGCTGCGCAACGGCATCCGCAGGCATCTGTCGAAGCACCCCCACGTCGCATCCTGGGCGCCGGGCGGCCCCGGGGAGGGCGGCGACGGGGCCACCGTGGTTGAACTGAAATGAGGGAGGGCGATGCGCCCACGCCGAACAGCGGAGGCGTCGGATACGTCGGCGCCACCGTGGTTGAATTGAAATGAGGGAGGGCGATGCCCTCCCTCTATTTTCAGTCGGCTGCCGGGCCGGCGCGCGATTGCCCTCAGGTGCGGTTGCCCTCGGGAAGTCCGCCCGGCCACAGCAGATCCGGAAGCGCGGTGCTGTTGCCGCCATCCGTGCCGTGCTTGCCGTGGCCGTGCCCGGGCTTGACGGAGCCGTCGGTGGTGTTGCCGGTCCCAGTGCCGCCTCCGGTGCCCCCCGCGCCGCCGGTCCCGCCGGTCGCGTTGCCTGTCGACCCATCGCCGGACGATCCGGTGGTGTTGCCCGTCCCCTCCCCCGGGGCGCTGGCCGGAACGACGACGGGCACCGGCTGCGACGGCGGAGAGATGCCGCTGGCCGACATGGCGTACACCTGGTAATACACGGTGCCTCCCGCCGGGGGCAGATGGGTGTCGGTGAACGCGGTGCCGGAGATGGGGCCGGCGATGCTGACGTACGGTCCGCCCGGCGCGTCTGCGCGCCAGACGGTGTACCCGGTGGCACCGGGCACCGCGCTCCACTGGATCCGCACCCCTGTCGGGGTGAGGGCCGCCTGCACCTGAGCCGGGGCGGGCAGCGGCGGTTGAACCGTCGCCTGGCCGGAGGGCGTCAGCACCTGGCCGCCGCGCGGATCGGCCTCGGTCGGCAGGTACTCGGCGCTGTCCGGGGTGACGGTGCCCGGCGGGACCGGTTCCGGCGGGATGATGAAGATGCCCGTCCGGATCTCACCGGGCGGTGTGTTGGTCGTCGCCAGATAACGCTTGCCGTTGACCACCGTGTACAGCGCCTGAACGTGCGCGGTGCAAGGGCTGGCCGGCTCCGTGCCCTGGATGAACAGCTCTGTGTACACGTCCCCGTCCTGTTTGCACAGGTCGGTCGGCAGCATCCCCGACTTCTTGCACACCGCCAGGCTGACGATGCCGGGCGGCTGCGGGAACGGCGCCTTCGGCGGGTCCGCCTTCAGGATGGGATCCATGATCTTATTCCACACCGTGAACTTCAGGTTGTACACATTGCGGTCAATCACCTGATGGTGGTTGTACCCCATCCAGATGCCGAGGGTGTATTTCTGCGTGTATCCGATGAACCAACCGTCGCGCAGATCGTCCGTTGTCCCCGTCTTGCCCGCGATGTAATCGCCCGGGAAGTGCGCGCCGACGGCCTGCGCCGTCCCGCCCGGGGCGTACACGACATCGTGGAGGATGTCGGTCATCACGTACGCGGTCTGCGGCGAGAACACCTTGGTCGCCGTGGGCTGGAACTGGTAGAGCGGGTTGCCGTCGCGATCGACAATCTTGCTGATCAGGTACGGGTGGCGCCACACTCCCTGATTTGGAAAAACGGTATAGGCGCTGGTCATCTGCTGGACCGTCAGCCCGTTGGTCAGACCCCCGATGGCCGAGGCGAGATTCTGCAGATCGCCCGGTGCCAGGGTCGGCCGGCCATTGAGCGTCTTCGCGTCGGGCGAGATGCCCATCTTCTGCAGATAGCTCGATCCGATGGATCGGCTGTACCGGTCGTACACCTTGATGGCGGGGACGTTGTACGACGAGGTCAGCGCCTGCCGCACGGTGACGACGCCGTGCCACTCTCCGTCGTCGTCCTGCGGTGACCACGGCCCGTCCGACCCGGGATACGTCACCGGGGCGTCCAGGATGGGCGTGGCGGCGGTGATCCGGTGCTGGTCGATGGCCGGGCCATAGTCCAACAGCGGCTTGATGGAAGAGCCCGGCTGGCGCGGAATGATGGTGTGGTCCACGCTGTCCCGGTTGTAATCCCGCCCGCCGCCGACGGCCAGGATGCCGCCGGTCTCGTTGTCGATGAGCGTGACGCCCGCCTCGTACAGGTCGACGACCGGTTTGCCGTTTTGGGTGATGACCCGGTTGCGCTCATCCTTGGCGACCTGGTTGGTGTTGCCGAACAGTTTGTCGTCCGATAGCACGCCCTCCACCTGGTTTTGCAACTTCAGGTCGATGGACGTGTAGATCTTGTACCCGGCGGTCGGCAGCGCCTTCAGCGCGTCCTCCTCCGAGGCGTAGCGGCCCGACTGGACCAGATACTGCGCCACCAGCGGCCGGATCTCGTCAATCATCAGGTACGGGTGCTGGGCGTAGGCGCTCGTCTTGGGTTCGGGTTGAATGTCCTTTTTGATGTCGTAACGCAGCGCCGCCTGATACTGCGCCTCGTCGATCATCCCGTTGGCCCGCATCTGTTCGAGGATATAGTGTTGCCGGGAGATGGTGTTGTCCAGGTGATCGTACGGAGAGAACAGGCTGGCGTTGTTCGGGATGGCGGCCAGCAGCGCGGCCTCGGGCAGATTCAGATCCTTCGGGTCCTTGTGGAACAGAATCTGAGCGGCCGCCTTCACGCCGTACACCGGGTTGGAGCCCATCTGCCCCATGTACACCCAGTTCATGTAGTCCGTCAGGATCTCGTCCTTGGTCAACATATGATTGACCTCCAGGGCGAGGGCGATCTCCTGAATCTTCCGTTTCAAGGTGCGTTGCTGATCCGGGAATAAGGCCAGTTTGACCGTCTGTTGCGTGATGGTGCTGGCGCCGCTCTCAATCTGGTGATGCAGCACGTCCTGCACGAAGGCGCGCGCCATCGCCATCGGGTTGATCCCGATGTTCTTGTAAAAGGTCTTGTCCTCGGCGGCGATGAAGGCGTTGACCAGGTTCTTCGAGACCTGGTTCACCGAGGTGATGGGCTCCCGGTCGCCCTCCGCCGTGAATCGCCCAATCACCTGACCGTGCACATCGTACACGACGGTGGGTTGGCTGAGATTGGTGAAGGTCTGCGGACTGATGGCGGGCAGCCCCTTGAGCATGGACGCGGCGTACCCGACTGCCGCGCCCGCCCCCGTCACCAGGAATGCCCCGAGCGCAGACGCCGCCACGGCCAGGCCACGCCACACCCAGCGGCGCGCTTCCCGTTTGGCGGCCCGCTCCCGCTGCCGCTCGGCCGGACGGCGCCCGGACGGTGGTCTGGTTGGATTGGCCATCCTGCGTTCACTCTCCTCTCGTTGGACCGATTATACCACAGGGTTGGAAACGCTCCGCGGGACGGCGTTGACACCCCCTTGGCGGCTCTGCTATACTGACCCCCAAATCAGACGGGACGCCGGCGCGGCCCCTCCCGGACGGGACGGGCCGGCGGCGAGCCGAGGAACGGGTTGCAGTACGCGCGCACGGGCCGTCTCAGAGAACCGGTGGACGGTGCGAACCGGTCGTCCGGCGTGCGGAAGTACGCCCCGGGAGGCGTGGCGGCGCCAGTCGCCACCGGTGGCTCCGTTATCGCCGCAGAGTGGCCGCAGGTTGCGGCAAGCAGGGTGGTACCGCGAGCGACACGCCTCGTCCCCGCATGGGGAGGGGGCGTTTTTCATTTCGACGAGAAAGGGTGTTCCGGTGTGACAGAGGACCGCGCAATCCGTACGCCAGACGGCGAATCCATCGAATTGACCGCCGAGCAAAAACGGGAGGTCGACCGGCAGCTGGAGGTGATTCAGCGCGGTACGGCGGAGATTGTCCCCGTCGAGGATCTGGTTCACAAGCTCCGGAGATCCGTCGCCACGGGTCAGCCGCTGCGGCTCAAGCTCGGCATGGACCCCTCCTCCCCGGACATCCACCTGGGCCACACGGTCGTTCTGCAGAAGATCCGCCAGCTGCAGGACCTGGGCCATTGCTGCCACCTGGTCATCGGGGATTTCACGGGCCGCATCGGGGACCCGACCGGGAAATCCGAGACAAGGCGCCAGCTGACCGCCGAAGAGGTCAACGAGAACGCGCGGACCTACGTGTCCCAGGTGTTGAAGGTGCTGCGCCCGGATCGAACCGAGATTGTGCGCAACGCCGATTGGCTCGCCCCGTTGACGTTTTCGGACGTGGTTCGCCTCGCTTCCACTTTAACGGTCGCGCGGATGCTCGAACGGGAGGATTTTCAGAAGCGATTCCAGGAGAACCGGCCGATTCACATCCACGAGTTTTTCTATCCTCTCATGCAGGCGTACGATTCGGTGCACCTGCACACGGACATTGAGTTCGGGGGCACCGATCAGAAGTTCAACCTCCTGATGGGCCGGACCCTGCAGCGCGAGTTCGGCCAGGAGCCGCAGGTGGCGGTGATGATGCCGATCCTCGAGGGGCTGGACGGGGTGCAGAAGATGTCCAAGAGCCTCGGGAACTACATCGGGATCGACGAGCCGCCCCGCGAGATGTGGGGGAAAGTGATGTCCATACCGGACGACCTGATGCCGAAGTACTACGAACTGCTCTCCGGGGTCTCGGTGGAGGAGTTGCGCCGGATTCAGGCGGGGCTGAAGGACGGCAGCCTGCACCCGAGAGACGCCAAGATGCGCCTGGCGCGCGAGTTGGTCACGCGCTTTCTCGGCGCGGACGCGGCCGCGGAGGCGGAGGCCAACTGGAAGGCGGTGTTTCAACAGGGCGGGCTCCCCGAGGACATCCCGGAGGTGCGGGTGACGCCCGGTCCGCAGTGGGCGGTCAAGGCGTTGGTGGACCTGGGCCTGGCCGCGAGCAACAGCGAGGCGCGGCGCGCCATCGAACAGGGCGGGGTGCGCGTCGACGGCGAGCGCCTGACGGATGTGCAGGCCAACATCGACCTGCGGGATGGCCTCGTCGTGCAGGTCGGAAAACGCCGGTTCGTCCGCTGTCGGGTGTGACCCGGGGACCGGGCGGCCGAGTATCTTGGGCTGGTCAGGCGCAACCGGTCGCGAACCGGCCGGCCGCATACCTTGGGCTGAGTAGGCGAATCCGGTCGCGAACCGGCCGGCGTGTCCCCTGATGGGCGCGCACCGGTTTGCGGCTCGTCTCAATCCCCCCTTTGCCGCGTATACATCGGCGAGGGGGGATTTCTTTGTCCAGCCGGACGTTTCGGCCGATGCGCCGGCGCCTCGGCGGCCGGCCCCGCGGCCGCGGGTCCGGGCGGCGTTGGGGCTTCGCCGCGGGGGGGCTTCTGGCCCTCGCCGGCGCCTGGATGGCGGTGGAGTGGAAACTGCGCCCGGCCTTGGCCGCGGCGGCGCAGGCGGTGGCGGTGCGCGCCGCGACCGAGGCGCTCAACGCGGCGGTGACGGAGGAGATGGTCGCGGGCAACGGGGTCTCGCGCGTGCTGGTCGTGGATGAACGCGACGACCACGGGGTCCGGGTGGCGCACTTCGACTTCACCGAGGTCGCCCGCGTCCAGACGGAGGCGACCGAACGGGCCGAGGGGCACCTGCGGGCCCTGTCGTCCGAGACGTTGCGTCTGCCCGTCGCCCAGGCGGTCGGGGGGCTCGTCCTGACGAATGTCGGCCTGACCCTCCCGGTGCGCGTGTACATGATGGGCACGGCGCACACCTCCGTGTCGGCGGAGGTGCGATCGGTCGGTGTCAACCAGACCGTCCACACCCTGTATCTCGATCTCGCCGCCGACGTGCAGGCGGTCGCTCCCCTGGTGACGGCGCCGGCGCACGTCAAGACCCGGGTCCTGCTCGCCTACATCGTCCTCAACGGCGATGTGCCCGGCTCCTACTGGGGGGCGTCCGGCGGCGGGGGAGCGGTGCAACCCGCCCCGGCCCGCTGATCCAGAACCCGTCGGCGAACATGGCCGATCCCCCCGACGCGCCGATGCCGCGCGCCTTCCCTCTGTGACCACGCGTTGCCATCATCAGAGGAGATCTGGTCGCCATGGTCGAATATACCGGGGGACATTCGACACATGGGCAGGTGGCAGACATGGAGGAAGGGCAGAAAGAACACACCCGCGCGTCCACGGAATCCGGCGGTTCGTCCGCCGGGCGGGGGATTTGGGCGCGGTGGCGGGACTGGTTGCCGGATTTCATCTCCATCCGGTGGAAGGTGGGCGGCGCCTTCATCGCGGTGCTCGCGCTGTTGGTCGTGATCGGCACCATCAGCGTCGTGCGCCTCACCCAGATGCAGAGCGAGGTGCAGACCTTGACGGACCACGACCTGAAGGTGGTCCAACAGGCGAGCCAGCTGATGTCGGACGTCGAGGACATGGACACGGGCATGCTCGCCTATCTGGCGACGGGCAACGACACGTTGCTCGCGCAGACGTACGAAGCTGCGAAACAGCGCTATCCGAAGGACATCGCCGATCTGCGCGGACTGTTGTCCTCGACCAGCGCGTCGCGCTCGTATCTGGAGAAGGCCGCGCCCGTCATCGACGACTGGGTCAAGGTCGCCGACGAACTCATCAACATGCGCCGGACGGGACACGGGGAGCAGGCGAACAACGCCATGGCCTCCGGCAACAGCCGGGTGATGGTGCAGACGATTCACGACAACATCCAGAACCTCATCGCGCGCAACCAGAACAACGCCGCGCAGCGGGCGGCGACGCTGCACCGGATGGTGACACAGACCGAGATCCTGATCATCGTGATCACGCTGCTCGCGGTCGCCATCGCCGCGGTCATCGGGACCGGGGCGTCGCTTGGCACGCCGCGCAACCTGCGCAAGGTGATCCGCGTGCTCGAGGACATCGCGTCGGCGGGCGGCGACCTGCGCCGGCGGATTGAGGGGGTCACCAGCCGGGACGAGGTGCAACAGCTGGCGGAGACGACCAACCGGGTGCTGGAGAGCATCGGATCGTTGGTGCGGCAGGTGGCCGGGGCGTCGGAATCGGTCGCGGCGAGCGCACAGGAGCTGACGGCCTCCACCGACGAGACCGCGCGGGCGGTCGGCGGCATTGCCGAGACGGCGAGCGAGTTCGCCGCCATCGCGGACAAGGCGACGCAGGCGTTGGGGCAGATGCAGGGCGCGCTCAGCGAGACCAAGCGCCACACGGACGAGGTGGCCGAACGGGTGGACCGTGTGGCCCAGGCGATGCAGGCGGTGGTCGGTTCGACGAACCGCGGCCAGTCCTCCATCGAAGAGGCGCGGCGGACCATGGGGGCGGTGGAGGCGGCGGCCGTGTCCACCCGAGATCAGATTCAGCGGCTCGCCGATTCGGCGCAGCAGATCTCGAAGATCTCCGGCGCCATCCGCGGCATCGCCGACCAGACCAATCTGCTCGCCCTCAACGCGGCTATCGAGGCGGCGCGCGCCGGTGAGGCCGGGCGCGGGTTTGCCGTGGTGGCGCAGGAGGTGCGCAAGCTGGCCGAACAGAGCCGGGAGGCCACCCGGGAGATTGCGCGGATCATCCAGGAACATCAGAATCTCACCGAGCAGGTGGCGCAATCGATGCAGGCCGGCGTCGATGCCGTGCAGAAGGGCGTGCGGGTGACGGAGGAGACCACCGAGGCGTTCGGCGAGATCGCCCGTTCCGTGGAGGTCGTCGCGCCGGCGACCGAGGACATCCTCGCGCGCATTCGCGAACAGACCCGGCTGACCGGCGAGTCGCTGGCGGCGGTGGCGTCCGTCGCCGAGTACATGGAGCAGGTGGCGGCGGGATCGCAGGAGAATGCGGCGAGCACCGAGGAGAGCCTGGCGACGGTGGAGGAGATTGCGGCCTCCGCGCAGGAGTTGGCGCGCCTGGCGCAGCAACTGCAGGACATGGTGGGAAGTTTTCAAATCTAATCCAACACGCAGTGGCCGTCGAAGGCCCGGATCGCGAGGGGATGCCGGGAGAAGGCGGGCATGGGGCCGCACCGAACGAGGTGCGGCCTTTTTGCCCATTTTTGACCGGGAGCGGGCACACGGTGGGCGCGCGCATATACTGGCAGCGTCGAACGTCAGGATGGGCAGGCGCCATGAGGAGGTTGAAGATGAAGAAATATGTCGTGAAAAAGGGTGACACGATGTGGAGCATCAGCAAGGCGACCGGCGTACGGTTGAACCTGCTGATGGCGGCGAACCCCCAGATCACCGATCCCAACCGCCTGCAACCCGGTCAGGTGATCCTCATCCCGGAGCTGGAAAAACCCGCGGCCAAGCCGGCGGCCGACGCACTGCCGGCGGCGCCCCCGGCCAAAGGACTGCCGGGGACCGCGGTGCCGCCGTATTTCGGATTTGTCTGGCCGCACGTGGTGCAGTCGGGGGAGACGTGGGAGCGGATTGCGCAGCGATACGGGGTCCCGGTGGCGGAGCTGAAGCGCATGAATCCAAATCTCGGGCCGCAGCTGGCGGAGGGCGACATCGTGTATGTACCCGGCCTGAACCAGGCGGGGACAGCGGGTGCGCCGGCGAGCGCCGCCGCGCCGGCGGGGCCGGGCGGGCCGGGCGGGCAGCCGGTTCCGGGCGGGCAGCCGGGGCCGGCGACGGTGCCAGGCGCCGGGATGCCGGGCCCCGCGGCGGACCAGGGGGTCCCCGGTGGGATGGCGCCGCAGCCGATGCCACCGGGGATGCCGCAGGGTTTTCCCTCCGCCCCGCCCGCGGGCGTGCCGTACACCGAGTACCCGGGTGCGTTCGCGCCGGGCGCCGGTGTGCCGTACGGAGCGCCGGCCGGAGTGCCGTACGCGATGCAGCCGGGTCCACACCCGGCCACCGGTGGCCTGCCGTACGCGGTGCCGTCCGGCATCCCGTATCCCATGCACCCCGGAATGCCGTACGCCGCTGCGCCGGATGCGGTCGGATTGCCCGGTCCGCACACGCACTATCCGTACCGGAGCATGGCATGGGGCGGGCCGATGGCCTATCCGTGGCGACCCGGCCTTCGCCCGATTCATCCGATGCACGCGGCGGGTGCCGCCTGGCCGCCGCAGGCGGGATTCGGGTACTTGCCGATGAGCCCGTGGCCGACGCCGCTGACCTGGTACACCGTGCTGGATGAGAGCTCCTCCTGGGAGTCGTGGAGTTCGAGCGTGCCTCATCCCCGCCGGGCGGAGGCGGCCGGGCCGACCGAGGCGGCCGATGAGGCCGAGGAAGACAGCGGCAGCGAGGCCTGGCGAGACCTGTACCGGGAGTCGAGTTTTGATGACCTCGCCGCGTCCGGCCCGTGACCAACACGACGCGCGTTTCGCGCAGATGCTACGCCACGCCTACGGTCTGAGGGCGGCGGCCGTGATCCGGCTCAAGACCGTCACCGGGATCGTCGACGAGGACGGCCGGCGATGGGTCTGGAAACCGCTGCGGGACGGTTGCGCGGAGGAACGGTTGGCGGCGGTGGCTGAGGCGGCCGAATTGCTCACGGCCGCCGGTCTCCCGTTTGCGGGGCCCGTCCCCGGCCGCGGCGGGCGCTATCTCACCACGCCCGGGGATGGCCCGCCCGGTTGCCTGCAGCCCTGGTTGCCGGGCCGCCACGCCGATTACACGGTCCGCCAGGAACGGTTGGCGGCGGTGGCGACCCTGGCCGCGATGCATCGCATCGCGCACGGAACGCAACTTTCCGCCCGCGCCGCGCTGTACCGCGGCAATCTGTACGAAAAGCTGTGGCTCAAACGGCGGCTCCTGGATGCGCTCTGGCCGCGGGCGGCGTCGTCGGTGCCCGCCCTCCGCGAGCTCCGGGAGCCAGCGCTGCGGGCCGCGGACCTGGCGCTCCATTCGGTGCATCCGGGGGGCGCCGGCGAGGATGCCCCGTGGGCGCGGTTGACCTTCTGCCACCGCGACGTCGCGCCGCACAACCTGTTGTGGCAGGGGGCGGGCCCGCTCGCCGTGATCGATTTTGACCTGTGCGGGATGGACGATCCGCTGATTGACGTGATGCAGCTCTCCAACCACGCGCTCTTCCTTGGCGTGCCCGCGGCGGGGCATTTCACCGAACTCACGGAGGTGTATCTGCGCGGCTTTCCGCTGTCGAGGGCGGGGGAACGGGCGCTGTGGCGCGTCCTCGCCTTCCCGGATCTGTTGGCTCGGGCGGTGACGGAGTGGGTCCGAGCCGATGAGGGGCGGGATGTGGAACCGGCGCTCCGCCGCCTCGTTCACGCGGCGCGCCGGCAGGCGGAACATCTGGAGGCGTGGGCCAAGGCGACGCGCGGCCTGCCGGTGTGACGGCGGCCGCGCCGGCGCCGAGCTTGCGGGGGCGGCCGCTCGGGCGGTCGCGCCGGCACCGGGCTTGCGGGGGTGGCGTGCGAGGGCGGTTGCACCGGCGCCGGGCTTGCGGGGGCGGCGCGCTCGGGCGGTTGCGCCCGCGAAGGGCGATAGTATTATACTGAAAGGCGGACCATGCGCCGCTTTGGCGCGACGAGGAGCGTGACAGCGTGACGCAGCGCATCCAGGTGGCCCTGGGGCAGGTTCGCCCCGTCCTCGGGGACGTCGGGCGAAATGTGGACAAGCACCTGCAGTACATGGCGAAGGCCAGGGAGCAGGGGGCCGACGTGATTGTGTTCCCGGAGCTCGGCCTGACCGGTTATCAGGTGCAGGATCTGACGCTGGAGGTGGCCAGGCCGCTCTCCCATCCGGACATCCATCGTCTGGTGCGGGAGAGCCGCAGCCTGGACGTCGTGTTCAGCTTCGTCGAGGAGTCGGACGCGCACCTGTTTCACATCAGCAGCGTCTACGCCGCCGAGGGCGAGGTGCGGGCGGTGCACCGCAAGGTGTACCTGCCCACGTACGGGATGTTCGATGAAGGCCGCTATTTTGCCGCGGGCGGAGGATTTCAGGTGTTCACGAGCCGCCTGGGCGCCACCGGGATGCTCGTCTGCGAGGACGCCTGGCACGCCACCAGCCCCTACCTGTTGGCGATGGGCGGGGCGTCCGTCCTGATTCTGCCGGCGGCGAGCCCGGCGCGCAACGTGATGGAGCAGGGGGATTTCGGCTCGCAGGCCTTCTGGCGCCAACTGCTGCAGGTCTACGCCCAGCTGTTTGGCACCTACATCGTGTTCGTCAACCGGGTCGGATTGGAGGACGGCGTGAATTTCTTCGGCGGGTCGGGTGTCGTCTCGCCACAGGGCGAGTGGCTGGTGGAGGCGCCCGCCCTGGAGGAGGGACTGTATCTGGCCGAGGTGAAGCCCGACGCCGTTCGCCGGGCGCGCTACACGACGCCGCTGTTGCGGGACGAGCGCGCGGATCTGGTCTGGCGCCAGCTGGGGAATCTGCTTGACGGCCGGACGCCGAAGGGGGGCTTGGCGCGATGAGGCCAGAGATTGAACAGCGCCTTCGGCTGAACACCGATCTGGCCCGGCGGGTCCTCACCGCGTTCATCCGCGAGGAGGTCGAGAAAGCCGGATTTCAGCGCGTGATTTTTGGGCTGTCCGGCGGGATCGACTCCGCCTTGGTGGCCTATCTGGCGGTGGAGGCCCTCGGACGCGACCGCGTGCAGGCGGTGATGATGCCGTATCGGACGAGCAGCCCATCCAGCCTTGAGGACGCGAGGCGGGTAGTGGAGGATCTGGGGATGCCGGCCCTGACGGTGCCCATCACCCCGGCCGTCGACGCGTACTTCGAGCAGATGGACCGGCTGCTCGGCGGCGCGGCCCCTGTACTTCGGCGCGGCAACCGGATGGCGCGCGAGCGGATGGCCACGTTGTTCGACCTGTCGGCCCATTTCGGGGCGCTGGTGCTTGGCACCAGCAACAAGACGGAGCTGCTTTTGGGATACGGGACGCAGTTCGGGGATCTGGCGAGTGCGCTCAACCCCATCGGGGACCTGTACAAGTACCAGGTCCGGCAGATGGCCGCCGCCGTGGGGGTGCCCGACAGCATCCTGAGCAAACCGCCGAGCGCGGATCTGTGGGCGGATCAGACGGACGAGTCGGAGCTCGGGTTCGGGTACGACGAGGCGGACGAGGTGCTGTATCAACTGGTGGATCAGCGATTGTCCGTGGCGGAGCTGGCGGCGCGCGGGTACGAGGAACGGTTCATCCGGCACGTCGCGGAGCGTGTGCGGCGCAACCAGTACAAGCGCCGGACGCCCGTCATCGCCAAGCTCTCCGGGCGCACCATCGGTGTGGATTTCCGGTACCTTCGCGACTGGGGGCTGTGACGGGGGCGTCGGCGCGCGAGTTTGGGCAGGAGGGATGACGGTGGCGGGACATTCCAAGTGGCACAACATTCAACGGCGCAAGGGGAAACAGGACGCGGTGCGCGGCCAGTTGTTCACGAAACTCTCGCGCGACATCTACCTGGCCGCGAAGGAGGGCGGGGGCAACCCGGAGACCAACTTCCGGTTGAAGACGGCCATCGAACGGGCGCGGCAGAACAACGTCCCGGCGGATAACATCGCGCGGACCATCGCGAAGGCGACGGGCGGGATCCAGGGGGTCACGTACGAGGAACTGATGTACGAGGGGTACGGGCCGCACGGGGTCGCCATCATGATGGACATCGTGACGGACAACCGCAACCGCACCGCGGCCGACATTCGCCACATCTTCGCGAAGCGCGGCGGGAACCTGGGCGAGAGCGGCTGCGTGGCGTGGATGTTCAAACGCGAGGGCCAGATCACCGTCCCCAAGGAGGAGTACCGGGGGACGGCGGACGACCTGATGCTCTTGGCCATTGACGCGGGGGCGGAGGATCTGCGCGAGGAAGACGACGCGTTCGTCGTCGTCACGTCCGTGGACGCGTTTCGGGCGGTTCGGGACGCCCTCGAGCAGGTTGGTGTGCCGGTGGCGGACGCGGAGCTGACGTATGAGCCGCAGACCACCGTGCCGCTGTCGGGCGAGGCGCTCGAGCAGGTGCTGGACCTGGTGGATGCCCTTGAGGCGCACGACGATGTGCAAAACGTGTACGCGAACGTCGAGGCGGCGGACAGCTGAGTGCATGGGCGAAGGGCGGCCGTGGCAGGATAAGCGCAGGAAAGCGAGTGGAGAGGTGGATGCCATGGCTGCGCGAGCTGCCGCGCGCCCGTCGCGGACGCGGCCGGTTCAGGGACAGATGAGACGTTGGCGGAAGCGAGGGATCGCCACGGCCGGCGTTATGGCCGCGGTGTGGATGGCGATGACGGCGTGGGCCCCCGCGGTCCTCGCCGACGCCCCGGCGGTGACCGACTTTGGACTCGACGAAGCCGTGCCCGCCTTCACGGTGGAACTGGACGACCGGGGTCAGGCGGCGTTCGTGACGCTGTATGCGGACGGACGGGGCCAGTGCGTCGTGAAGACCGTCCGCGGCGACGCGGTCAACGGGTTTGTGGCGGAGCACCCCGCGTGGCAGCTCGATCCGGCGCTGATGTGGTTCGTGCAGATGCCGGTGTACGTGCGGCATGTGCCCGCGCCGCGCAGCCCGGGCGTGGAATCGGTGTAGTGCCGCAAGTTCACAGAAAGTTCCCCGGTAGGAATCCCGGCCCCGCACAGCGAATCCTGTGCGGGGAGGTTTTTTTATGGCGACGATTCGCATCCTCGGCATCGACCCGGGGTTGGCCCGAATGGGATACGGCGTCGTGGACAGCGATGGCATCCGCCTCCGCCCGGTGGCGTACGGATGCATCGAGACCCCGGCGCACACGCCGCTGCCCGAGCGCCTCAAGACGCTCTACGAGGCGGTTCAGGAGGTCATCCGCCGGCACAGGCCGGTGGCGGCGGCCGTGGAACAGCTGTTTTTCTACCGCAACACGACCACGGCGTTCGCCGTCGGACAGGCGCGCGGTGTGGCCATTCTGGCGGCGGTTCAGGCCGGGCTGGAGCTGGCCGAGTACACGCCGATGCAGGTGAAGCAGGCCGTCTCCGGGTACGGGAAGGCCGACAAGGGCCAGGTGCAGGAGATGGTGCGGATTCTGCTCGCCCTGCCCGCGCGCCCGACGCCGGACGACACGGCCGACGCCCTCGCGGTCGCCATCGCCCATGCGCACGCGCGGCCGGGCCATTCACGCGGCGAGGCCGGGGCGCCCGGGACGGGGAGGCAACAGGCGCCGTGATTGCATTTGTGCGCGGTCGGGTTCACGAAACCGGCCCGGGGATGGTCACCGTGGATGTCGGGGGAATCGGTTATCGGGTGTTCGTCACCGAACGGTGCGCAGAGGCCCTGCGGATTGGCGAGGAGGTCCTCCTGCACACGCATCACCGGGTGCGCGAGGACGAGGTGAGTCTGTACGGGTTTTTGACCCCCGAGGAACGCGATTGGTTCGAGCTTTTGATGGGTGTCTCCGGGGTCGGTCCGAAGGGGGCGCTGCAGATTCTGTCGGCGGCCGACCCAGCCGCGTTCGCCGATGCCGTGGCGCAGGAGGACGTGCGTTATCTGTGCACGCTCCCCGGGGTCGGGAAAAAGACGGCTTTGCGCCTGGTGGTGGAATTGAAGGACCGATTGGAGACCCTGTCCGGCCGGGTTGCGGGCACGAGGATGCGACCGGCGACGACGGAGTCGGCGGAGACGGGCGACGGGCGGGCGGCGGACGTCGTTGAGGCGCTGGTAACCCTCGGATATAATGAAAGGCAAGTCGCCGCGCTGGTGCAGGAGACGCTCCGCGCCCATCCGGACGCGGGGGTGGAGGACGTGTTGCGCCGGTGCCTCCGGCAGCTGGCCCCTTGAGGTGCGCGGGCGCCGGGGCTTGCGGCGGCGGGAGGAACGAGATGCCGGAACGGTTGATATCATCCGATTGGAGCCGGGAGGACCTGGCGTTTGACACGCTGCGGCCCCGGTTCCTCGACGACTACATCGGGCAGAGCGGCGTGAAGGAAAACCTGCGCGTGTTTATTCAGGCCGCGAAGGAGCGGTCGGAGCCGCTCGACCACGTGTTGCTGTACGGTCCGCCGGGGTTGGGGAAGACCTCGCTGTCGATGGTGATCGCCAACGAGTTGGGTGTGAATATTCGCATCACCTCCGGTCCCGCCATCGAGCGGCCGGGCGATCTCGCGGCGCTTTTGACCAACCTTCAGCCGGGGGATGTGCTGTTCATCGACGAGATCCACCGCCTCCCGCGAACCGTCGAGGAGGTCCTCTATCCGGCGATGGAGGATTTCGCGTTGGACATCGTGATCGGCAAGGGGCCGGCGGCGCGCTCCGTGCGCCTGGATCTGCCGCGGTTCACGCTCATCGGGGCGACCACCAGGGCCGGATTGCTGTCCTCGCCGCTGCGGGACCGGTTCGGCGTGATCATCCACCTCGATTACTACCCGGTCGCCGACCTGGCGCGCATCGTGCGGCGGACGGCCGACATCCTGCGCGTGCCGGTGGACGAGGACGCGGCGGAGGAGATCGCCCGGCGGTCGCGCGGGACACCGCGCGTCGCGAACCGCCTCCTCAAGCGGGTGCGCGATTTCGCCCAGGTGGCGCAGGCGGCGGTGTTGACACGCGAGTTGGCCCAGGCGGCGCTCGCGAAATTGCAGGTAGACGAACTGGGACTGGACGAACTGGACGACCGGGTGTTGCAAACCCTCATCCACAAGTTTTCCGGCGGCCCGGTGGGGCTGGAGACCCTGGCGGCCGCGGTCGGGGAGGAACCGGGCACGATTGAGGACGTGTACGAGCCGTATCTGATCCAGATGGGCCTCATCCAGCGCACTCCCCGCGGCCGGGTGGCGACGGCGCTGGCGTATCGCCATCTGGGGGTGCCCTTGCCCGAATCGAGGAATCCCGCCGAACGGCCCCAATAAAGCGGCGCGCGGCCGCGAATCTGTAGAGTGAGGTGGCGAGTTTGCGAGGACTGCTGTTCGGCAGAAGGTCCGAGGACAAAAGCCAGCTCGACTCGTTGCTGGCTCTCGCCCAGGCGGGAGACGCGGACGCGCGCAACGCCATCATCGAGCAGTACACCCCGTTCATTCTGAAGGTCGCCTCGCAGGCGGCCCATCGGTATATCGATCGCGAGCGGGACGATGAGTACAGCGTGGCGCTGATGGCCATGAACGAGGCCATCGACCGGTTCGATCCGGCGCGCCGCGTGAACTTCCTCGGGTTCGCGGAGACCATCATCCGCCGCCGTCTCATCGACTATTTCCGCGCTCAGAAGGCGCAGGCCAAGGCGGTTCCCTGGACCGAGTTCGATGTGACCGATGAAGAGGACAACGTGGTCAACTTCGTCGAGGTCAGGACCTCCGTCGAGGCACATGATGAGGCGCAGACGCGCGCCGAGCGCCAGACGGAGATCGCGGAGTACGCGCGGACGCTCGCCGAGTACGGCCTGTCCTTCGCGGAGCTGGTGGAGGTCTCTCCGAAGCACGCGGACGCGCGGGCGAACGCCATCTCGGTGGCCAAGGCGGTGGTGGCGGACGAGCAGTTGCGCAACTATGTGCTGGAGCGAAAGGCGCTGCCGTTGAAGCTGTTGGAGGAACGCGTTCACGTGTCGCGCAAGACGATGGAGCGCCAGCGCAAGTACATCCTGGCGGTCGTGGTGTTGCTGGCCGGCGACTTTCACCACCTGCGTTCATACATCTCGTGAGGGGAGGAGGGCGGAACGTGCGAAGGAACGGCATCGTCCTGGAACTGCATCCGGAGTACGCCATCGTGCTCAGCCGGGATGGCGAGTTTTGCCGCATTCCGGGTACCGCCGCGATGGATGTGGGCGTGGAGGTGGTGTGGGACGCCGCGGCCGCGCCGGACGCGGGGCGGGACGCCGTGCGACGCCGAGTTCGCCGATCCCGCGCCCCGTGGCGCCGGCTGGGCTTCGCCGGAATGGCCGCGAGCCTGGTGGCCGCCGCCGGGATCTGGTTCGGCACGGGCATCACACGGCCGTCGGACGCCTACGCGTCGGTGGCGGTGGATGTCAATCCCAGCGTGACGCTGCAGGTGGACCGCAATCTTCGGGTTCTCAACGCCTGGGGCAATGACGCGGATGGCGCCCTGCTCGTCAAGGGTCTGCAGTTGACGGGCCATCCCCTGCGCGTCGCGGTGCAGGAGGTGGTTGAGGCGGCGGGGGCTCGGCACGCGCTGGACGGCGAGGACGCCATTTTGGTCTCGGCCGCGCCCGCCACGGGCACGGCGGACGTGACGCGGGTCGAGGAGGCGGCGGCGGCCGCCCTGGCGCAGTGGACCAAAGCCACCGCGGCCGCCCCGCATCTGTACACCATCACCCTCTCGCCCGCCATCTGGCAGGCGGCCTCCACCGCCAAGATCTCTCCCGGCCGGTTGGCCGCCTATCTGGTTGCGGAGAAGGAAGGCGTGCACGTCGCGAGTGTGAACGATCTGTCCGGCCCATCGCTGGTGCAGGTGCTGTCGAATCCGGTGGCGACCTCGGTACTGCAGATGTTGAGCGCCGCCGATGTCCGGGAGCTGGAGTCGTTCATCGACAGCCTGCACCTGGATCAGGGCGGTGCGGCGGTCGGCCCGAAGGATGGTGCGCCGAGTGGCTCAGGGCACGCGAATGCATCCGCCCCGTCGACGGGCGTCGGGTCGCAGCCGGGCGCCGGCGCGCCGCAATCGCATCGAAACGGAACCGGAAACGGGCAGGGCAACGGACACAGCACCGCGGCGCACGGTTCCGGGAGACCGTCGGGCGCAGGGAGCAACGATGGTTCTTCCACGGACAACGGGCGCGGAAAGGGACAGGGGACGGGCGGCGCGTCCCGCGGGGATTCGAACCCCCCGCATGACGACGGGCCCGGCGGCGGCGGGATGCGCATCAGCGGATCGGTCCACTCGGATGGCACCGTCGAGGTGCAGATCGGCGACCGGGTGATCTCCGTCCCGGTCGCCTCCGGCGTGTTGGGGGCCCTGGGGCAAGGGCGCTCTGGGAACCCGCCCTCCGGCAACGGCCAAGGGGCGGGGGTGATCATCACCGTACCGGGGGCGGCCACCCCCGGTTCTGGGTCGGACAAGCCCGAAGGCCAGGGTAACGGACGTGGAAATGCGAATGGAAACGGAAATCACCGAGGAAATGACGGTGGTGTTGGCCGCGATCACGGCTGATGGTTCGGTGACTTCGAGGGGCTTGCAGGATGTTGCAGGGTGTTGCGGGGCCGCCCGGTGGGCGGCTTTTTTGCGCCCGCACCAGCCTCGGATTATAATGGTTGGCATGCGCAGGAGATGGAAGGTGGGGAACAGTTGCGCGTCGAGGATTTTGATTACGAATTGCCGGAGGAACTCATCGCCCAGACGCCCTTGGAGCGGCGTTCCGATTCACGCCTGATGGTGGTCGATCCGGTGGCCCAGACCGTGACGCACACGCACTTTCGAGATCTGATAGCGCATCTGGTCCCGGGCGATGTCCTGGTGCTCAACAACTCCCGTGTGCTCCCCGCGCGTCTGTGGGCCGTCAAGGTGGACACGGGCGCCCGGATAGAACTGTTGCTGTCCAAGGCCGTCGGGGAGGATGTCTGGGAGGTGTTGGCACGCCCCGCGAAGCGGTTGAAAGCGGGGACAGAGCTCGACATCCTGGAACCTCAGGCGGGTCCGGAGGACGAATGGCGTCCGTCGGGCGGACGGGCCGTGGTCACCGAGGTGTTGGAAGAGGGATTGCGGCGTGTGCGCTTCCATGCGCCCGAACCGCTCGACGCCTTCTTTCAGCGGGTCGGAAATGTGCCGTTGCCGCCCTACATCAGACAGAAGTTGGACGATCCCGATCGGTACCAGACGGTCTACGCCAAGGAGGCGGGATCGGTGGCGGCGCCGACCGCCGGGCTTCATTTCACCGAAGAGCTGCTGCAGCAGATCCGGGACATGGGGGTCGAGGTGCACTTTGTCACGCTGCACGTCGGGCTCGGCACCTTCAAACCCGTCAAGGTCCAAGAGGTCGAGAAACACGAGATGCACAGCGAATCGTACTACGTGCCCCCGGCGGTCGCCGAGGCGGTCCGCCGCGCAAAACGGGAAGGCCGGCGCGTGATCGCCGTCGGGACCACCGCGCTGCGGACGCTCGAGGCCGCGGGGCAGGATGGCGAGGTCCGGGCCGGCGGCGGGGATACCTCGATTTTCATCTATCCCGGATACCATTTCCGCGTGATCGACGCGCTCATCACCAACTTTCACCTGCCGAAATCGACCCTGCTGATGCTGGTGGCGGCCATCATGGGGTTGGATTTCACCAAGCGCGTGTATGAGATCGCGGTGGCACAGCGGTACCGGTTCTTCAGCTTCGGGGACGCGATGTTCATCGTCCGCGGCGTCTGGGCCGGCGGCGCCGGAGGGGCGGGAGGGCGCGATGATGCAACCGGTGCGGTTTGAGCTCATCCGGCGGTGCCCGCGAACGTTGGCGCGGCGGGGACGGCTTCACACGCCGCACGGCACGGTGGAGACCCCGGTGTTCATGCCGGTCGGGACACAGGCCACGGTCAAGACCATGGCGCCCTGGGAGCTGACGGAGATGGGGGCCGGTATCATCCTGTCCAACACCTACCACCTGCATCTTCGCCCGGGGGAGGACCTGATCCGGCGGATGGGCGGCCTGCACGGGTTCATGCGCTGGCCGGGGGCCATCCTGACGGACAGCGGCGGGTTTCAGGTGTTCAGCCTCGCCGGCCTTCGCAAGATCACGGATGAGGGCGTGCAGTTCCGCTCCCATCTGGATGGGAGTCCGCGGTTTTTCTCTCCGGAGCGTGTGATGGAGATTGAGAACGCGCTCGGGGCGGACATCATCATGGCCTTTGACGAGTGTCCGCCGTATCCGTCCACGCGGTCGTATCTCGAGACCTCCCTGCGCCGGACGCTTGATTGGGCGCGGCGCTGCAAGCGGGCGCACGCCCGCCCGGAGGCGCAGGCCCTGTTCGGCATCGTGCAGGGCGGCGAGCACCTGGATTTGCGTCGGGCGGCGGCCGAGGCGTTGGTGGAACTGGATCTGCCCGGCTACGCGGTTGGCGGTCTGAGCGTGGGGGAGCCCAAGCCCGTGATGCACGAGGTCCTGGAGCACACAACGCCCCTGCTTCCGGCGGACAAGCCGCGCTATCTGATGGGTGTCGGTTCGCCCGAAGACCTGTTCGAGGGGGTGGAACGCGGCATCGACATGTTCGACTGCGTGCTGCCCACGCGCATCGCCCGCAACGGGACGGTGCTGACGAGCCGGGGAAAGCTGGTCATCCGAAACGCGCGTTACGCGGAGGACCCGCGGCCGCTCGACGAGGCGTGCGACTGCCGGGTCTGCCGCACGTTCTCCAGGGCGTACATCCGGCACCTGATCAAGGCGCAGGAGGTCCTCGGGATCCGTCTGACGACATATCACAACGTCCATTTCCTGCTGCGCCTGATGGAGGGCATCCGGCAGGCGATTGAGAACGGAAGATTTCTGGAGTTCAAGCGGGAATTTTATGATACATACGGGTATAATGAGAGTGGACACATAGGAGAGGAAGTGTTGGATTGACGCAAAACATCATCCTGTTGGTCGTGATGCTCGTCGTGTTTTACGCGCTTCTCATCCTGCCGCAGCGCCGCCAGCAGAAGCAGCGCCAGACGATGATGAAACAACTCGGGCCGGGGGCCAAGATCCTCACGACCTCCGGGATCTTCGGGCGCGTGGTGCAGGTTCAGGACGACGTTCTGGTGGTCAATATCGCCGACGGCGTCGACATTCAATTGGACAGCCGCGCGGTGCTTCGTGTCGTCGAGCCGGCGCCGCAGGCGGATCCGGCCTGATCGACACCCGGCTCGGAAATGGACGGCCCCTCCAACTTCGGAGGGATGCTGCATCGTTTGCGCCGCCCCCCGTTGGACGACGGACGCCTTTCGCAAAGACCCGTCGGGGTGGAACCGGGCCCCGTCCGCCGCGGCGGACGGGGCGGTGTTACAGGCGGCGCTGCGATGTGGCCGGATTGCGGGATGGCGCCCGAGCGGGCGCCTTCCGGTGCATCATCGCACCGTGTTCACGCCGATGATGCCGCCGAACGCGCCGATGAGGATCATCACCAGGACGCGGAAGAGGCCCCCCGGATCCATGGAGAACGTATTGTACACGACGACGCCGATGAGGATCATGAGGAACGCGTAGCACAGTCCGACAAGGCCGCCGTAATACCAGCCGCGCTCCGCGGCGGCGCGGCTGCCGGCCAGCGCGCCGGCCAGAATGGACAGGCAGTGCAGAACGTAGGCAATCAGGACGGTTCGGTCGGGGGAGACGGTCCCAAAGTGGGCCCACAGGGAGACCAGGAGCGTGCCCAGGGCGGCGACGAACAGCGCCCAGGTCAAGCCGTAGAGGACCGGGAAGCGGCGCAACGTCTGAAGGGTACCGCGTAGGGAAAGATCCAAGATTTTCACCTCCGGAAATTGAAATGGTTTATACTATACGTATTCTCGCAGTGGACGCGCTATGATGGCCCGCATGGCGCGGGCGACGAGAGAGAACGAAATGCGCGAGTCAGGGGTTTGGTCAACCTGCTGCGTGATTTCGCCCTCCCTGGTGTCGGGAGGAAGAGGGTGACCAACTTGGAATGGAACCGCGTGTACAAAGCCATTGTGTACGAACTGGTGGTGGCCGTGGCCGGTTTTGCCATCGCCGTGGCCTCCTTGCCGAGCATCGATCGGCACCGCGTGCCCTTGGCGGTGTTGTTGGTGCTCGTCGCGTCCTTTTTGGAAGCCATCCCCGTCCCGCTCGGTAAAGCGTTCGGCAGCCTGATGCTCGTGGTCCCCCTCGGTGTCCTGGTGCTGTACGGAGGGCCCGCCGCCGTCAACCTGATCCTGTGCGCGGAACTGATTGGGCAACTGTTGTCCAGGCGGCGCACGATGTGGTCGACCTGGGCGTTCAACGGCGGACAGTACGCCATCAGCGCCTGGGTGATGTGGCGCGTGTACGCCTGGGTGACGGGCGGCCAGAACCTGATGATGACGGATGTGCGGGTGTTGGTCGGCGCGGTGGCCGGGGTCGTGGCGTTCCTCCTCGTCAACCACCTGTTCGTCAACATCCTCCAGGCGTTGCGCGGGAAGTTCTCCGTCAGCGAGATGCTGGAGCTTCTGTGGCATGACGGGTTCAACGTGATGCTGTGCCTACCGCTGGCGTTCATCATGGTCGTGGTCAGCCTGCCGTTCCCCTACCTGGGGGCGCTGATCACCCTCCCCATCGCCCTGGTCGGCCAGACGCTCCGGGTCTACCGGCAGGTGGCGGAGCTGCAACACGTGCACCGGGTGACGGCGCGGTTGGCCAGCGAATTTGACATCGACCGCATCTGTCAGGAGGCGGCGGAGACGGCGTGCGCCATCACGTACGCCGACGCGGCGGTCGTGTGGATCATGAATCCGGACGGAGACACGCTCATCCCCAACGCCATTCACCCGCTGTCGGAGGCGGAGCGGTTCACCATGTCGGGTCTGCGGCGCGAGGGCGGCGGGGTCATCTGGCATGTCACCCAGCAGGGATCGGGCTGGGTGTACATTCCCAACACGCTCAAGGATCCGCGGGTACGGTTCCGGCCGGAGGGGACCCTGTACCGCAGCATGGCCATCTTTCCCATGAACGCGCATGGGCAGGTGCAGGGGGCCATCGTCTGCTACGGAGAGCGACCCTACCAGTTCGGCCGGGATCGCGCGCAGCACGTGGAGACCCTGGCGGCGCAGGTCGGGGTCCTGCTGGAGAACGCCAAGCTCTATCAGTCTCTGCAGGAGCAGTCGTGGCGCGATGCGGCGACGGGCCTGTACAACTACCGGTATTTTTACCAGGCGCTCGAGCAGCACGTGCGCGAGGCCCGGGCGGCCGGGCGAGCGCTGTCGGTGGCCATTGTCGACGTGGATCACTTCAAAAAGTTCAACGACACCTACGGTCACCTGGCGGGCGACCAGGTGTTGCGCTCCCTGGCCGGAGTGTTGCGGACCCTGGCCGGACCGGACGCCGTGGTCGCCCGCTACGGGGGAGAGGAGTTCGGCATCATCTTTCCCGTCGGCACCGAGGAGGCCCTGGCGCGACTGGAGACGATCCGCCACGCGGCGAGCCGCCACGTCGTGGAGTACGATGGGTATCATCTGCAGGGGATCACCGTCAGCTGTGGAGTGGCGACCTTTCCCAACCACGCGGAGAACGACCGCGACCTCTTGGCGAAGGCCGACTCCACCCTCTACTGGGGGGCCAAGCAACGGGGCCGCAACCGCGTCGCGGTATACGGCCCCGAGTACGAGGCGCAGCTGTTCGTGGACGAGCTGACGGGCCTGTACACCTATCACTTCGTCACCATCCGCGTGCGCGAGGATTTTCAGCGCGGCTTTCGAACCTGGGGCGCGGTGTGCCTGGATCTCGACAACTTCTCGTTCGTCAACTCCGCCTTCGGCTTTGAGGTCGGCGACCGGGTGTTGAAGGAGACCGCTCTGCTGATGAAGGAGGCGCTGCGGCGCGACGAAATCGCCTGTCGGTACGGCGGGGATGAGTTTCTGGTGCTCATTCCCAACACGGGGCCGACGGAGATCGGCCACGTCGCCGAACGGATTGCGCGCATCATCAGCAATCACCGGTTTGAGTGCGGCGGCAGCGTGATGATCAACCTGCGGGCACGCGTGATCACGGCGTGTTATGACGATGTCGAGGATGTCACGGACCTGTTCGATCGCGTCGGCGCGGTGTTCGCCAACCTGAACCAGCATGTGACGGAAATGGCGTGATGCAAGCTGTGCGAGGGCGGCCGGGGGGCGGCGCATCCCCGGGGCCACGGCCCGTGGGGCCGGTGCAACAACGGAGTTGCGAAACGGTGGAGCCCGCACCCAAGACGGGCTCCACCGTTTCTAGTTTTTGCAAGGTTCCCCAGCGCTTCGGCCATACTATCCCGACGAGGGAGGGATGGCCGTGCTCGAGATTCCCATCTGGCGGTTCTGTCTGCGAATTCTCATCCTGTACATCGCGGTGATGCTCGCGCTGCGATTGATGGGAAAGCGGGAGATTGGACAGCTGTCCGTGTTCGATTTTGTGGTCTCCATCATGATTGCGGAGCTGACCGCCGTCCCGATGGAGGACGCCCGCCGGCCGCTGTGGATCCCCCTGTTGGCCATGGGCATCCTGGTCGCGCTGCAGCTTCTGGTCGCCATCGGACAGCTGAAGAGCCACCGCTTCCGCCACTGGGTGGAAGGGGAACCGACGGTTCTGGTGGAGCACGGTCAGATCCGGGATCGGGAGATGAGAAAGACGCGCTACACCATGTCCGACCTTTTGATGCAGCTGCGCGAACAGGGCATCGCCGATGTAAGGGACGTGGAGTTCGCCATCCTCGAGACGTCGGGGAAGCTGAGCGTTCTGCCCAAGTCCCAGGTGCGACCGGTCCGCCCGGCGGATCTCGGGGTTCGGACCGAACGCGAGATGATCCCGATGCCGCTGGTGTCCGACGGCCAGGTGGTGCAGAAGACCCTGCAACAGCTGGGCCGGGACGAACAGTGGTTGCGCGACGAGCTGCGCCGCCGCGGGTACGCCCGGTTGGAGGACGTGTTCTACGCATCCATCGACGGCAACGGAAGTCTGTTCATCGATGCGGTGGACGGAACCAGCTCGGTCTGCCGAGGGGGCGCCTCAGACCCCGAACGGCATCCACCGCACGAGCGCCGCTAGCGCGCCGCCGACCTTCGGGATGCGGCGCATGGCGTTGGACGTGATGACGCGAAACGCGCAACACAGAGCGAAATACACCAGTCCGCCGCCCGCCATCGCGGCCAACATGCGGCCGACGCCGAGCGGGTGCCGGTCGGGCGTGAGGAGGTCGCAGACGACGAGCATCACCAGGGATGCGATGGCGATTTTGGCCGTGTCCGCGACGTCGACCGGCAACCCGATGTACCGATACAGGGCGGCGCAGTACAGCACGAGCGTCACCACGTTGGCGGCCGTCGTCGCCCACGCCACCCCGAGCACCCCGAGGTGGGGCTGCGACGCCAGTTCCCAGATGAGTCCGAGCCGCATCACCCCGCCGAGGATGGAGATGGCCATGGCGATGGTGGCGTGATTGAGCCCCTGCAGGATGGCGGTCAGCGGCCCCTGCAGATAGATGAGAAAGCCGATGGGCGCCATCACCTGCAGGATGGGCGCGACCCCGTCGTCGTGGTAGATGGCCCAGCACAAAGGATGCGCGAACAGCGTGAAGAGGACGGACACCGGCATCCCGATGAGCGCCGTCGCGCGCCAACTCTGCGCGAATCGGATGCGGACCCGGCGCACGGCGTCCTCCGCCATCGCCTCGGACACCGAGGGGACCAGGTTGGCGGCCAAGGACGCGGTGAACACCGTTGGGAACACCAAAAGCGGGACGGCCATGCTGCCGTACTGTCCGTACATCCCGGTCGCTTCCGATCCGGTGGCCCCCGCTCTCATCAGGGCGCGGGTGACGAGAATGGGCTCGACGGCCCACAGAAACGACCAGATGAGGCGGCTCACGGTCACCGGTACCGCCAGTTCGGCCATGGCGCGGATTGTCTGGCGCACCGTCTCGAGGCTGCGCGCCGGAGCTTCCGGCAACAGGTCGTCCAGCCGTCCCCGGCGCCGCTGCTGCAGGATGAGATAGCCAAGGCCCACCACCTCCCCGCACACCGTCCCCGCCATCGCGGCCGCGGCCGCGGCGGCAATCCCGTACCGGATGAAGTACCCCGCCAACGCGTACACCACGCCGATGCGGGCGATGGTCTCGAGGACCGAGGCCCAGGCGGTCGGAGACATGTCCTGAAGTCCCTGGAAATAGCCTCTGTAGATGCTCGAGATGGCGATGACCAGCACGATGGGGATCATCACCTGATAGGTCAGATAGGCGCGCGGGTCGGTGAACCAGTGGTGCAGGATGAACCCCCTGAGCCCCCACATCAGGAGGACGACGAGGATGGCCATGGTGACGATGACGCCGGTGCTGATGCGCATGATGCGGGTGATGCGCGCGCGATCCCGCTGGACGTACGCCTCGGCGACGAGTTTCGAGATGGCGATGGGCAGCCCGGCGGTGATGAAGGTCAGGGCCAGGCTGGTCAGCGGCCACACCATTTGGAACAGGCCCATGCCCTCGGCGCCAATCAGACGAGACAGATAGATGCGGTAGACGAAGCCGAGGATGCGGGTGATCACGCCGGAGAGCATCAGGACCAGGGTGCCGTGCAGAAACGAACGTTGGATCATCCGAAACGCCTCGCTCGCCGCGGTCCGCGGCCAAAGGTCTGTCCGTATCATGCCTATGCGCACGCCGATGCGGATAGTCCAAGGCAGGATTCGCGGCCCATGGCGGCGAAGAGGACCGGGTGGAGGACGTTGCGGCCTGCGGCCGGCGGAACGGACGGCCGGGGGGAAGGGGTGGTGGAGCGTGGGACCCGAGGAGGAGAAGGCAATCCGCTGGGAGGATTACCGAACTGAACTGATGACCCTGTGTCAGGTGAAGGCGGAGGAGTTTCACCTGTTGGGCTACCGCGAGGTGAAGGCGGAGGAAATCTGGCGGTGCGTCCAACAGATCACGAAGGGGCGGGGCCCGCTGCACGAGGTGGTGGCGGCCATCCTCGGCCTCAACATCGGTCGTTTCATGACCTACCTGACCATGAACGCCTTCCAGGGGAAGCTGGACGGGGATGTGTTTGACGCTCCGAAGCAGGGTTGATTATACTGATGAAGGTTGTTGGCACAGGCCGGCTTGCGCGGGGTTCGCCGCCGGGGCCGGGAGAGGGCCCTGCCGGGGGGATGGACCATCGCGGCCGGATGCCAGGCCCGCCCTGCGGCGGGCCATTACCTTGTGGATGGGGAGACTCGTGGTTTGAAAAAGAAGCGTCATCGAAAGTGGGGCCGGTTTCTGGCTTTTCTCGCCATTGTCGTGGTGGTCGTCGGACTGACGGCGGGCACCGGGCAGCGGCTGTGGAAGAACATCCCGCTCGGGTTGGACCTCAAAGGTGGGTTTGAACTCCTCTATCAGATTCAGTCCAGTCCGGACAAGCCCCTGACGCCGGACGGCGTCAAGGCCGCGGTGCAGGCGGTGGAGCTGCGCGTCAACTCGCTCGGCGTCGCCTCACCGGTGATTGAACTGGAAGGGTCGGACCAGATCCGGGTTCAGCTGGCCGGCACGTTCGACCAGCAGCAGGCGGAGCGGATCATCGGACAGACGGCCGATCTGAAGATCTATGGAAACGCCACGCAGGACAAGAACGGACAGTGGGTGCCGGATGCGAAAACCCTGTTGGCGACCGGTGCGGACCTCAAGTCCAACTCCAAGTGGGCGCAGGACCCGACGACCGGTTCCAACGTGGTCACCCTTGAGTTCAAGGACCCGAAGAAGTGGCAGGACATCACCACCAAATATCTTCAGAAACCGATCTACGTCTTCCTGAACGGTCAACTCCTGACCGCGCCGACCATTCAGTCGGTGATGTCGGACGGGCGCTCGGAGATCTACGGTCCGACGCTCAACACCCCGGAGGCCTGCATCGAGCTGGCGAAAGAGCTGAACGCCGGCGCGCTGCCGTATCCCCTGAAGCTGATCAGCTCGACGAACGTGGGGCCTTCGCTTGGATTCGCGTCCCTGAAGGCGACCCTGTGGGCAGGCGCCGCCGCCATCATCCTGATCTTTTTGTTCATGCTGGTGCTGTACCGGATGGCGGGGTTCATCGCCGACATCGCGTTGGTGGCCTACCTGTATCTGGTGCTGGTGACGTTCGCCGGGATGCACGTGGTGTTGACGTTGCCGGGGCTCGCCGCCCTGGTGCTCGGCGTTGGCATGGCGGTGGACGCCAACATCATCACCTACGAGCGGATTAAAGATGAGATGCGAAACGGCAAAAGCCTGCAATCCAGTGTGATTGCGGGGAACAAGCGGGCGCTTCGGACCATCATCGACTCGAACGCGACCACCTTCATCGCAGGGGCGGTGATGTACTGGTTCGGCCAGGGCGACATCCGCGGGTTCGCGGTGGCCCTGATGATCTCCATCATCGTCAGCATGCTGACCGCGGTGCTCCTCAGCCGTGCGATGCTGCTGTTGTTCACCAAGTCGGGTGTGGCCGACCGGCCGTGGTGGTACGGCGTCGGGAAGGGGGTCGTCCAGTCGTGAGGGCGCGGTTTGACATCGTCCGGCGGCGGCGCTGGTTTTTCCTGTTGTCGGGCGCCATCACGGTGCTCGGCCTGGCGGCGTTCCTGCTGTTTGGATTCAATCTGGGGGCGGACTTCAAAGCGGGTTCGCGCGTGCAGCTGCAGTTGAACGAACCGGTGGACGTGAGCAAGGTGCGCGAGATGTTTCAACAGATCGGGCTGTCCGTCCCCGAGGGCGGCGTGACGGTCGCCGGCACGCGCAATGACATGGCGGTCGTACGCTTCCCAGAGGTGTTGACGCAGGATCAGATCGCAAAGATCAATCAGGCGGAGAAGCAGACGTTTCCGAAATCGGCCGGGGCGGATGTGCGGACGGTCAATCCCATCGTCGCCCAGCAGACCTCGCGCAAGGCGGTCTGGTCGGTGCTGTTGGCCAGCCTGTTCATCGTGGCGTATGTCAGCATTCGGTTCGAGTACCGGTTCGCCATCTCGGGCATCGTGGCCCTGTTGCACGACGCGTTCATCGTGATGTCGGTGTTCGCCCTGCTGCGCCTCGAGGTCGACCTGACGTTCGTCGCGGCGATTCTCACCATCGTGGGCTACTCCATCAACGACACCATCGTGATCTTCGACCGCATTCGCGAGAATCTGCGCATCGCCCGGCCGCGCACCTTCGACGACCTGGAACACCTGGTCGACAAGAGTCTGTGGCAGACGATGTCGCGGTCCATCAACACGGTGGTGACGGTGCTCATCGCGGCCGTGACGCTGTACTTCTTCGGCGGCCAGACCATCCACAACTTCAATTTGGCGCTGATTGTCGGCCTGGTGAGCGGTGCCTACAGCTCCATCTTCATCGCGAGTCCGCTGTGGGTGTCGTGGCGAGGGCGGCAGATGCGGCGGGCGGAGGCGGAAAAACACACGGCGTGACGGAGATTCGTCCGGGGCGCGCTCCTGCGGGAGCGCGCTGTGTGTCTCGCGGGCAGATTGGAGACAGGGGGGTGCGTCCGTGACGGATGCCAAGGAGCATCGCCAGGCGCAGGCGGGGGCGTGGGCCAGCGTGTTGGTCAATCTGGTGCTCACGGTGGGCAAGGGCGCCATCGGCATCCTGGCCGGCAGCCGCGCCCTGGTGGCGGACGCGATCCATTCCGCCGCGGATCTGGCCGGGTCGGTGGCCGTCATCGTGGGACTGATGGTGGCGCGCAAGCCGCCGGACAGGGACCATCCGTATGGACACGGGAAGGCGGAGCTGATCAGTTCCTTCATCGTGGCCGGCCTGCTCGCCGCGGCGGGCCTCGATGTGGCGGCGGGCGCCGTTGGCGCCCTGTTCCGGCCGGCGGAGCAGCCGCGGGCGTCGGCGGCGTGGGCGGCGGCGGTCGCCGTCGTGATCAAAGAGGTGATGTTTCAGTACAACTACCGTCTCGGCAGGCGGCTTCGCAGCCGCAGCCTGATGGCGTCGGCCATGGACCACCGCTCGGATGTGTTCTCGTCGCTGGCCGCGCTCGTCGGCATCCTGATGGCGCGCGCCGGCGCGGCGTGGGGCATGCCCTGGATGCTGCACATGGACGCGGTGGCGAGCCTCGTGGTGGCGTTGCTGATTTTGAAGATGGGCTACGAGGTCGCGACGGACGCGGTGCACGTGCTGATGGACCGCGTCGTCGAAGGAGAGGCCATCAAACCGTACGAGAGCGTCATCCTGTCCGTTCCCGGTGTGGAGCACATCGACGAGTTGCGGGTGCGGGATCACGGCCGGTACGTGGTGATTGACGCCAAGATCAGCGTGGATGCGCACATGTCGGTGGCGGAGGGACACGGCATCGCGGCCGAGGTGAAGGAGCGGTTGATCACCCGGCAGCCGCGGGTGCTGGATGTCCTGGTTCACGTCAATCCGTGTTATCCGGATGAGGAGGAGGGCGGCCGGTGACCGGTGACCAACAGGCTCGAGGACTTTGGCGCACGGCCGCCGTCGACGACCAAGCGGCCCTTCAGCTGGCGGAGTCGTGCGGCGTGCCACCCCGCGTTGCGCGCTGGTTGTTGGCGCGCGGCATCGGGTCGGACGCGGTGGCGCGGTGGTGGGACCCGCGGTCGGTGTCGTGGAGCGATCCGTTCGCGTTTGACGACATGGGCCGGGCAATCGACACGGTCCTGGCGGCGGCGCGGGAGGGCCGTGTGGTGGCCCTGGTCGGCGACTACGACGTGGACGGGGTGACCGCAAGCGCCATCGCCGCCGAGGCGATGGCGCTTGCCGGGATTGTCTGTCGGGTCATCCTGCCGCACCGCGTGCGGGATGGGTACGGGCTCTCCCCGAACCTGGTGGAGCGGGCCGCCGGGATGGGGTGCGCGGCCATCGTCACGGTGGACAACGGGGTGCGCGCGCACGACGCGGTGGACCGCGCGGCGGCCCTGGGGATGCCGGTGGTGGTGACGGATCACCACGAGCCGGGAGACGAGCTTCCCGAGGCCGCGGCCGTGGTGCACTGGGCACGCGCGAGCGGGGAAGGTCTTGGGGCCCTCTCCGGCGCGGGGGTGGCGTGGAAATTCGCCCTCGCCCTGTGCGACCGGGCCGGGATTCGGGTACCGGAGGAGACGGCCGATTGGTGGCTCGGGCTGGCGGCGCTCGGGGCATTGGCCGATGTGGTGCCGGTCACCGGGGAGAACCGCAGGCTGCTGGTCGAGGGCGTGGACCGGCTCCGGCGCGCGCGCCGACCGGGGTGGCGGGCTCTGTGCGCCGAGGTCGGGCTTCATGCGGATCGCGTCACGGGCGACCTGTTGCAGTGGACGGTCATCCCGAGGCTGAACGCGGCGGGCCGGATGGATACGGCACAGCTGGCGTATCAACTGCTCACGGCGCCGGATGCGCTCACCGCGGCCCGGTTGGCCGGGGAGGTGGAGGCTTGCAACGACCTGCGCAAACGCGAGACGGACCGGGCGTTTGCGCAGGCGTGCGCGGACATCGATGCTCGCTGGGCGGATGGTCTTCCCAGCGGGGGCGTGGCGGTGTGGGGACCGTGGCCCGTGGGGGTTGCCGGGATTGTCGCGGCACGGCTGGCGGACCGCTACAACCGGCCAGCGGTGGTGCTCGCCGACGACGGTGGCGAGGTGCTGCGGGGGTCTGGCCGCGCGCCGGAGGGGGTGCACCTGTACGGCATGGTGGAGGCGTGCGCCGCTTGGACCGACCACTTCGGCGGCCACGCGGGCGCCATCGGGCTCGGGGTGCACCGGTCGGCGCTGGATGCGTTCCGCGCCGCGTTTGCCGCTCTGGAGTGCCCGCGGCCGGCCGAGGCGGCGGTGATCGCCGACGACTATCTGCCGCTTGACGATGCGAATCTGGAGACCCTCGAGTGGGTGGAAAGGTTCGCCCCGTTCGGTCCCGGCAATCCCCCGTTTCTGTTTTTCATCGGACCGGTGATGGTGGTTCAGGTCACGGCGCTCGGAGACGGCCGTCATCTTCGGTTGCGTGTGCGGGAGGGGCGCCACGAGGCGGAATTGGTGTGGTTTCGCGCACCCGACGAAGCGCACGGTTGGCAGCCCGGGGACGTCATCGGAGCGGTGTGCCGTCTGGACCGAAACGAATGGCAGGGAATGGTTCGCCCGCAGCTTCGCGTTACGACGGGGCGGCGCCTGCACCGTCCGCTGATGCGCGAGGATTTCGGGGCGGTGTACCGGCTGTTGCGGGCGCGCCGCCGGCTGATGGACGAGGACCTTCACCGGCTCGGTCCCCGTTGGACGGCGGCGGATGCGCGTCTGATGCTCGACACGTTTGTCGAACTCGGGTTTGCTCACCATCGGGAGAGCGCGTATCATGTTGTTGACCATGCAGACGCCAAGGATCTGCGGGAATCTTTGCATTATCAATCGCACCTGCGGCAGGCCGGTCGGCGCCGCGAAGCGTGAGGAGCGAACATATGGATTTGGAGAGCAAGATCCGGGAGATTCCGGATTTCCCGCAGCCGGGAATCCGGTTTAAGGACATCACCCCGCTGTTGGCGGACGGGGCCGCGTACCGCCAGGCCATCGACGAGCTGGCCACCTTCGCCCGCGAGGTCGGCGCGGAGTGCGTGGTCGGCCCCGAAGCCCGCGGGTTCGTCGTGGGGGCGCCGCTGGCCTACGCGCTCGGGGCCGGTTTCGTGCCGGTTCGCAAGCGGGGCAAACTGCCGCATCGGACGGTGGCGGTGGAGTACGCGCTCGAATACGGAACCGACGTCCTGGAGATCCACGCGGACGGCGTCGAGCCGGGGCAACGGGTGATTGTCGCGGACGACCTTCTGGCCACCGGCGGAACGATGGCCGCCACGGTGGAGTTGGTGCGCAAACTGGGCGGCCAGGTGGTCGGCGCGGCGTTTCTGATTGAGTTGGGCGCGCTCGGCGGCCGCCGGCGCCTGGAGGGATTGCCCATCCGGACGTTGATCCATTACGACTGAGTTGGATGTCGCGGGAGGACGGGGGTGAGCCGATGGACATCGAGCAGCTGTGTGAGAAGGTGGCGTCTTACGCCAAAGCGGAGGACCTGGAGCTGATTCGGCGGGCGTACCGGTACGCCGAAGAGGCGCATCGCGGGCAGCTGCGCCGGTCCGGGGAGCCCTACATCACGCATCCTGTGGCCGTGGCGATGATCCTCGCCGACCTGCGTTTGGACGCGACCACGCTGGCGGCGGCGCTGTTGCACGACGTCGTCGAGGACACGAAGGCGACGGACGAGGAGATCGTGCGCCAGTTCGGTGCCGAGGTCGCCACCCTGGTGGATGGCGTCACGAAGCTCAAACGGATCAAGTTCGATTCGACGGAGGAACAGCAGGCGGAGAATCTGCGCAAGATGTTCATGGCCATGGCCAAGGACATCCGCGTGCTGCTCATCAAACTGGCGGATCGACTCCACAACATGCGCACCCTGCGCTATCAACCCCCCGAGAAGCAGCTTCGCACAGCGCGCGAGACGCTCGAGATCTTCGCGCCGCTCGCCCACCGGCTCGGCATCTACACGCTCAAGTGGGAACTCGAGGACCTTTCGCTCCGTTACCTCAACCCCCAGCAGTACTATCGGATTGTCAACCTGATGGCCCAAAAGCGCAAGGAACGCGAGACGTATGTGGGCGAGGTCATTCAGGTGTTGCGGGAGAAGCTGCGCGAGATTGACATCCAGGCCGAGGTCTCCGGCCGCGCCAAGCACATCTACAGCATATATCGGAAGATGGTCACCCAGAACAAGGAGTTCAACGAGATCTACGACCTGTTTGCCATCCGGGTGATTGTCGACAGCGTCAAGGACTGTTACGGGGTGCTCGGCGTGGTGCACACCATGTGGAAGCCGATGCCCGGCCGGTTCAAGGATTACATCGCGATGCCGAAGGCGAACATGTACCAGAGCCTGCACACCACGGTCATCGGTCCGCGCGGGGAACCGCTGGAGATTCAGATCCGCACCTGGGAGATGCACCAGACGGCGGAGTACGGCATCGCGGCGCACTGGGTGTACAAGGAGGGCGGCCAGAAGGCGGAGGGCAAGTTCGCGCAGAAGCTCGCCTGGTTCCGCGAGGTGCTGGAGTGGCAACAGGATTTCCGGGATGCCCAGGAGTTCATGGAGACGCTCAAAATTGACCTGTTCTCGGACGAGGTGTTCGTCTTCACGCCCAAGGGGGATGTGATTGAACTCCCGGCCGGGTCGGTTCCGATTGACTTCGCCTACCGCATCCACACCGACATCGGAAACCGCTGCATCGGTGCGAAGGTCAACGGGAAGATTGTCCCGCTCGACTACCGGCTGCGCACGGGCGACATCGTCGAGGTCCTGACCTCCAAACACAGCTACGGACCGAGCCGCGATTGGCTGAAGATTGTCCAATCCTCGCAGGCCAAGAGCAAGATCCGAGCCTGGTTCAAGAAGGAGAAGCGCGAGGAGAACATCGCCCGGGGACGCGACCTGATTGAGAAGGAACTGTCGCGCCAGCGCCTGGAGCCCCACCAGCTGATGACCCCCGCGTACATGGCGGACGTCCTGCAGAAGTTCAACTTCTCCAAGGAGGACGACCTGTACGCCGCGGTGGGCTACGGCGGGCTCTCGCCGGTGCAGGTGGTCACGCGCCTTGTGGAGCGGTATCGGCGCGATCACGCCGACGCCGCGGTGGACCGGGTGTCGTTGGAAGGCCGGGATCGCGGCAAACCGTCGCACAGCGGCGTGCGGGTGCGCGGCGTGGACAACCTCCTCATCCGGTTCGCCCGCTGCTGCAATCCGGTTCCGGGGGATGAGATCATCGGGTTCGTCACACGCGGGCGCGGCGTATCCGTCCACCGCGCGGACTGTCCGAACGCGCTGCAACTGAAGGCCGACCAGGAGCGGGTGATGGAAGTCGAGTGGGTGGGCGCGCCGGATCAATCCTATCCGGTGGACATCGAGCTCATCTCCATGGATCGCCACGGGCTCATCAACGAGGTGATGAACGCGGTGGCGGAGACGAAGACCGACATCCAGGCGGTGCACGCGCGGGCGGACGACAAGCGGATTGCCCACGTCAACCTGACGGTGCGGATTCGCAATCTCGACCACCTGCGGACCGTGGTGGAGCGGTTGAAGCGCATCAAGGACGTGCACAGCGTGCGCCGCATCGTCCAGTGAACCGATGGCCTTGGTGCATTGCGGGCGGTCGGATCGAGCGACGGTGGAACAAGGAGGAATGAGATGCGAGCGGTCGTTCAGCGCAGCGGCCCGGCCAGCGTCCGGGTGGACGGGGAGGTGGTCGGGCGGGTGCCGTTCGGATTGGTGGTGTTGCTCGGGGTGCGCACCGGAGATACGGCGGAGGACGCCCGGTATCTCGCGGACAAGGTCGCGCATCTGCGCGTCTTTCCAGATGAGACGGGGAAGATGAACCGCGACGTGAGGGAGGCGGGCGGCGCGGTGTTGTCCATCTCGCAGTTCACCCTGTACGGGGATGTCCGCAAGGGGCGCCGTCCCAACTACATGGAGGCGGCGCGCCCGGAGGAGGCGGAGGCGCTGTACGAGCAATTCAACGCGCATCTGCGCGAGTACGGCCTGCGGGTGGAGACGGGCCGGTTCGGAGCGATGATGGAGGTCTCGCTGGTCAATGACGGGCCCGTCACCATCCTGCTCGACAGCCAGCGGTTGTTCTGACCGGCGCCCGTCCGGATCTCCGCCCATCGCTCGGTGTGGGCGCGCGTTGGACAGGCATGGAACCCGCGAAGGAGGAGAGGTCATGCGCATCCAGGGATTTGTCATCAGCCCGTTTGGGTCCAATTGTTACGTGTTGGCGGAGTCGGAGGAACCGGGCGCCCGCGCGGTGATTGTCGATCCGGGCGACACCGCGGTGGAACCGGTCCTCGACTACGTGGCGCAACACCGGCTTGCGGTGCAGGCCATCTGGAACACCCACGCGCATGTGGATCACGTGATGGGGGTCGATGTGGTGCGCGACCGGCTCGGCGTGCCCGCCTGGTTGCACCCGGACGACCTTCCGGTGTGGAATGAGATGCCGACATCGGCGCGGATGTGGCTGAATCAGACGGTGCCGCCCCTGCGGGCGCCGGATCACCTCTGGGCCGACGGGGATGTGGTGAAGCTGGGGTCGCTGTCTTTCACGGTGTGGCATACGCCGGGCCATTCCCCGGGCAGCGTGTGTCTCATCGGGGAGGACATCGCCTTCACGGGAGACACCCTGTTCGCCGGAACCATTGGCCGAACCGACCTTCCCCTGTCCGATCCGGAGGCCATGCGGCGGTCTCTCCAACGTCTTCAGGCGTTGCCCGACGCGCTGCTCATTTATCCCGGGCACATGGGCAGCTCGACCATCGGCCGGGAGCGTCAGACGAATCCGTTTTTCCGCGAGGCGTGAATCGGCTTAAAATTGACAAGACTATTACATTGCTGTCAAGGTTTGACACACCTCCGATCCTCTTCTATCATGAGTTCCGTGCATCGAAATAGATAGAACAGAGGGGATTGGACGTGAACAGTTGGATGAAACGGCGCGCCGCGGGTCTGGTGGCCCTGGCGGCGATCTCGGTCCTGGCGGGGTGCGGCACGGCTGGGAATGGCACTTCCAACGCTGCGGCGACGAACACCGCGGGTGCCGGTTCCAGCGCGGTGACGGACGGGTTGAAGCAGACGTTTGTGTCGGTGAACGCGGCGGCCCACGCCGCGATGCAGGACCTGCACCACGGCTCCACCATCAACGGGCCGATGGACCAGGTCAAGATCGGCGGCCAGACGTATGACTTGGTCGCGAAGAACCAGCAGGAGCTCGACACGCTGAAGACGCGGTATCTCGACTTTTTCACCCCCGCGGCGGTGGACGCGATGTTCAAGGACGTCCAACAGAAGGACGGCCAGTTCGTGATCACCGAGGACGCTTCGACGGATCCGCTCAACTGGTACAAGGCGACCGTCTCCGCCGTGAAGGATCAGGGGGACGGCACCTACGTGGTGACGTTCAGCGTCCCGACGCAGGACGGCAAGAAGAGCGAGACCAAGCAGGTTCTGATGGCCAAGGACAGCAGCGGCAAGGTGGTCTTCGCGGGGGATCAGTGACGCCGTGGGCGTCCATCGACGCCGCGCTTGGGCAGGCCCCCCGGGAGGCACCCCCGCCGCCAGCCCGGTTATAATTAGACCCGGACAAAGCCCCCACCAGGCGCGGGGG
>NZ_JAIMAV010000022.1 GCF_023511815.1 Alicyclobacillus sp.
TCATCATCATCAATCTTTGTAGTCTCTGTAAGTAATCTCTGGTATTGCTGTTCTGCTATAGAACTCCGAGGTTTCGTTTTAGAACTCCGGAGTTCTGAATCAGAATCTCGAAGTTCTATTTCAGAACTTCGGAGTTCTGTTTTAGAACTTCGAAGTTCATCGGCTGTTTGTACGATAAAGTCCAACGGAACACGATAGCCCTCCAGGCTATAGCCCAATCGCAACAGTGACCGTTGAATGAACCCGATGTTAACACGATACTGATATGTCTTGTCCATCTTGTTCTTCGGGTTACGCCTTTGTTCGATGAACCCGGCGTCTACGAGGGCCTTGATGTGCTTCATCATGTTAGATTTCGAAAGGCCGAGCATAGTCTCTTCAGAGAGATCTTCTGCTTTCTTGTACATCCAGCCTTCGCAGAGTTCCATGTTCAGTTCTTCACCACGGTCCTGATAACGCTGTCGCTCTTCGAGAATGAATTTGTCAAAGTCCTCTACTCGTTCCGACCAATAGAGGAATTGATTAAGTATGATCGCGTCAATGTGATTTCCAGTTAGAGCCACCAACTCTTCTTTGATTACGGCGCGCTTAAGGCGTGAGGTTTGCGGCGTCACATCACCCACCCCGCTTTCGTTGCGAATCCACGGGCGAGTGAGTGCGCCGGCATGATTGACGTGGTAACATGTGTGGGATATAATGAGGAGTGTATATTTACACAAATATCCTTTATTGACAGATTATATATTATCGGACGTTATATGAAGGCGTCGCACAGGCCGTGCGCCTGCGTGGAATCCCATCACACCGCCCACCCGACGTTCTCTGGCGGACCCCGCCCCGGTTCACGAGGCACCGGGGCGGATACGTCCTTCGCGAGGGATCCCGTGCGATCACGATTCCCGCCGATCGGCGTGCGCGCCGGATGCGCGGGATCACCGGCGCGTCACGCCAACGTCCGCCGGAGCCACGCGCGCAGGTCCGCGGCGGGGCGCGTATCGGCCAGTCCCGCTTCGACGCGGGCGGCCACCGGGCGATTCCGCTGCCATAGGACGCCGATGGGAAAGGGGTGATGGGCCAACAGCCGGACGAACGCCTCATCCGACTCGGCCGGGGTCTCCTGATAGAACACGGATTGCCGGTAGAACTCGTATCCGTTGACCTTGTTGAACACCACGCAGGGGCTGAACACGTTGACCAGGGCGAAGCCCGGGTGGGTGATGGCCTCGCGAATGAGGTTCACCAGATGCCGGATGTCGCCGGAGAATCCCTGCGCGATGAAACCCGCCCCCGCCGACCAGGCCAGCCGCAGTGGGTGAATCGGTTCGTCCGCGTTGCCGTGGGGACTGGTGGACGAGCGATACCCGACCGGGCTGGTCGGCGAGGTCTGTCCCTTCGTGTTTCCGTACACCCCGTTGTCCATCACGATGTACGTCACCGGAAGATTGCGCCGCACCGCATGGACCAGGTGCCCGACGCCGATGCCATAACCATCCCCGTCCCCGCCCGCGGCGATCACGGTGACGTCGGGCCGCGACGCCGCGATGCCCTGCGCCACCGGCAACGCTCTCCCGTGCGTCGTGTGGATCCCGTATCCCCCGAAGTAGTGGCTGATCTTACCGCTGCATCCAATGCCCGAGACCAAAACCGCCTGCTCGGGTGGAATCCCGAGTTCGTGCAGGGCGCGTTGAATCGCCTTGAGCACTGCGTAGTCCCCGCATCCGGGACACCACGTCGGCCGATTGCCGTTCTCGTACAGCTTGAGATCCGTGGCCATGTCACGCCCTCCCCTCGCCCATCGCCCGCCCCGCCAACGATCCCTCGAGGGCGGAGAGAAATTCTTGCACCGTGTAGTGCTCTCCGTCAAAGCGGCGCAGGGACCGCATCCGGTGCCCGGAAATCGCCCGCTCGACCAGCTCGGCCAGCTGTCCGCGCGCGTTGTACTCCACCACCGCGACCGTTTCCGCCCCCGCGGCCGCCCGCCGGATGGCGTCCACCGGCACCGGCCAGAGCTGCCGCAACATCACACCGCGGTATCGGTCGGGACGCAGTGTTACCGCCGCATGGATCAGTTCTCCGAACGCGCCCGTGCCGACGAGACAGATGGGCGCCTGCGGGGAGCCCACGACCGTCAGCGGCCGCCCGTACGCAACATGATCCACTTTCTCGAGGCGCCGCCGGTGCAACGACGGCCGAACGGCCGTGAAGTCAGGTTCCATCCACCCCCGCTCGTCGTGCTCATCCCCGCTGGCCACGTGACCCCCGCCCCGCACCCCGGGGACCGTCCGCACCGGCCCGCCCTCCTCCGGTGCGAACCGGCGGTACCCGGTGACCTCGGCGGGAGGCAGAAGGGTCCGCCCGCGGTCCACAGGGACACGCTCCAACACCTCGCACACCCGGTCCCAGGGCACGCTGATGCGCCGGAGGGCGAGATCGAGATCGAGCGCCACGAGCACAGGGCACTGATGCAGATCCGCCAGATTCAGGGCCTCCTGCATCACCTGCAGGCAGTCCAACACCCCGGTGGGCGCCAGGACCACCCGGGGGAACTCCCCGTGGCCCGCGTGGATGAGATGGCGCACGTCGCTCTGCTCCGTCTTGGTCGGCATGCCCGTCGAGGGACCGCCGCGCTGATTGTCGACCACCACCAGCGGGACCTCGATGGTCGCCACGTACCCCAGACCTTCCGTCATCAGGTCCATGCCCGGGCCGCTCGTCGCGACAAACGTCCGCATGCCGGCGTAACTGGCCCCGATGGCCATGTGGATGGCGGCGATCTCATCCTCCACCTGATACGCGCGCCCCCCCACCTCCGGCAACCACTTCATCATGTATTCGAGGATCTCGGAGGCCGGCGTGATGGGATACCCGCAGTAGATGCGAACCCCGCCGTGCAGCGCCCCCAGACACAGGGCGTCATTCCCCGACAGCGTCACCGTATCGGGCGGCGCCACCGCGTCGTCGGTCCCCGTGCCCTCGATCGCCACCGGGTTGAACGCGGCCGCCGGTGGGCACGCCGATGCCCCCGGCCCTCCCCTCGCCCGTTCGTACCCTCGGCGCAGCGGATCCAGGGAGACGGGATGGTGGAAATGTTCCTGCGCGGCCCGCTCCACCTCCGCCAGCGCCAGGCCCAGTTTGCAGCTGACCACCCCGAGGGCCCACAGATTGAATCCGAGAGAATCGAGCGACTCGCGCTGGCCGGATGGGATCCATTCGACCGACGCGGCGCCGAACCATCCGGATGCGTCCCGCACGCGGTGCCGATACCGCGCCGCGGCCGCTTCATCCCACACCACCGCCACATCGACGGCCTCGCTGCGCGCGGGGGCCTCCCCGCCCGCCCCTTCGTCCACGTATGCCTCGAAGCTGGTCAGGCCCCCGCGGATGATGGTGGAAAAATCGCGCCATGTGCGAAACCGCCGCCCTTTGGCGCGCAGAACCTCGGACAGGATGGCGCCCGCCGTCTCGACGCCCTGACCCGTGTAACCACAGATGGCGATGACCATGCACAGACCTCCTCTTTGACAACGGATCGATCCGCAAGAGATCCGATCTCTGAACCGGGACAATCCACGGGATCCTCTGAAAACAACACGCACACGGGGCCGGCCTGGCCCCCGTCCGGCCGGCGGGGTCCGCGTCCGCTGCGGCCATGCGCGCACAGCCGAAGGCTTCATGCCGAGCCGGACGGTGCAAAGGGCTCCCCCGCCAGAGCCGGTTTCTCAGGCGGTCGTCTCCGACGGCAGCGGTGCCCGGTACCCGCTGAGGTCATATCCGCGCACCAGGCCCGAATCGGCCATTCGCAGGGCCATGGCGTACACGGACCGCTGATGCGTGAAGTAGATCACCTGGGTCCGTTCCGCCAGGCCCTGCAGGACCCGCATGGTCGCCTGCGCGCGGTCGTCGTCGAAGTGGACCAGGATGTCGTCCATGAGCAGCGGCAGCGGTTCGGACGTCTCCAGATGCTGTTCGACGAACGCGAGGCGCAGCGACAGAAACAGCTGATCCCGGGTTCCGTCGCTCATCTCGTGCACCCGGCAGGTGCTCCCGTCTCGCCGTCTGGCCACAAGGACCGGGGTGTCCTCCTCGTAATCCACCAACAGCCGGTCATAACGGCCGAGCGTGAGCTGTTCGAAGAACGTCCCGGCCACCTCCAGGATCCGGAACTGGTTCTTCCGCCGAAACTCATCGATGGCGCGCTCCAACAGGCGGCGGGCGAGTTCCACGCGCAGGTACTCCCCCCAGTACCGGTCCACCTCGGCCAGGTGGTGCTCCGCCTGTTGCGCCATGTCGGCGGCGTCCGCGCGGCTTCCGTCCCGCGCGGCCAGTTCCTGTTCACAGGCCCACAGCCTGCGTTGCGCCTCCTCCATCCGCGCCTCCAGCGCCCGTGTCTCGTCCAGGATTTGGTCGATCCGGTCCTGGACCTCCTCCGCCGCGCCGGCTTCGGCCATCTCCGCGCGCAGCACATCCACCTCCAGGCCGTCCCCGCTCTCCCTGGCGTTCTGCTCCTCCCGCCGCCGCTCCTCCTCCAGGTGTTTGCGGCGCTTGGATCGTTCCACCACCGCGCGCAGAGCGTCCTCGTCGGGGCAGCGGAACCGGGCCATCCACGCGGCGATCTCCTCCTGCACCCCGGAGAACTCCGTCCGGCGCTGTGCGAGGTTCTCCTCCAGCGCCGCCAGATCGCGAAGCATCTGCTCACGCCGAGCCGCCTTGGCAGCCGCGTCGTTCAGCCGGGCGTCGACCTCGCGTACCCACCTGGCGCACTCCGCCTCGGACACCAACGGTTCCCCGAGCCGATCCGCGAGAAGCCGAACGTCCGTCTCGAATGCCCGGCAGGTCTTCAGACGGAGGTCGATCTCGGCTCGGACGCGGCGGGCCTGATCGAGGTGATCGAACATCGCCCGCACCCGGGACACGTACTGCGCGGCGATGTCCGGATCGGCCGGCAAGGAAGGATGCGCCTGGCGCAGCGCCGTCCACGCCGCCGCCACGTCCGCCTCCTCGGCCTCGGCCTGGCGCAGACGCCGCTGGGCGGTGGCGCACTGTCGCTCGGCATCCTGACGGCGGTCCTCCAGAGCGAGCCGCATACGCTGGCGGTCTTCCTCCTCCTGCACACACCGTTCGCAGACCTCCAGCCATTCCGCCCACGACGCCGGCGCGGTCCGCGGCATCCTCTCAAGCCGCGCCATCTCATCCGCCAGGTCCCGGATGTACCCGTCCCGGCGCCCCTCGAGGGCATCCCGTTCGGCCAAAAGGTGAGACAACTCCTGCATGCCCTCGCGAACGGGGCGCCAGCACTCCGCGAGCCACGCCTTCATCTCGGCGGGCGGCAACGGGGTGATCCCGGCCGGCCGCCACACCTCTGCCCAGCGGACCTCAAGCTGGGCGAACGCCTCCCGGCTCGCCTGCCAGGCGGCCTCGCCCTCACGAACCGCTTCCTCACGGGCCCGGCGTTGACGCATCAGTTCGTCTCGCCGCGTCACCCGCTCCGACTCCGCCCGCAGCCGGTCGGCCACGGCATCGGCGTGCGCCACCGCCCGTTCGTACACGTCCGCCATCTCAAGGGGATCTCCGAAAGACGGGGCCTCCTCCGGATGGAGCCACACCCGTCGGATGGACCGCCAGCGCTCGTCGCGCTGGTGACGCGACGCAACCAGCTCCGCCTCATCCGGAACGTGGCCGGCCTGCTCCAGCGCCTCCAGTTCCCCGCACACGCGCGCGAGATCCTCCCGGCGTCGCAAAAGATCGGAGGCGGTCGTCTCCAGCGCGCGGGTCGCGGCCGTCCAGTCCCGTTCGAAGCGCTCGACCGTCTCCCGCAGGGGAACCGGTAACCCGGCGAGCGCCTCCCACGGCCCCGGCCACACCGTCTGGGTCTGCACCAGGCGTTCGATGGCCTGGCGCCTCGCCTGCACATCGCGATCCCGCCGGCGCACCTCCTCCTCCAAATTCCCCTCCCGGCGCGCCCGCCGGACGAGATCCCGCAGCCTTGCCACGTCACGCGGCGGACCCACGCGCGCGATTTGCTCCGCAACGTGAGCAAGGGCCTCCGTGGCGTCGTCCACGTGTTCGCGTTCCCTCGCGACCGCCTGCCGGGCGCTGCGCCACCGTTCCGCCAACCGCTGGATCTCCTCCCCCAGCGCAAACGGCAGGCGCAGTCTCTCCGCCGCATCCAGCGGGACGTCCGGCGCCAACGAATGGAGCATCGATTCGGCCTCCCGCCGATGGCCATCCAGCGCCGCGGACAGCCGTGGGAGATCGTCCCGGACAAACGACTCGTACTGGGCCAACCGCTCGTTCAGGGCGGCCACGTCCTCCCGGTTCGCCAACAGGGCGGTGTCCACCTCCATGGCGTCCACCTCCGCATGCCTGCGCGCCAAATCGGTGAGGAGAGCGTCCACCTCCCGCCCAAGCGCCTCGCGTCTGTCCAGGGTGAGGAGGATGCGGTGGTCCTGCTCGTCGGTCAGCACCACCGCCTCGCTCAGCTCGGCCAACTGCGCCGCCAGTGCGTCCAGACGCGCCATCACGCCGCGCACGCGCTGCACGCGCTGAAGCCGTGCCTCCTCTCGCCGCAGGGCCGTGCGCTGTGCGCGCCACGCGTCCAGATCCCGTTGCAGCGACCGGGTCTCGTCGCGCAGGCGATGCCAGTCCTCTCCCTTCACCGCGTGCGCGCGGACCTTTGCCTCGGCCTCCCGGTACGCGCGAAACGCCCGGTTGACCTGGCCCGCCGCGTTCCTCGCGAAGTTCGGCCTGCACAGGTCGTCCGCCCGGGCTTTCAGTTCGTTCAGGCAGCGCTGCAGGTGCTGCACACCGCCTCCCGCCTCGAACAGCGTGACGCCCGCGTGTCCGTCCGCCTGAAGCAGGCGCTCGCCGCCCGCGCGCAGGCGGGCGTGATCGAACCCGAAGAGCAGCATGAACCGCTCCCGGTCATAGCCGCACAACCACTCCGCCACATGCTCCCGGGTCAGACCGGATTGCGCGCCATCCGCGAGAACCAGGGAGGAGTAGTACTTCTTCCACTGCAGGACCAACCGGCTTCCATCGGCCCGTTCGAGGACGCCGCCGATCCGCTGCTGGGTGGTCGGATACAGCGCCTTCATGGCGCCCTCGATGTTGCCCCCGAACAGGACGTCGAGCATCACCTGCAGAAGGGTGCTTTTCCCGGTCTCGTTGGGGCCGTACAACACATGCAAGCCGCCCGGTCGATCCCCGAAATCGAGATCGAACACATCGTGGTGCAGGACCCGCTCCACATGAATGCTCCGGATGCGCACCTCAGTCGGCCTCCTTTCCGAGAAGCGACAGGAGGAGCGCTTCGGCGTCCGCCAACAGCGGCGCGACATCCTCCCGCGATTCCATCCACACGATGCCGCGGGACTTGAGCGCACTGCCCATGCGGTTCTGGATGTCCCGGGCATGTCGCAGAAAATCATCCAGGAAGGTGTCGTCCTCCCCCGCCGAGGCGACCGAAGCCAACAGCGCGGCCAAGGCGTCCTGCTGACCGGGGGTCACCGCCGCGCGGGTCTCGGGCAGGGTCTCCACCTTCACCTTCTCCACCCAGATGTCATCGCCCGCGGTCATCTGCGCGGCGTTCCGGACCTCCGACAGGAACCGTTGCACATCGTTCATCAGCCTGCCGTGAAGGGAGGTCCGCCCCGTCAGACGTACCCGCAACGCCAGCGGACTGCCCGGATTTTCGGCGACCATCCGCCCCATTTCGCCACAGACCGCCGCCAGAAAATCTTCCTCCGTACGGGCGCCGGTCAGATTCACCTCGCAGACGTACCAGCGCAGCACGTCCAGCGTGCGATGTTCCAACCGGACCGCATCCCCGTCGACCGTGACGAGGGTGCAACCCTTCTCCCCGGTCTCCCGGATGTTGCGCCCCTGCAGATTGCCGGGATAGACCACGAACGGACGCTCGTGCAGAATCTGCCGCCTGTGGATGTGGCCGAGGGCCCAGTAATCGTACCCCTTGTGCACCAGGTCATCGACGCGGCAGGGGGCGTACGTCTCGTGTCCTTCCTGTCCCTCCGCCGAGGTGTGCAGGACCCCGATGTTGAAAGCACCCGGAATCGGGGCCGGGTACGCCAGCGCCAGATTCTCCCGCGTCTCCCGCTGCGCAAAGCTCTGCCCGTGAATGGCAACGCCCAGTTCGTCCAGCCGGCAGGTCTGCGGGGCTTCGGCCGGAAACTCCACCACGTTGTCGGGCAAAACCAAACGTTTGGTGATCTGACTCGCCGCGTCATGGTTGCCGCGGATGAGAAACACCCGGATGCCCTCCGCCTGCAGTCGCGCCATACAGCGGCTGAAGAACAGGCCCGTCGAGTAATCCGGCCAGTCGCCGTCGTACACGTCGCCCGCAATGATGAGAAACGCCACACGCTCCCGGATGCACAGATCCACCAGTGCGTTCAGGGCGCGACGGGTGGCGGAACGAATGGCGTCAACCGGCGCGTCCTCCCATGCCGAGAGCCCCCGCAAGGGGCTGTCCAGATGCAGGTCGGCCGCGTGAACAAACTTGAACATGGAGCCCGCACCCCTCCGGTTCGTCGTACCGTTCCCTTCCACTCTATCACACCGGTGGAGAGGAACGGTAGCCCCCGGACCATTCGTCCGGGGGCTGAGACGAAGACGGATTCGCGGCCACGGAACGGGACCGCATTCTGGTTGGTCCCGTTCGCGAGACGTCCTTCACAAATCCGGATGTTCGTGTTTGGCGCGCAACCGGCGCCAGCGGCGCTCCACCTCTGCTTCGAATTGCTCCAACAGCGCCCGGTTTTCAGGTCGGAGCATGTGTCGGGTCTTGCCCATCCTCTTCAGCCAATCGGATACCGGAATTCGTTCCCCTTTGGCCTCCGGATCGTAGGTGATGGTCGTTTTCCCGTGCTCCACCTCGTACAACGGGAAGAAGCAACACCGGACGGCCGCGCCGACGATGACGTTGCCCTGATCATCCGGCGATTGCCAGTTGAGCGGGCACGCAATCAAAATTTTTCCGTACACCAATCCCTCGTGCTTCGCGTACCACTGCGCCTTGGCCGCTTTTTGGATGAGATCCTGCGGAAACGCCTCGCTTCCCGTGAACACGTACGGAATGTTCGCAGCCGCCATGATCTGAGGTGTATCCTTGTGTGGGAAGGATTTCCCCTGCCCCTTTTCACCGACGCCGGAGGTCGACGTCCGGTGTCCGAGCGGCGTTGAATAGGACAGTTGGGCGCCGGTATTCATATACCCCTCGTTGTCGTATTCCAGGATGATCATGCGGTGGTTTCTCAGCGCCGCCCCCAGCGCTGGACCCATGCCGATGTCCATCCCGCCGTCGCCGGTGACCATGATGAACGTGATGTCGTCCCCCACCGGAATCTCCCCGCGGCGCTTTTTCTCCCAGAACATCTCAACCAGGCCGGATAAGGTCGCCGCCCCGTTCTGGAACAGATTGTGCAAATACGTGACCCGATGAGAGGTGTAGGGGTAACCCGTCGTGGTCACCATGGCGCAGCCGGTCTGATACAACACCACCACGTCACCCTCGATGCCTTTTAGGAACGTCTCCACACCCGGGAAGATGCCGCAACCAGGGCAGGCCCCGTGTCCGGGCGCCAGACGCCGGGGTTTCGCGGTGAGCGCGCGCAGATTGGGTGCTTTCACGCGGAGACGACCCGTGGATTCATCCCGATCGACCGAGATGAACCCGGTGGTCTGCTCACGGGTCAGGGGCGGCAGGCCGGGAGCGAATGGCACGGCGTCTTCGTCGCCCGGTTCGACCCCGTAGTAATCAAACGAGGGTACGTCCGCCCCCTGCAGCCACCCGAGGCACTCACCGAACAGATTCATCGCGTCCTGCGGGTAAAACTCGCGGCCGCCGAGGCCAAAGACGCGTGAGAGGACATGGACGGGTGCGTGGATCTCCTGCAGCGCCGCCTTGACCTCATGGGTCAGGTTCGGCCCGTGTCCACCGTACGAATCCGCGCGTTCCGCCACCAGGACCACTCTGACGTGGGCAAGTGCTTCCTGAACGGCTCGCAGCGGAAAGGGCCGAATGAGGTTCGGCGAGACAATCCCGGCCCGGACACCGCTTGCGCGGAGCTCATCGACCGCCGCGCGCGCGGTCTCAGCGGCCGAATTGAGGATGAACAGAGCCACCTCCGCATCCTCCATCCGATACAGGTCCAGGGGACCGTAGAAGCGCCCGGTGAGAGCCGCGTACTCCTCCGCCACCTCTTGGAAGACCTCCCCCGCCCGGTACATGGCGAGAGACTGCTGATATTTGTTGTTGATAAAATCTGGCTCGTTCATATAGGGACCCACCGTGACCGGGTGGCGAGGATCCAGGGTTGTCACCGGCGGTTCCGGCACCGGACCGACGAAGTTTTGAACGGTCTGCCGATCACGGAAAAATTTTACCCGGCGCTTCGCGTGCGACGTGAAAAATCCATCGTAAGCGACGATCACGGGCAGGCGAACATCGCGATGCTCGGCCACCCGTAGCGCGATGAGGTTCATGTCGTAGACGGCCTGCGGGTCACGCGCGAGCAGAATGGGCCAGCCGATGTTGAGCCCGTAGTACAGATCCGAATGATCCCCATGGATGTTCAACGGCCCCGAAACCGAGCGTGTGACCAGGTTCAGCACCATGGGAAACCGTGTGCCGGATTGAACGGGCAGGTTTTCCAGCATGTACAAGAACCCCTGCGCAGAGGTGGCATTGAAAACCCTGCCGCCGCCGGTGGAGGCCCCATAGCAGATTCCCGCGGCGCCATGCTCTCCGTCCGCCGGAATCATGACGATGTCGTGTTCCCCCCGAACTCGCATCTCATCGAGATATTCCGCCACCTCGGTGGACGGCGTGATCGGAAAGTACCCCATCACATGGTAGTTGATCTGAGCGGCTGCCTTGGCGGCCATCTCGTTGCCCGACCTCATCTCTTCCAGTTCAAGCGGTTTCCCTTCAGCCGGTGGTTGAGTGGATGGATGATCGAGAAGACGCATGCTCATCGTATGTTCACCTCCCGCTCGTGAAGCCGGTGCGCCACGCGGTGTTCCAGCACGTACGCGTCCGATTCTGCGATGGTCGACAGGGCATGCGTCGGACAAGCCACCACGCACTTCTGGCAACCTTTACAGTACTGGTAATCGATCCCGACGAGATACTGGAACACGCGCCCCCGGCCGTTATCTCGCGATTCCCAAACGAAGCACGCGTCCGGACACACCTGGTCGCAGGCCGCGCAGTGGATGCAGGCGTCCAAATCCAGAGCCGGGATGAAGCCCTGTCGAGATGCGCTGAGGTCCCGGGCGACGGAGTTGCCGGCACTCGGAATCGCACCGCCGATCCATTGGGTTTTGTACCCGAGCACGGGAGACACCCGGGACTGTGGGGCTTTGTCCAATCCGGACGCGTCGCCACCGGTTCCCTGGGCTTCCCGCACCTGCGCAAGCCCTCCCTCAAACGTCCGGAGATTGGCGTCCAACAGATGCGCGTATCGTTCCGAGAAGACTTCCTCGATGCCGCTTCGCACCGCGTTAGGATCCAACTGCGGCACCACGTGGCAGAGGGCACCGAGCATCGCGGTGTTCAACCGGGCGCCCTCCCGATGGGCGATGCCGAGGGCATCCACGCAAGCGATGTGAATGTCCGCACGCTTCACCTGGCGCCGCACCTCGTCCGGGGACCGTTTGGTATTGACCACCAACGTGCCGCCGGGACGCAGCCCCGACAGGGTGGACGGTGAACGCAGGAGAGCCTCATGAAACACCGCCACCACATCCGGTTCGTCGACGGGGTAGGTTCCTCGAATCTCCACCTCCGGCGGGGCGAACCGGATGAACGCTTTCACCGGAGTCCCTTTCTTCTCCGAACCGTAGGACGCTGCGTACCAACCGTTCCATCCCTGACGAAGCACACCCGATTCCGACAAGATTTTGGCAGCCAGGTTGGCCCCCAAGCCGCCAATGGATTCCATCCGGATTTCGAGAAACGAATGGGCGTTTTGAACAGACGGTTCATTCACGATGGATCACCCCCAATCCCGCGACCGCGGGGACTTGAAACAGCTGGGGAGAACTGTACCCACCCTGACGGTGAGCAGAACTGGTACAGTTCAAGCGTAATCCCCGAGTCCCGGCGGGGTAAGGTGAATTCGGGTGTTCTTTGAATAGGCAGAAAGGACCACCCCGGGGTGGTCCGGTTGGTGGCCCGACGGAAAGAAGGGAAATTGAGAAGGGGAATCAAAACCTGTCGGGGCAGGGGGGCACCGGCTCCTCAACCTGTTTCGGTCACCCGTCGATGCGGACGTTGGTCCTCGGACGCTCGTTGACGACCAGCGTGAACACATCGGGCCTGGCGTAGTGGCCTGTGGCATCAAAATCAAAGCGCGCCTCCTCTATCTGACGGAGGTCGAGATCCGCGTACAGAATCCCCTCCTTATGATACAGCGGTCCCGCGAGGTACGCGCCGAGCGGGTTCACGACGGCGCTACCGCCCCGGCACATCTCGTCCGGCAGCTTGTCGAGTTCGTGATAACTCGCGAGATCCCGCGGGTACATCTCCTTGGTGACGTACTGGTTGCAGCCGATGACGAAGCATCGGCCCTCGCATGCAATGTGCTGCAGCGTCGCCTGCCACGAATCCCGGGCATCGGCGGTCGGGGCGATGTAGAGATCGATCCCTTTGTCATACATGGCGGCACGCGCCAGTGGCATGTAGTTCTCCCAACAGATGAGACCCCCGACGCGCCCGAACGGCGTGTCGATGACGGTCAGGGTGCTCCCGTCCCCCTCGCCCCAAATCAAACGCTCGGATGCCGTCGGTTTCAGTTTCCGATGCCGGCCGAGCAAGGTCCCGTCCGGGCCGAAATACAGCGTGGTCCCGTACAGCGTGCCGCCGGTTCCATGATCCGCCCGTTCAATGACGCCCATGACGACGTACGCCTGTACCCGCGCGATGGCCTCGGACAGGGTGTCGAGGGCGGGGCTCGGCACGCTCACCGCGCTGCGCCAATAGCGTCCAAAGTCCTTTCGTCCCTCCGGACTGCGCTGTCCCACCGCCGTCCCGAAGGTCAACCCGCGCGGATAGCCGGACAAAAACGCCTCCGGAAACACAATGAGCTGTGCTCCCTGTCGTCCGGCCTCCTCCAACAACCGGCACGCCTTTTCCACACTCGCCTCCTGATCCATCAATACGGAAGCCGCCTGGATGACCGCCACACGAACCTCGTCCACCTGCCGCATCGCACATCCCTCCGCAGGACCTGAGTGGTTGGATGAACATCGCATCGGAGTGTTTGACGAGACGCCCCATGTCGTCTCGTGACACGCTCAGACCCGTCTGTAAATTCATTATAACGACCTGCACGATGGATGGGCGTTGCTCGTCCGGAAGCCGCATGATACGCTGTCCGCAGAAAAACGCGGGCCGAGCCGCGCGCCGAAGGAGAGATGATCCGATGCATCCGGCAAACCGTCGTCCGGCGGGGTGGCTGATCCCCGCCCTGCTCGCCGTTTCGCTGGCCGGTTGCGGCACAAATGCCCCGTCGCATCCCGCTCCGAGCGGGGGTGGTCATGCCGCGGCAGTGCAGAATGGGCCCGCGACCGATGGCGCCGAGGCGGATCGCCATTTTCCGGCCAACCAACCGTTCCAGAACCGGCTGGATGCGCTCCCCACCACCCCGGCGAATGTCCCCAACGCCAAACCGGCCGATCCGGTGTTGTACGGCGCCCTGCCGGTGGTGACCCCGGATGGGAGGCAGGAGACCCTCCACCCTGCGGATCGACCTGTGGTGTTTCTGGCCTATTGGTGCCCGCACTGTCAACGGACACTCGTACTGTGGGACCAACACTGGTCCGAGCTTCCGGTAAAACCGGTGATCGTCGCGACGGGCTTCCAGTCGGGGACTCCCCTGGCGGACGCGCGGCGGATTGAGGAAGATGAAATCCGCGGTCTGCATCTGCAACACATCCAGTTTGACGCATACCTGTTGGACGCGGATGAGGGGAAGCGTGTGATACAGGCCTATCCGCAGGCCGTGTACGAACTCGACGACCAACTTCTCACCCTGACCGGCGAGCGGACACTCGATGTGTGGAAACAGGTGTTCTCGGGCACCGTGCGGGGATAGGCATCGGCGAGCATGCGGGGCCGGCCGGGGGGCACGTCGCCCCGCCGGCCCCCGTCACCATGCCTGACGGCGTCGTCAGTTCTGTGGCGTGCCCTCCTGCTGCAAATTCTGTTTCATGTGCGGTGCGGGTTTGCGTGACTGGACCCGGGAGCTGTGCCCCGCCTGCGAACTGGTGTGCGTCGAATTCGCCTTCGGATAATTGTACGTCTTGCTGTTACCCACCTGTGTCCCTCCGTCTCCAGGGCCGAACCGGCCGTGATGTCACGGTTAGCATGGCAAGCTCAACGCTGTTCATTCACGACCGCCGTTTCAAAGGGGCAGGGCGTCCGCGCTGCCGGCTCGGCGCTCCACCCTCGCAGAGGGCGCTTCCACCTTGGGTTCGGCCTTGGAACGAAGCCATCGGCGGGCCAATCCGAACAGCCGCCGCTCAGCGGACCGTCACAAGTCCCAATCCCTCCGCCACGCGGGCGCCGTACTCTTCGTCCGCACGCCGGAAGTGTTCCAGCATTCGCAACTGGATGTCCCGGTGGGCGAGCCGAAGGGATGACACGATGTTGTCGATGAGGTCCGCCCTTTCGTCGGGCGGCAGCAGGCGATACAGGTCCCCGGCCTGCGTGTAGTGATCGTCGTTGGGATACCGATGGCTCGCGGCCGTTCCCGACACCGCCAGCGCCGGAAACGCGGCGTCCGGCACCTGTACCGGACCACCAAAGCTGTTCGGCTCGTAGTTCACCTGTCCGCCTCCGTTTCCGTCAAAGCGCATGAACCCGTCTCGCTGATAGTGGTTGACCGGCGACAGCGGCCGATTGACGGGCAGGAGCGCGTGATTGACGCCAAGGCGGTAGCGATGCGCATCGGCGTACGCGAACAGCCTTCCCTGCAGCATCTTATCCGGAGACGGTCCGATTCCCGGCACGAAATTCGCCGGGGAGAAAGCCGCCTGTTCCACCTCGGCAAAGTAGTTCTCCGGATTCCGGTTCAACACCAGCCGGCCGACCGGGATCAGGGGGTAGTCCTTGTGAGACCAAACCTTGGTGACATCGAATGGATCAAACCGGTACGTCTGCGCATCCTCCAACGGCATGATCTGCACGTACAGGGTCCAGGACGGATACTCGCCGCGCTCGATGGCCTGATACAGGTCCCTCGTCGCATGATCCGGGTCTTCCCCGGCGACGCGCACCGCCTCCTCACGGCGGAAGTTCTGTATCCCCTGATCCGTTTTGAAATGATATTTCACCCAGACGGCCTCACCGCGGTCGTTGTACCACATGAACGTGTGGCTGCCGTACATGTGCATGTGGCGGTAGGACCTGGGGGTCCCGCGGTTGCTGAACAGAATGGTGATCTGGTGCATCGCCTCAGGGGAATGAGACCAGAAGTCCCACGCCATGTTCGGATCCCGCAGACCGGTCGCCGGATGGCGTTTCTGGGAGTGGATGAAATCCGGAAACTTCAACGGGTCGCGGATGAAAAAGACCGGCGTGTTGTTTCCGACCAGATCATAGTTTCCCTCTTCGGTGTAGAACTTGATGGCGTTGCCCCGCGGATCTCGTTCGGCGTCCGCCGAGCCCTTCTCCCCCGCGACGGTCGAAAAACGGATGAACACCGGTGTGCGCTTCCCGACCTCGCTCAGAAATTTCGCCTTGGTCCAGCGGTTGACGGGATGCGTGACCTCAAAGTATCCGTAGGCGCCCGCACCCTTGGCGTGCACAACGCGCTCCGGGATGCGCTCGCGATTGAAGTGCGCCAGTTTCTCCAGCAGGTGGACGTCCTGCATCAACACCGGGCCTCTCTGTCCGGCGGTCTGGGAGTTCTGATTGTCCGCCACGGGAGCGCCCGACGCGGTCGTGAGTCGCTTGGGCTCGTTCATGAAGGCACCTCCATACGAGATTTAGACTAAGTCTAAATCAAACTATATCACAACCGCGTGTATCCGCAAGTGGGCAGGTAGATCAAGAGAAAAAATAGATGATGGGGAAGTCGGGACGCATGAGGGGACATGCAAGGAATGGGAGCGGACCGCGACGGCCAATCGGCGTGGGCATGTGATGAGGTGGAAAGATAAAAAACGGCATCCACGCACCCGACGCCGCCGTCAGGAATTCAGGGATGCCTTCATGGTTCGGTTGCGCTCCTTGCACGCCGAGCACAATCCGTGAATGACGAGATCCATCTCTTCAATGTGGTACTGGGTGTCCTCACCAACCTGCAGCACGAACGCCTCCGGGATGGGGGTGAACACCTCGTCGACGCGGCCACAGGAACGGCACACGATGTGGTGATGCGGCTCTGTCCGGGCGTCGTACCGGCTGACCGATTCCCCCACCTTCAATTCCTTCAGCAGCCCGTTTTCCGTCAGATAGCGGAGGGAATTGTACACGGTCGCGTACGAGATGCGGTGTCCCTGTGCATGCAGGCGTTCGAGGATGTCGGCCGCCGTGGGGTGATCCTTCCCGCAAAGGACGGTCTGGTACACCAGTTCGCGCTGTTTGGTCAAAGGTCTGTGGGATTCCATGGTGCACCTCCCTCCTCACATCGTTTTTTCATTGTACGGCTCGCCGACCACCTTGACAACCGAACACCCCCACAGGATGGCCAAACGAGAACGTGCAACCCCACCGGGGCGCATGGGAGATGACCTTTTTGGACCTCGGTGGTAAGCTCGTGTGGGATGTATGGGAGGAGAGGTACGGTGAAACCGACCCGCCTGACCGTTTTATACGACGCCGAGTGCCCGCTCTGCCGCCGGGCCGCCGCCTGGTTACAATCGCGGGATCCCAAAGGAGTGCTCGAGTTCCTTCCAGCGCAGCGATCCGACGAAGTTTCCGCCTGCCCGCTGGATCCCGAAGCGGTCCTGGAGCAGATCCATGTCGTATCGCCGGAGGGCGAGCTGCGGACCGGGGCGGACGGCGTGGTGTGGGCCCTGAGCCAGCTGCCCCGTTACGGATGGCTCCGCGCCGTGTATGCCATCCCCGGCGTTCGTTCCATCGCGCAGGCCGTGTATCGGCGCGTGGCCGAAAACCGGCTGCGATTCCGGTGAGGACACGGCGTCACCCGCCCTCCTGCACGGACTTTTCTTGACGAAGAAGCGACACAAACCGGTTGCCGCCATCGGCGAGATCCTGCTCCAGCGCCTCGCGAAGCCGTCGGGCCAAGCCCGGATGGCGGCCTTCGGTCGAAACGGACACCGTGACAGACCGGTGATGAACGCTGGCGGAGAACATGCACGAGCACGTGTCCGCATCGTCGACGACGTTGACCCACACACGGCGTTCGTTGGCCTCGCGGGCCACCTCGCGATTGACGTCCGTCCGATTGGAGGCGGCCACCACCAGCCAGGCATCATGGAGATCCCCCGGATGATACGGCCGTCTCACCCACTCCACAACCCCGGCCCGTGCCCATTCGACCACCGCCTCCACCGCTTCCGGACTGACCACCCGGACCCGGGCTCCGGCCCGAAGCAGTTTCTCCATCTTGCGGGCCGCCACCCGGCCGGCCCCCACCACCACGCATGTCCGTCCCGCCAGCCGCAGCATCAATGGAAAGCCCCTCACACCGTCGCCCCCTCGCTCTGGAGTTGATTGTACCACGCGTGCATCCGGCGCCTCCGCGAATGCCGGGGACGGGCCGGGTGGCTCCTCGCGCCAACGGTGGGTATCCGCCGCGCTGCAAACCTGCTATACTGCGAATAGTGCGGATTCACCATTCCCGAAATGCCACGCAATCCTATGAAATCCGTGAACAGGAGTCGTTGAACATGAAACCATTGGCTACCATTCCCGCCGCACTGCCCCCGCAGGGAGTCCGCGTGATCATGGACCTCGCCTGGCAGGTGCCAGACTGCATCCACCTCGAGGTGGGCGAACCTGACTTTCCCACGCCGGAACACGTGGTCGAGGCGGCCGTCGAAGCCGCCCGCGCCGGATTTCACAAATACACCCCGAACGCGGGGATTGCGGAGTTGCGGGAGGCCATCGCCGAGAAGATGCGGCGGTACAACCGGATGGAGGTCACCCCGGATCAGGTGTGCGTGCACCCCGGCGCGGTCACGGGCATCGCCAGTGTGCTCATGGCCTTGGTCGATCCCGGTGACGAGGTGTTGGTCCCGGGCCTGTCGTGGCCCAACGGCGAGATGAACGTTCGGCTTTTGGGCGGGGTGCCGGTGCACTACAGCCTGCGGCAGGAAAACGGATTTCTGCCGGATCCGGAGGAGTTGGAGCACCTGGTCACGCCCCGGACGAAGGCGATCCTCATCAACACCCCGGGCAACCCGACGGGCGCGGTGTTCGACGAGGTGACCGTGCAACAGCTGGTCGACTTCTGCCGCCGGCACGACCTGTGGCTCATCTCCGACGAGATCTATGAGGCCATCGTGTTCGACCGGCCCCATCTGAGCCCGGGCCGGTTTGCGCCGGAACGAACGGTGACCATCTCCGGATTCTCCAAGGCGTTCGCCATGACCGGATGGCGCCTCGGCTACACCGTGGCCCCGCCGGAGGTGGCGCGCGTCATCATCAAATTGCAGGAGCCGCTCATCTCCAGCACCAACAGTGTGACGCAGAAAGCGGGGGTGGCCGCGCTCACCGGTCCGCAGGACGTGGTGGAACACATGCGGCGGGCCTACCAGGCGCGGCGGGACCTGGCGGTATCCCTGCTGCGCGCACACGACCTGTACCGGTACACCCCTCAGGGCGCGTTCTACATCCTGATGGACGTCTCGCGCTACAGCGACGACTCGTACGCCGCCGCGAAGGCGATCCTCGCCGAGACGCACGTGGCGGTCGCGCCGGGCGAGGCGTTCGGACGGGATGGCCGCGGGCTGGTTCGCATCTCGCTCGCCAACAGCGAGACCAACGTCCGGGAGGGCATCACCCGCATCTGCCGGTTTTTGGCCCGTCAACCGGTGCCGGCCGCCCATTGACGCCCTCCTTGCGCCCCCCGGCCTCCGCGCAAAGACCCCGGTGAACAGGCGGCCTCCCGTGCTTCGGGAGGCCGTTACCACTCACAGACTCTTGACCATGCCCCCGTCGACCAGGATCGCCTGCCCGGTGATGTACCCGTTGGCGGCCGAACCGAGGAACAGCGCCAGCGCGGCGAACTCCTCCGGGGTGCCGTAGCGCCCGAGCGGGATCTGCGCCATGCTCTGCCGCGCGACCTCTTCCACGCTGGTCCCCAGTTGGCGTGCCCGGTTCGCGTCCAGCTGCGCCACCCGGTCCGTCGCGATGCGCCCGGGGCCGATCACGTTGACGAGGATGTTGTCCGGTGCGAGTTCAATCGCGAGGCTCTTGGACAGCCCCAGGATACCGGCTCGGTACGTGTTCGACAGGATGAGGTTGTCAATCGGCTGGCGGATGGACGACGAGGTGAAGTTCACAATGCGCCCCCACTGGTTTTTGCGCATGTGCGGAAGCGCCCGCCGGGTGGCGCGCACCACACTCAGCAGCGTCAGCTCGTGGGCGGCGACCCACTGCTCCTCCGTGACGGTGTCGAAGTTGCCCGGCGGCGGGCCGCCCGCGTTGTTGACCAAAACGTCGACGCCCCCGAACGCCGCCTCGGTTTCCGAGAACAGCCGCTCGATGTCCTCCGCTCTGGACACGTCCGCCGCACAGAAGCGGACGGAACCGTTGCCCGTCTCCTGCTGAATCCTGGCCTGCGCCTCCCGCAACGCCGCCTCGCTGCGGCTGGTCAACATCACGTTCGCCCCCTCTGCGGCGAACGCCTTGGCCGTCGCGAATCCCAACCCTTTGCTCGACGCCAACACCAGCACCGTTTTGCCCTGAACACCGAAGTCCATACGGCTGCCTCCACTCTGAAAGTTTCCAACTCTATGGTCCTCTATCACTATACGCCCCGCCCACGGCGTGTTTCAACCCGTGAATGGCTTCGTCGGCCGCACACGCCCCCCGACCTTCGTGCATAATCCCTGCGCATTGGAACAATGATACGTTTGATCCAATCAAAGGAGGGTGGCCGATGGGAGACAGTCTGGCCATGAAAATCCTGCGCGAACACCTCGTTTCGCCGCCGGACACGCTGAAGCCGGGCCGCGAGATCCTGATTCGGGTGGACCACACCCTGACCCAGGACGCGACCGGCACGATGGCGTATCTGCAGTTCGAGGCGATGGGCGTTCCCCGCGTGCGCACGCGCCGGTCCGTGAGTTATGTGGACCACAACATGCTTCAGACCGGCTACGAGAATATGGACGATCACGTGTTTCTGCAGACGTTCGCGGCCAAATACGGGGTCTACTTCTCCCGCCCCGGCAACGGCATCTGCCACCAGGTGCATCTGGAGCGCTTTTCCGAACCCGGCCTGGTGTTGCTCGGCTCCGATTCGCACACCCCCACCTGCGGCGGTGCGGGTATGCTCGCCATCGGGGCGGGCGGACTGGACGTCGCCGTCGCGATGGCCGGCGGGCCCTTTGGACTCCCGATGCCGAAGATCGTCGGCGTCCACCTCAAGGGCCGCCGGCAGCCCTGGGTGGCCGCCAAGGACATCATCCTCGAGATGCTGCGGCGCCTGACCGTCAAAGGCGGTGTCGGGAAGATCTTCGAGTATTACGGGGAGGGTGTGATGGACCTGACCGTCCCCGAGCGGGCGACCATCTGCAACATGGGTGCGGAGCTCGGCGCCACCACCTCCATCTTTCCCAGCGACGAGATCACCCGGGCGTACTTCCGCAAGCAGAACCGCGAGGCGGATTGGCGCGCCTTGGCGCCCGATCCCGACGCCCGCTACGACGAGCACATCGAGATCGATCTTTCCACCCTGGAGCCATTGGTGGCGCAGCCGCACAGCCCGGACAACGTGGTGCGCGTGCGCGACATTGAGGGCCTGCCGTTGGATCAGGTGTGCATCGGGTCGTGCACCAACTCCTCCTTTCACGATCTGGCCATCGCCGCCCACGTGCTCAAAGGCCGCCGGGTCGCCAGCAACGTCTCCATGACACTCACCCCGGGATCGCGCCAGGTGTTTGCGACCATCGCGCGCAACGGGATCCTCGCCGATCTCATCGCCGCCGGCGCGCGCGTGCTCGAAGCGGCCTGCGGTCCGTGCATCGGGATGGGGCAGGCGCCGAAGTCGGGGGGCATCAGCCTGCGCAGCTTCAACCGAAATTTCGAAGGCCGCTCCGGGACGCCGGACGCCAAGGTGTATCTGTGCAGCCCGGAGACCGCCGCCGTGTCCGCGCTGAAGGGTGTGCTGACGGATCCGCGCGATTTCGAAGGGCCGTATGTGACCGAGCGCGAGCCGGAGGTGTACGACACCGACGACGAGGGGATGATCCTGCCGCCCGCCGAAGACCCGGAATCGGTGGAGATTGTGCGCGGTCCCAACATCAAACCGCTGCCGACGCGGGGGCCGCTCGAGACCGACATCCGGGGCCGCGTGTTGCTGAAGGTGGGCGACAACATCACCACCGACCACATCATGCCGGCGGGATCGAAGATCCTTCCCCTGCGCTCCAACATCCCCGCCATCAGCGAGTACGTGTTCGTTCGAGTCGATCCGAAGTTCCCCGAACGCGCGAAGCGGTACGGCGGCGGGGTGATTGTCGCCGGCAGCAACTACGGCCAGGGATCCAGCCGCGAGCACGCGGCGCTGGCGCCGATGTACCTGGGCGTCAAGGCCGTGATCGCCAAATCGTTTGCCCGCATCCACCGCGCGAACCTGATCAATTTCGGCATCCTGCCGTTGGTGTTTCAGAACGAGGCGGACTACGACCGCATCCAACAGGACGAGGAAATCTCCATCGAGGACGCACCCGGGCAGTTGAAGCGCGGTGCGGAGATCCGGGTCAAAACCTCCTCCGGACAGGAACTGATCGCGCGCTGCGAGGTGTCGGAACGGCAACGCGACATTCTCCTGTCGGGCGGACTGCTCAACCACGTCAAGCTCAGCCAGGGCGGCGGCAAGGGAGCGGAGGACGCGGCCGCGCACCTCGGCACCGCGACGATGATCTCAACCAACGGGCAATTTCGCCCCGGTAAACCCAAGGTGGAGGAGGTCCCGGTATGATTGCGAAGGAAGTGATGATGCAGGCGCCGGTCGTGCTCCATCCCGAGATGACGGTCGGCGACGCCCTGGCCGACGCCGCCCAGTCCGAGCTGGATGTCCTGCCGGTGGTCGATGGCACCGGCCGCTACATGGGCACGGTGCCCAAATCCTCGCTGGTGGACAATGCGGCCGACGCGGGGCGCAAGGTGTCGACACTGTGCTGCTCGGATGCCCTGTTGTGCGCGCCGGAGGCCGCGATCGAACACTTTCAGCACGACGCATCGAGCGCCGTCCCGCACCGCACCATCGTGGTCGTCGGCGAAGATGGCCGCTTTCACGGCGTGATCCCATCGGTGCACTGGGCCGTCGACGAAGCCAAGGTGCAGAGCGGTCACCCGCGCTCCCCGCTGGAGGTCCGCACTTCCAACATGCATCTCATCTGGCGCTGCCTGGAGTGTGGCGAGCTGGCCAAGCGGAACGACGGCATCCCCGCCGTCTGCCCCAGCTGCGGCGCCGATGCGGGGCAGTTCTGTCTGCACACCGAGGACTGATCCCCCACCGAATCCAGGCCGTCCGCGGGTCATCGTCATCCCCCGGCCCGCGGCGGCCTCCCCGCCTCGGAACCGAGCCGCCGCCACTGCGCGGCGATGGATCCGATGCCCGCAAGCGTCTCGCGCGCCTGGCGGGCGAGCGCGTCCGGCGGATGCCGGTGACTGCGCAGATCCTCCTCCATCCGCTGCAGAATCCACATCAGGTGCACGAACGCGTACGCCAGGTACCCGCGCAACCACCGGTTCCGCCGCCACGTGGGCGGAGCCGCCTCCGGGTGGCGGCTGCGGTACCGGGCCAGGGCCCACAGCCGGCGGGCGACCCGCACCTTGGGTGCGGTCGGGCTGGTGACATCCAGCCACTGAAACAGATCAAAGTAGGCGTGACGGACATGCACGAATTCCCAGTCGATCACGACCGGACATCGCCCGGCCGGGTCCCAGACGACGTTGCCTGGATGCAGGTCGCCATGGTAGAGGACCTCCGGCAGGCCGCGGATCGGATAGATCGGATCGCGCTTCAGCCGGAACCACAGGCCTCGGGCGAACCGTCCGACCCGCATGCCTACCCGAACCTCCCACCGATCCAGAACCGCCAATGCCTCGGTGTCCATCGCGGCCGCCGCGACGTCGGCGTAGGCGGGTGTGTGTGACCGGGGCGGGCAACCCCGCGTCCGCAGCGCCTCCAGGATCGGCGCTGGATGGGTGCGGTGAATTCGCACCATCTCGTCGATCACCCTGCCCGCCTCCCGCTCTCCCCACCGCATGCCCACCCATCCCGCGTCCCGATACATCAGCCATCCGGGGTCCGCATCTCGCCAGGCCATCAGCGTCCCCCGGGCCAGCCCCGCCTCCGCCAGGGTTGTGTGGATCACCCGTTCGCGGGTCACCCGTTCCGCGCTCGCCACCCGCTTGACGATGCGCCCATGGCCGTCCGGCCCAAGCCATCGTTCCACCTGCACGTGCGGCGCGTCGTACAGAGGAATTCGCCGCCACCCCGCCGGGGGTTCGAGCCCCGCATCAAGGCTCGCCCGAGCCGTACACCGGAACCGCTGGTCCCCGAACGCCTCCCGTTGCATATGGCCCCCTCCCCCGGCATCAAAAGAGCGGAGGAATCGCTTCCTCCGCCCGTGGGGTGTGACACCGTCGTCCATTCGTTACCGCGAGTGCCTTGCCAGATGCGGGACGTTCGCCCGATGGATCTGCTTCCACGGGATGGGCGTCAGACCGGTGCTGTCGGCCATCAGGTTGCGTTTGTCCACAAGCGATTCGTACACGCCATTCTTCTGCAAGGCGCCGTAGAACGTCAGCTCGGCATTGTGATTGTCCGTGTGCTGATTGGACATGATTCGCCACCCCCGGTGACATCGTTCCCTCCCGGGGCGGGCGGTATGCAGCGTCACAGCCGCACGTGTTCGCGCAGCCAGTCCTTCAGCTCGGCGATGGGCACGCGCACCTGATCCATCGAATCGCGGTCTCGGATGGTCACCGCCCGGTCCTCTTCGGACTGGAAATCGTACGTGATGCAGAACGGCGTTCCGATCTCGTCATGCCGCCGGTATCGCTTCCCGATGGACCCCGAGTCGTCGTAATCCACGTGGAACTCCTGAATGAGTTCCTTCCAGACCGCCTGCGCGCCGTCCGCCAACTTCTTGGACAGCGGGAACACGGCCGCCTTGTACGGCGCGAGCGCCGGGTGGAAGTGAAGGACCGTGCGCACGTCCCCATCCTCCAGGGTCTGCTCCTCGTAGGCGTCCGCGAACACCGCGAGCAGCAAGCGGTCCACCCCGATGGACGGCTCGATGCAATACGGAATGAACGGGTCGCGCCCCTCCACAACCACCTGAAAATCCTCGTGCGAATACGCCTGATGCTGACTGAGATCATAGTCCGTACGGTTGGCGACACCCAACAGCTCGCCCCAGCCAAAGGGGAACTTGTACTCGACGTCGGTCGTGGCCTTGCTGTAATGCGACAGCTGTTCCTTGGCGTGATCCCGAAGCCGCAGATTCTCCTCCCGAAGTCCGATGGCCCGCACCCAGTCGTAACAGAATTGGCGCCAGTGCTGAAACCAGCGGACATCCTCGCCCGGCTCGCAGAAAAACTCCAGCTCCATCTGTTCGAACTCGCGCGTGCGGAACGTGAAGTTCCCCGGGGTGATCTCGTTGCGAAAACTCTTCCCGATCTGCCCGATGCCGAATGGGAGTTTTTTTCTCATGGTCCGCATGACGTGCTTGAAGTTCACGAAGATGCCCTGGGCGGTTTCGGGACGCAGAAAGATCTCGTTGGCGGCGTCCTCGGTCACCCCCTGGAAGGTGCGGAACATCATATTGAACTGACGCACCGGTGTGAAATCGTGTGCGCCGCAGTCGGGACAGCGAATGTTCAATTCTTCAATGAGCGCGTCCATCTCGTGAAACGGCATGCCGTCGACGATGCGCTCCTCGCCCCGTTGCGCCAACGCCTCCTCAATGAGCTTGTCCGCACGATGCCTCGCCTTGCAGGCGCGGCAATCGACCATGGGATCATTGAAATTTCCCACGTGCCCGGAGGCCACCCACACCTGCCGGTTCATCAGGATGGCGGTATCGAGCCCGACGTTGTACGGAGACTCGTGGATGAATTTCTGCCACCAGGCGCGCTTGATGTTGTTCTTCAACTCTGCGCCGAGCGGACCGTAATCCCAGGTGTTCGCCAACCCGCCGTAGATGTCGGACCCGGGGAAGATGAATCCGCGGTGTTTCGCCAGCGCGACCAGTTGCTCCATCGTTACGGCCATGTTGTGTCCTCCGTTCCTACAGCTTAAAGGCTATAATACTGGATGTACCGGCGGGGTGCAACGAATCCCGGCGGATCCACCCAGCGGAGGCTGGGGAAGAATTCAACAAGGAGCGAACGACATGACCCGGATTCGCGCGGTGTTTCTGGACATCGACGGGACCCTCGTCCACAACGGCGTCCTGATGGAGAGCGCGGTCGATGCCATCCTGCGGCTGCGCCGCCATCCGGACCTGCGGGTCGCGCTGTGCACCGGGCGATCCATCCTGCACACCGTCCCTCTGCAGCACCGGCTCGGCGTCACAAGCGCCGTCTACTTCAACGGGGGACTGGCCGTGGACGGCGATACCACCGTGCGCAGGAGTCCGATGGAGGCGGATGTGGTGCGCCGACTGGTGGCGTGGCAGGCGGAGTTCCATCTGCCCGTGATCTGGCACACGGTGGACGCCGCGCTGATCACCCGCCCCGTCCCGGAACGCCACCGGCCGATGATGGAAGCCTTCAACTTCCCGGAATTGAAAACGGTGCGCGAGTCGGAGCTGACGGATGATCCGCCGGAGGTCTATCAGGTGAATGTGTTCGCCACCGCCCACTGGGACCAGAAACTCCAGAACGATTTCCCGGAGTGCCTGCTGTACCGATGGCACGCGGAGGGTCTGGACCTCCAGAAACGAGGATGCGACAAGGTCCTGGGTGCAAAGGCCCTGCTCGCCACGTGGCAGATCCCCCCGGAGGAAGCGCTGCACATCGGAGACGGGGGCAACGATGTCGGGATGTTTCGCGGCCTCGGCCTCGGCATCGCCATGGGAAACGCGCCGCAGGAGGTCCAGGAACAGGCCGACCTGGTCACCGCACCCGTCCATGAGGACGGTGTGTACCGCGCCCTGGAACGAGCGGGCCTCATCTGAGCCCGGGACTCTCCCGCCGGGGTGCGCGAATGTTGACGAAAAAGATCGGACGTTCGGGAAAATTCTCATTCCCGCGGCAATCGGGCCGCCTGTGGCAGGGCCAACCGCTGCCCGGGCACCAGACGGGCGCTGGTCAAATGGTTCTCTTGCATCACGGCCCAAACCCCCTGATCCATGGGCGTTCCGGGCATCTCCCTCGCCACCACGGTCCACAGGGTGTCCCCTGGCCGAACCGTGTACCACATCGGTTCGGCGCCCGCCTGTGCGGCGCGCGCATGCAACCCCCATGCACCGCACCCGACGAGGACCGCCAGCATCAGCCCCAGCCTCCATCGCCTGCCGCCGAATGCCCGCCGCCCCGCCCCCACGTTCCGTCGTCCGTCCAACCGACCTTCCGGTGTCCGTCCCATCCGATTCACCACCGAACATGTGTTCTGGTTTTACGATAACGCGAACACACGTTCCTGTCAAGCGCCGGATACGAACAAATGTTTGCACCGCTTTGGCGGACATGGTATACTTTGGCCAAAACGACGAACGGAGGTCCGCCCGTGGCCAACCTGACGCGCCGCCAGCAGGCGATTCTCGAATTCATCCGAAAAACTGTGCGCGAGAAAGGATACCCGCCCTCCGTTCGTGAGATCGGGGAAGCGGTCGGGCTCGCCTCGAGTTCAACCGTGCACGGTCATCTGGAACGGCTGCAGGCCAAGGGGTACCTGCGCCGCGACCCGACCAAGCCACGCGCCATCGAACTGTTGGACGCGCAGGAATCGGACGCGGCCCCGGCCCCGGTCCGCTCCGACGTTCCCGCCGGGGTGGTGTTCGCACCCGTCGTGGGGCGTGTGACCGCCGGCGCTCCCATCACGGCGGTGGAGGACATCGAGGACTATCTGCCCCTTCCCGAGGGGCTGGTGCGCGGGGACGAGGTGTTCGTCCTGCGCGTTCGCGGAGACAGCATGGTGGATGCCGGCATCCTCGACGGAGACTTCGTCATTGTTCGCCGTCAATCCACGGCCGACAACGGAGATATCGTGGTGGCGATGACGGAGGAGGACGAGGCGACCGTGAAGCGGTTTTTCCGTGAGCGGGACCATATCCGGTTGCAGCCGGAGAACGCCTCCATGGCGCCGCTCCGATACCGGCAGGTCACCGTTCTCGGCAAGGTGATCGGGGTCTTCCGGGCGGTCCGTTGACCGGCCCGGGTTCTTTGAATGGTATCGCGGTTCGGTTCGCGACCGCAATGCCGGGTCATACGCCGGGGGATACGATGAAACGCAGGCCCCGGTGCGGGCATCAACCATCCATCGCGATCAAGCCGCCTCCGCACACCGGAGGCGGCCGACCGCGTTCTCGTCAAATCCCGAACAACCTCAATTCCCGAACCACCTCAATACGTGTTGAGGTACTGCTCCCGCTCCCATTCGCTGACCTGGGTTCGGTACAGGTTCCACTCGATGCGCTTGGCTTCCACGAAATGCGTGAAGACGTGTTCGCCGAGGGCGTTGACCAACACCTCGTCGCGGCTGAGTTCCTCCAGCGCCTGCCCCAGGTTCTCCGGGAGACTCCAGATCCCCGCCTCCTGCTTCTCGCGCTCGGTCATCACGTAGATGTTGCGGTTGACCGCCGGCGGCAGAGACAGCTGGTTGCGGATGCCGTCCAGACCGGCCGCGAGCATCACCGCGATGGTGAGATACGGATTGCCCGACGGATCCGGGCTGCGGACCTCGATGCGCGTGCTCATGCCGCGCGCTGCGGGGATGCGGACGAGCGGCGAACGATTCTTCGCGGACCAGGCCACGTAGCTCGGCGCCTCGTAACCGGGCACCAGGCGTTTGTACGAATTCACCAACGGGTTGCAGATGGCGGTGAATCCGCGAGCATGCGCGAGGATCCCGGCGAGGAAATGGCGACAGGTGGTGCTCAGGCCCAGTTCATCCCGCTCGTCATAAAACGCGTTCTGCCCGTTTCGGAACAGGGACAGATGGCAGTGCATCCCCGAACCGTTGATGCCGAACACCGGCTTTGGCATGAAGGTCGCATGCAACCCGTACTGGCGCGCGATGGTCTTGACGACCAGGCGGAAGGTGGCGATGTTGTCGGCCGCCTCCACCGCGTCCGCGTACTTGAAGTCGATCTCGTGCTGACCCGGTGCCACCTCGTGGTGCGACGCCTCGATTTCGAACCCCATCGCCTCCAGGGTCAGCACAATCTCGCGGCGGCAGTTTTCACCGAGATCGAGCGGGGCCCAGTCGAAGTAGCCGCCCTCGTCGTTGACCTCCTGCGTCGGCCGCCCGTTCTCATCCATCTTGAACAGGAAGAACTCCGGCTCCGGCCCCACGTTGAACGAATCGAAGCCCATCGCCTTGGCCTCCGCCAGCACCCGCTTGAGCACCCCGCGCGGGTCCCCGGGAAACGGCTGGCCGTCCGGCAGGTGGATGTCGCAGATCAGCCGCGCGACCCGCCCCTGGCCGGAGTCCCACGGGAAGATCAGCCAGGTGGACAGGTCGGGGATGAGATACATGTCCGACTCCTCAATCCGGACGAAGCCCTCGATGGACGAGCCATCGAACATGATCTTGTTGTCGAGCGCCTTCGGCAGCTGATCCACCGGGATCTCGACGTTCTTGATCACGCCGAACAGGTCGGTGAATTGCAGGCGTATGTAGCGAACGTTCTGGTCTTTCGCAATCTGAAGAATCTCTTCCTTGGTGTGCTTTTCGCGCACCGGCATGCCCTCCTCTGCCATGATTCGACGGACAGGCCCCGCCCTGTGCGGGGCCGCCCGCGCCCTGCCCATGGGCCCCGTCACGGCTTGCGCCGCAGCAGCCGGGACAGGTCCCCCTGGAACTCCGAATCCGCCCCTCGCGACGACGGCTCCAGCACCTGCGACTCCATCCAACGAAACACTTCCCTGTCGGACGGCTCCGCGGACCGGCCGGGCGGCGTCTGTCTGTTCTTCTCGAAATACGCCCGGACCCCGGCCATGTTCATGCCGGAATCCAACAGCTCCCGCACCTGCAACAGCCGCTCGACGTCCAAAAACGAGAACAGCCGCTGGTTCCCCTGCGATCTCGCCGGTTTCACCAGGCCATGCTGCTCGTAATACCGGATTTGCCGCGCCGACAGACCGGTCAGCTTCTGGACCACGCTGATGGAAAACACGGGCATCTCCTTGCGCGTGTTCAGGTCCACGGGGCATCCCTCCGAGCGTTCCTTACGCGTATCTTAACACCCGCCCCGTGGCGCCCACAAGTCAGGAATGTTGACGCTGTGCGAGTCCCGCGGCGCGGGCGCCATCCGGCGTCATCCGGCCTTCCGCGCGGTCTTGCGCCAGCACGGCCTCGGCGATCCGTTCGAGCGCAATCACCACATGCTCCAGCGTCAGGCCCCCCTGCATGTAGCCGGTGTACGGCGGCCGCATCGGCCCGTCGGCGGACAGCTCCAGCGACCCGCCCTGGATGAACGTCCCCGCCGCCATCACCACCTGGTCTTCGTAGCCGGCCATCGGCGCCGCCTCGAGGCGCACAAAGGCATCCACCGGTGCGGCCGACTGCACCGCCTGGCAGAACGCCAACAGAGCCCGCGGGTCCCCGAAGCGCGCCGACAGGATCAGGTCGGACCGCGGCTCCTGCCAGCGCGGTGAAACCTCGAACCCCAACCGCTCCAGCACGCACGCGGCCAGGATGGACCCCTTCAGCGCCTGGGCGACGGTGTGCGGGGCGAGGAACAGACCCTGGTAGAACAGGCGCAGCACGCCGAGGGAAGGCCCCGCCTCCAGGCCGATGCCGGGGGCCGTCAGCTGTTCGGCCGCCCGCTGCACGTACTCCGCGCGCCCGGCGACGTAGCCGCCGGTCGGTGCGACCCCGCCCCCCGGATTCTTGATCAGCGACCCCATTACCAGGTCCGCCCCGGCGTGGGTCGGTTCGCGGTCCTCGACGAACTCGCCGTAGCAGTTGTCGACCATCAGGACCAGGCCATCGCCCAAGGCAGACCTCAGGGCGCCAAACGCCGCCTCCAGGTCCCCCACGGACAGGGCCCGGCGGTCGCTGTACCCGCGGGAGCGCTGGAAGAACACCGCCCGCGTGCGCGGGGTCAGGGCGTCCATCACGCGCCGGATATCCACCCCGCCGTCCTCTGTCAGCGGCACCACCGTGTGCGAGACGCCCCACTCGGCGAGGCTGCCCGGCGCCGGGCGCAGACCGACCACCGATTCGAGCGTGTCGTACGGAGTCCCCGTCGCGAACACCAGGTGATCCCCCGGGCGCAGCACCCCAAACAGGCCGAGACGCAAGGCGTGCGTACCGGAGATCACCTGCGGCCGCACCAAGGCCGCCTGTGCGCCGAACACCCGCGCAAAGACCCGTTCCAGCTTGTCGCGCCCCTCATCGCCGTACCCGTATCCGGTCGATCCGTTCAGGTCGTGGGCGCCCACCCCCTCCGCCCACAGGGCCTCCAGCACCCGCCGTTGGTTCGCCAGCGCCAGTTCGTCGACCTCCGCCCACCGTTTTTGCACCTCGCGGCGGCAGGCGGCGACCAGGCGCATCGCCTCTTCCCGAACCGTCGTCAATTCGCTCGTCCTCCCGTCACCATCACGTGGAACCGGGCGCTTCGGGCGAGAATTCGGCGGCACAGGCGGTCCGCCAAGCGCCGCGGCACCCGGACCACCGCCTCGGCCTCGCCCGCCCCCGCATCCTGCATCGCCGTCACCGCTCCCGCTCGGGCGATCTCCCGCCACACGGCCTCTTCGCCCAGCGGCCCGGTCACGCGTACCTCGACCGGATCGAGCGCGAGGAGCCGATCCACCGTCTCGTACAACTCCGCGAGCCCCCATCCTGACGCGGCGGATCCGTACAGCGACACCACCGCCTGCCGGTCGGGAGCCGGACGGTGGCCCGCCTGATCCATCTTGTTGAACCACGTCAGCACCGGCTTGTCCAACGCCCCGATTTCCCCGAGCACCCGATACGTGGTCGCCAGGCGTTGCTCCACCGGCGCGGTGGCGTCCACCACGTGGACAATCAGGTCGGCCGCCCGCACCTCCTCCAGCGTGGCGCGAAACGCGTCGACCAACAGGTGCGGCAGATCTTGCACGAACCCGACGGTGTCCATCAACACCAACTCGCCCGCGCCGAGGCTGCGGACCCGGCGCGCCACCGGATCGAGCGTGTCGAACAGCCGGTCGTGGCCGGTGGCCACACCGCCCGCCCCGCGGTCCTTTGTCCACCGGGCCAGCAGGGTTGTTTTGCCAGCGTTCGTGTACCCCACCAGCGCGACCAACGGTACCGCGGCGCTCCGGCGGGCGCGCTGAACCTCCCGCGTGCGCCGTACCTCGGAGAGCTGCTGGCGCAACCTGTCGATGCGCTCGCGGATGCGCCGCCGGTCCATCTCCAGCCGGGTCTCGCCCGGACCGCGGGTTCCGATGCCGCCTCCCAGCCGCGAGAGTTCCACCCCGCGTCCGGTCAGCCGCGGCAGCAGGTACTGCAGCTGCGCGATTTCAACCTGCAGGCGGCCCTCCCGGGTGCGGGCGCGCAGGGCGAAGATGTCGAGGATCAGCTGGGTGCGGTCCATGACGCGCCGGTCCAGCGCCGCTTCCAGATTGCGCACCTGGGCGGGGCTCAGCTCGCCGTCGAAGATGACGAGCTCCGCTTCGCACGCCTCTGCCTGCTGGCGGATTTCCTCAATCTTCCCCCGTCCCAGGTACAGGGCGGCGTCGATGCGATCCCGCGACTGGACGCACACCGCACACACCTCGGCGCCCGACGCCTCGCACAGCCCTCGCAATTCCTCCACCCGCTCCGAAAACGTCCGCTCCGGTTCGCCCGTAACCCGGCGCACGCCGAGCACCACTCGCGTCATTCCCTGCGTCAACTCCCGCCATCTCGTGCCAGTCCGTCTCGTTTCGCCTGTCCATTGTACCACGCGCCCGCGGGCACATCACAGATCGGGCAGACACCCTCGCGCAACGCGCGCTCGCGCAGGGCGATCGGCGCCTCCGCAAGCCCGAGGGATCGCCCCAAACGAATGCCCGACCGCCGTCCGGCCGCAAACGCGGCGGCGGCGACGGCCAAGGACACCAACACCCCGATCCACCACCCCATCACCGCGAATCCCCTCCCTCATCCGCGTCCCACAGGCGGACGGTGGTCACCTCCGAGAGCACGGTCAACACCGCCAACGCGACGAACGCGAGGGCCGTGTCCTTCGCGTCCAGCACCACCGCCGCGCACAGCGCCAGCAGCACCAATAGCGTCGTCTCGACCACCCCGATGCGGATGGCCAGGTTGCGTTGCCCGGTCAATCGATCCCGCGCGGCGTCCGAAAGGTCGTCCGTCCAGTCGATCACGGCGGCCACCGCGATCGCCCACAACGCCGTTTGCCACCCGGCGGTGAGCCCGGCGAGGGCGACGGCCGCGAGCGTCTCCACCCAGGCGGGCAGACGGGTGGGCAACCGCTCCCGCAGTTGGTGGAACATGCCCACCGCGTAGCTGGCGAAAAAAAGGGCGCAGGCGAGCCGAGGATCGATGGCCGCGGCCAGGAGGCCGACGGCCAACCCGTACGGCAGCAGGGCCCGCCCAAACCGGGCGGCCAGGGTGCGTTCTCCGCGCAGGATGTCGTATTCGGCGTCGAGGTGATCGTCCATCAATTTGATGGCCGCCCCGATGAGCAACAGCGCGGCAAACGGCGCGACCCACTCATGCAAAGCGCCATACAACCCGCTTCACCTCCCGGAACCCGGTGCCGTGCAGGGCGGAGATGGGCAGGACGCGCTGCTTCGAATAGCGCCTGCACAAATACCGGTAACCGTCCAGCGCTCCGGAAAGGTCCATCTTGTTGGCGAGGATGACGTACCCACCGCGCCGCAGGCCGAAGGACGCGATCTGCTCTTCCAGCGCGTCCCATCCCGCCGGCCCACCCTCCCGTCCGGCGATCCCCCGCCCGATGGCACCGGCATCCACCATGTGCAGGATCAGATCCGCGTCCATCATCGCCTGCAGGGTCTGTGCCATCGACTCGCGCAAGGGTCCGTCCGGGTGAATCCCCGCGACCAGACCGGTGGTGTCGGTCAACAACAGCTGCCGAGCGGTCTTGCCCGAGGGAAACTCCAGCGCGATGGACTGGAGGCAGCGGGTTCGGTGCGGATGCGCGTCCGAGAGCGATGCCTCCGCGTCCGCGACGGACAGGCGGCGGCAATCCGTCCGGCCGTCCGCCTCCTGCACCAACAGGCGCAGTTCCCGCATTCCCATGTAGCGGGCGAAATGGATGCAGAACAGCGTCTTGCCGACATTCGCCTTGCCGACCACCAGGCTCCGCTTCACGGCGAGATCCCCTCCCATTGAAAGTCCTCCGGACGCAGCGTCATCAACTGTTCCCGGCTCGGACGGGGGCTGTCGAAGAGCCGCACCGCCTGCAGGCGAATGGCCTTCTCCACCAGGTTGCGGACGTAGCGCGCATTGCTGAATCCGGGTCCGCCCGCGACCAAGAGGACGCGCTCCAGGTGCGTGCGCAGCTTCGCCTCCGCCTCCGCCGAGAGCTGGTACTGCCGTTGTTGCGCGGTGCGCCTGGCGATTTCGAGCAGGGCGGCCGCGTCGTAGTCGGGGAACGTGATATGAATGGGAAACCGGCTGGGCAGGCCCGGATTGGTCGCGAGAAACCAGTCCATCTCCGCCTCGTACCCGGCGAGGATGACGATGAACTCGTTGCGGTGGTCCTCCATTCCCTTGACCAGGCAGTCGATGGCCTCCCGGCCGAAGTCCTTCTCGCCGCCGCGGGCGAGCGAATACGCCTCGTCGATGAACAGCACCCCGCCGAGCGCCTTTTTGACGGCCTCGCGCGTCTTCTGGGCGGTGTGCCCGATGTACTCGCCCACCAGGTCCGCCCGCTCCACCTCCACCAGGTGGCCGCGCTCCAACAGGCCGCAGGCGTGGAACATCCGGGCCAGCATCCGGGCCACGGTCGTCTTGCCGGTGCCGGGGTTTCCTTTGAACACCATGTGCAGGACCACCGGCTCGCTCTGCAGGTGCTGCTGGCGGCGCCGCTCCTGCATGTACAGATAGGCGAAGATCTCGCGGACCACCGATTTCACCGGATCGAGCCCGACGAGCTGATCCAGCTCCGCCAGAATGGCGCCGAGCGCCTCCTTGGTCACCTTGGGTGCGGCGGGCGCGTCCGCCTCGGTGCCGCCGGAAAGGCGCACCAGCGCCTCCTGCAGGGCGATCTGGCCCTGCCGGTATTGATCGATCACGAAATCCGCGGGCCGCCGCGGAAAGGGTGTACGCGGGTGCACAGGCAAATCGGATCACCTCACCTCCCCAACCCGACATCCCGGGCGGGGTGTTTCGGCGCGCACGATAACCTATGCACCGAGGGGAATCTGGGTGATCGCCCAAAGACGAGGGCGGACGGGGATCCGTTTGGGCCCCGTCCGATTGCGGAAGTGTCAGCGGGCGCCGCGGCGCAGCGGTCCGCGGCGAAACAGGACGTTCGTGAGGGCGTTTCGGTTGGCCACCGTCTGCATCGGCGGCCGGAACAGGATCTGACGAAACCCGTGGTGCCACTGAAACGGGACGAGCGGCCACAGGTACGGCAACCCGAACGATTCGGTGTGAAGTAACAGGACGAGCCAACTGAGGACGGAGATGACGAATCCCCAGCCGCCGAACAGCGCCGTCCAGGCGATGGTCCAAAACCGCGCCATCTGGTTGGCGCTGCCGAGTTCATAGGAGGCCATGGCCAGCTGCGCGATGGCGACGAGACCGCCGTACACCATGACCTCCTCCTGGACCAGATGAATCTTCACCGCGAACTGCCCGAACAGCATGGCCGCCAGGACGCCGATGGCGGAGGCGAGTTCCTTCGGCGAGTTCACGACCGCCAGCTGCAGCATGTCCAGCCCGAACTCCGCCAGCACCAGCTGCGCCCACAGGGGCAGCGGAAAGGACTGATCCGCGCGCATGAACGACAGCCATTTCGGCATCAGGTCCGGATGGGCGTTGAGCAGAAGAAACACGCCCGGCAAAAACACATGCACCACCAGAGCGACGAGGATCACCATGCGCATGTACGTCCCGACCATGGGATACGTCTGGTACTCCTGCGGATGCTGCAGGTGGTGAAACAGGCTGGTCGGCAGAATGATGACGTTGGGGCTGGTGTCCACGACGATGACGATTTGGCCCTCCAACAGCGCGGTGGTCGCGACGTCCGGGCGCTCCGTCAACCGGACCAGCGGATACGGATTCCACCCGACGCCGGCGAGATGCTCCACGAGCGTCTGCTGACCCATGAACAGCGCGTCCACCTCGATGGCCCGGAGCTTCTCCCGGACATGTCGGACCAGCTTCGGATCGGTGACCCCCTCGATGTACAGCATGCACACGTCGGTCTTGGAGTTTTTGCCGATCTGCATCAGCTCATCGCGCAATCGGGGTTCCCGCAGTCGCCGCCGGATCAGGGCCGTGTTCATCAGCATGGTCTCCGTGAACGCGTCGCGGGCGCCGCGGACCGTCCGCTCCAGGTCCGGCGTGCTGATGCTGCGCATCGGATAGACGCGGGTGTCGATCATCAGCGCCTGATCGAATCCGTCCAAAAACGTGATCAGAGGCCCGGAGAGGATGAAGTGAATCGCCTTGTCCATCCGATCCAGCGCCTGGACCTGGACGAACGCCACCTGATGCGTCAGGTGATCCATCAGCTCCTGCATGGTGAACGGTTTGTCGGCCCTCTCCTCGACGAAGGATCGGACGCACTGGTGCAGGTCGCGGAGGATCAGCACCATGTTGTTGGTCATGAAATACCCGTTGGAGACGTAGGACATCATGCGGATGCCGCCGAACGAGAACGGTTTGGCGATGATGTCCCAGCTCGTCCCGATGCCGATGTGTTCGTTGACGTAACGGACGTTGTCCTCCAGGTGTGGCGAGATGCGGGTGGCCTCCGTGGTCTTCGTCCCTTCTGCCACGCACGTGCCCCCTCCCACAGACAGTCTCCTGATACTGTTGCCGGGGAGAAGGCGGGCCATGCACACCAAAACGAGATGCACAACAAAATACAAAGGAGCAGCACGTCCTTTCGTGCCGCTCCTGTCTCATATCTGGCGGAGTGAGACGGATTCGAACCGTCGATACGCCTTTTGGGCGTATACTCGCTTAGCAGGCGAGCGCCTTCGACC
>NZ_JAIMAV010000023.1 GCF_023511815.1 Alicyclobacillus sp.
TGGCAGCGGTCGGTGATGCCCTCGAGGATCTCGTACACTTCCTTCAGCTTGATGACCTCCAGCACGTCGCGATCCCGGTCCTGGAACAGCGCCCGCAGCGAGTCGCGCAGCAACTCGTCTCCCGTTTTCTCGAGGTGGTTGATGCGCAGCGTGTGCTCGCGGATGTCCAACAGCCGCCGCGCGTTGAGCTTGGCGATGGCCTCGTACACCTCGCGGGCGCTCTCCACGATGTTTCTCGCGAAATCGAACATCGGCGGGGTGGCGGAGGTGACCCGGTAGAGATCGAAGCGGACGGTGCAGGCCTCCAATCCATCGACGACATCGTCCATCTTCATCGCCAGCGCGAGAAAGTCCTCCCGTTCCAACGGCGTGATGTAGGTCGCGTTGAGGGCGGACACCATGTCGCTCGTCAGATCGTCCCCCCGCACCTCCATGTGCTTGATGGACGCCGCCAGCGCTTCTGGATGGGACAGGTTCTGCAGGCCCCGCTCGAACTCGGCGGCCGCGTTGCGGACGTTGTCCGCGATCTGGACCAGGTAATCGAACAGCTGCTGGTTGCGTTTTGCCAACGATATCCTCTCCCAGCGTGGATTGGGCAGTCCGTCCACCAGGCTGCCCAAACGGGTTCGTCTCCATTATAGCGAATGCGGACGGGCCGGGCCCATCAAATCGACGGGGCGCTTGGGGCACGGGCTGCGTGCCGGTCCGGCCCGTGGTTGACCAGTTCCAGCACGCGCGCGACCCGGTCCTGCCAGGTGTGCGCCTGTGCGTACGCCCGGCGTTCGGCGCGCAAGGAGGGCAGGTCGCCCTGCGCCTCGGCGATGGCCTGGCGAAGGGCACCCGTCAGGTCCCCCGGGGATGCGCTGTACACCAACCGTGCCACATCGGCGGGCACCGGGATCCCGCTTGTCACCACCGGGCGGCCGACGGCCAGGTACTCGTACAGCTTGAGCGGGCTCGACGCGGTGCTGGCCGGGGACGGGATGCGCGGGAGGACGAGGACGTCCATGGCGTGCAGGTGGGCCGGCAACGCTGCGTAGGGGACGGGCCCGAGGGCGTGCACGCGCGGGTGGGACAGGAGGGCGTCGAGGGCCGAGCGTTGATCGGGATCGTCGATGTGGCCGCGACGGCCCATCAGAAAGAGATGACACGCCGGATCCGCGTCCATCACCTTGGCCAGCGCCCGAAAGTCGATCCAATGGTTCATCGTCCCCGCGAATCCGACGCGAACATGGCCCGGCGGGACGGGGGGCAGGCCGGGCGCTGGCGCCGCCTGCTGAAAGTGAGCCGCGTCCACGCCGTTGGGCAGGACGTGGACGGGGTGTCCCAGGTGCGCCGCGCTCCATGCCCGCAGCGCGTCCGAGACGGCGATCACGGCGCCTGCCTGACCGGCGAGCCGGCGCCAGCGCGCCAGCACCCGCTCCCGGTCGAACGAATAGGGAAAGGCGAGGACGTCGTCGACGAGATCGAAGACCAGGTGGACTGGGCGAAGCAGGCGGACGAGGGGTTCCTGCGCGTACGACCAGTTGGTGATGTATAGGACGGTGCTCGTCCGCCAGTCGTTCCCCCACGCCTCGCGAAGGACACGATCCAGGGCCCGCGCCTGGGTTCGCAGTGCGATGCGGCCCACGTCGAGCCGGCTCGGGACCGGAAGCGGAGGGGTCAGGATCCAGGTGTCGTGGGTGCGGCGGGATCGCCAACGGAAAAGAGGGGCCGATCCGCTTCGCCATGCGCCGAAGGGCGGCGGAGGTTCCACATAGGCCCGCGAGCCGGGCGCGTGGGCGGTCATCAGTCGGGACGTGTCGTGGAATCCGGGGGTGTCAAACCCCGACATGCCGATGGTCAGCCACTGCTGAATTGCGGCCATCCGCGCCATCCTCCTCTGGGGGTGTCCGAATCCTTGCGCACTGCATGGAATATACCGCATCGCGGGGTTGGCTGCACCTCTTTTCTTGCGGATGATGTCGATCCGAGGGTGAGGATGACGAAAATCGTTATTTTTCGAGAAATCCTGTCCGGAGTGGGGGCGCCGTGCGCTTGGGTGGAGCCGGGTGGCTCCAACGGGGTGCGGAGGCGCGCGGCGGCTCGGGGTTTCATCGGGGCGGGGTCGGCTCCGTTGACGCGGTTGACGCATGGGGACGGGGCGAGAGGCGGACACTGAGTCGAAAGGGTGTCGTTGTCGACAAATACTTCAATTGCTAAAATGGGTGATGAGAGGACGAACTACGGGAGTGACGCGCGTTGCAGCACGGAGAGTCCCAGCGTACGCTGCCGGATGGCGGGATGTCGGAACACCTGCGTCAGATGGAGGAGTTATTGGCGCGATTGCAGCGCGTGATGTCCGCCTCCAAGGCGCTGATGAATGAACACGGGCTCACGGGAAGTCAGGTGTTCATCCTGCGCTTTCTGGACCACTGCGAACAGGCCAAGGCGTCCGACATCGCCCGGTTCGCGGGGTTGAGCCCGGGCGCGGTGACGCAGGTATGCGACGATCTGGTGCGCATGGGATTGGTGGAGCGGCTTCGGTCCAACGATGATCGGCGCGTGGTGTACATTCGCATCACCGAAGAGGGCCGCCAGCGTTTGGAGAAGGTCCGCTTCATCCGCGGCCGGCGCATCCTCTCCATCCTGAATAAGCTGGGACCGGAGGACACCCGGGAGTTCGTGCGGTTGATTGGACGGTTTGTCGAGATTGCCGAATCCGAATTGACGAAGGGATGACGACGCAGTGCGCCGGGGGCGATCCCGGCGCCCTTGCTGTGGGGGGATGACGATGCGCGTGGGCTTTGTCGGGCTCGGGGCGATGGGCGCGCCGATGGCCTCCCGGATGGCTCGGGCGGGATTCGAAGTGTTGGCGTACAACCGGACGCGGCGGGAGGTGGCGGTGGATCCGGCGCGCGTGGTGGCGCGCCTGGACGACGCGGTCGCCGACGCGGACGTGGTGTGCCTGATGGTGTCGGATGCAGAGGCGGTCGAGAGCGTCTTGTTTGACCAGGGCGCCGCCCAGAGGATGCGGCGCGGGGCGGTGTTGGTCAACTTCAGCACCATCGGCGTCAGCGAGACGGAGCGCTTCGCGCTTCGCATGGCGGATCTGGGGGTGGAATGGGTGGACGCGCCCGTGTCGGGGTCTGTGCAGCCGGCGCGGGAGGGGAAATTGGTGGTGTTGGCCGGCGGATCGGAGGCAGCCGTTCGGCGGGTCCGGCCTCTGCTGGACGCGGTGGCGCGTTCGGTGCATCACCTGGGTCCGGTCGGCTCCGGCGCCGCGATGAAGCTGCTCGTCAACGGGTATCTCGCTCTCGTCGTGGCGGGGGCCAGCGAGTGCCTGGCGATGGCCGACAAGCTGGGCCTCGGGCGCGAACGGCTGCTCGCGGTGTTGTCCGAGACGAGCACCTGGTCGCCCGTGCTCGGCGGCAAGCGGGAGATGTGGGAGCGGGACGAGTTTCCGGCGTCGTTTGCGCTGAAGCACATGGCCAAGGACCTGAACCTGTTGCGGACGCTCGCCCACGAGCGGACGGCGGCGTTGCCGCTGGCGGCGGCGGCGCACACGCTGTATCTCGCGTCCTGCGCCCACGGGCTCGCGGATGCGGACATGGCGGCGGTGTTCCGTCAGCTGGCGGAGACGGTGGGCAGCCGGTGAAGCGGGCAGTGTTCCTGGACCGCGACGGGGTGATCAACGATAACCGGCGGCCGGTCAACCGTCCCGAGGAGCTGGTCCTCTTTCCGTTTGCAGGTCGTGCCATCCGCCTGCTCAACGAGGCGGGATGGAGGGTGTTCGTTGCGACGAATCAGGGCGGCGTCGGCTTGGGGTACATGACCGAGGCGGACCTGGCGGCCGTCCATCGCCGGATGCAGGCGCTGCTTTCCGACCAGGGGGCCCGAATTGACGACATCGCCGCGTGCACCCATCGGCCAGACGCGGGGTGTGGGTGCCGCAAACCGCGCCCCGGCATGCTCCTCGAGCTGGCCCGGCGTCACGGGATTGATCTGACCGCCAGCTACATGGTCGGCGACCGGGATACGGACGTCGAGGCGGGGCGGGCGGCGGGGACGCGAACCGTCTTCATCGGCGAGGGTTCGGTCGACGCCGACATCCGAGCCAAAGACCTGTGGGAGGCAGCATGCCAAATTGTGGGTAACTCCAGCCGTTGAACCGGGACGCATCGGCCGGCGCCAGCATACGTTGCCCTGACACCATCCTTTGCGGGTGCGGAGCGAGGGGGTGAGGGCATGGAGGAGAGGATGCAGACGCCGCCGTGGGTGGACGGGGAGCTGGAGGTCCTGTGGGACCCGTGGGTGCGGATCCCATGGACGGCGCGGCCCGTCGCGCTGATGCCATGGTGGATGCGGGCCGGTTGTGCGTGGGGACCGTCTTGGAAGGGTCGCATGTACACCGGGCCCGATGGCGCTTGGGTCTGGGATGTCGACGGCGCGTGGTGGGAGCGCGGTCAGGCCCCCTGGTGGGCCGCGGCCTATCCGGTCCTGGCGCCTTGGCACGCGTTTTCCGTCCCCGATCCCGCGTGGTGGGACCCGTGGGCGCTTCAGAGTCACCACGGGTACTGGGCCTGATCCAATTGGGTTGGGCCCATTTTTCTGATTACGGGCCGATGTGCGGTTGCCTCGGCGCGTTTGCCGGAAGGAACCTGGCCAGGGTACAATATCCTTGGGGAATCGCGGGCGATTCAGGGCTTCGCCCGGATCCGCATCGTTCGAAGGGGGAATTGAGATGGTTCAACCGTTCGTCAATGAACCGTTGACCGATTTTTCCGTTCCCGAACACCGCAGCGCTTTCGAACAGGCGTTGGCCGAGGTCGGGGCGCAGTTGGGACGGACGTATCCACTCTACATAGGCGGGCGCGAGGTGGTCACCGAAGCCAAGACGCCCTCCATCAACCCGTCGCAAAAGGACCAGGTGGTCGGCTACGTGTCCAAGGCGGACCGGGCGTTGGCGGAGGAGGCCATGCAGGCGGCGCTGGCCGCGTTTGAGACGTGGAAGCGCAAGTCCTTCGCCGAACGGGCGCGGTACCTGCTCAAGGCGGCGGCCATCATGCGGCGGCGCAAGCACGAGATGTCGGCGTGGATGTGTTACGAGGCCGGAAAGACCTGGGCGGAGGCGGACGCGGATACGGCCGAGGCGATTGACTTCCTCGAATTTTACGCCCGGGAAGCCATCCGACTGGGAGAGGTCCACCCGCTGGTGCGCATCCCCGGGGAGGACAACGAACAGCACTACATCCCGCTGGGCGTGGGCATCATCATCCCGCCCTGGAATTTCCCGCTCGCCATCCTGACGGGGATGACCAGCTCCGCGGTGGTGGCCGGCAACACCGTGCTTTTGAAGCCGGCGACGCCCACCCCGGTGATTGCGAGCAAGTTCCTCGAGGTCATGCGCCAGGCGGGCATCCCGGCCGGGGTGATCAACTTCGTGCCCGGCAGCGGCGCCGAGATCGGCGATTATCTGGTGGATCATCCCAAGACGCGGTTCATTTCGTTCACCGGATCGAAAGAGGTCGGGATCCGCATCTATGAGCGGGCGGCCAAGGTTCATCCCGGTCAGATCTGGTTGAAGCGCGTCGTCGCCGAGATGGGCGGAAAGGACGCCATCGTGGTGGACCGGGACGCGGACCTCGAGGAGGCGGCCCGCCAGATTGTGGGATCGGCCTTCAACTTCTCCGGGCAGAAGTGCTCCGCCTGCTCTCGCGCCATCATCCACCAGGACGTGTACGACACGGTGGTGGAACGGGTTGTCTCGCTGGCCCGGTCGCTTCGGGTCGGACCGGCCACGGACGGGGCGAGCCAGGTGGGTCCCGTCATCGACGAGGCGGCGTACAATAAAATCCTCGAGTACATCGAAATTGGCAAAGGGGAGGGACGGCTGCTGGCGGGCGGCGGCAAGGCGCCGGGGAATGGATTTTACATCCAACCGACGGTGTTCGGGGACGTCGATCCGCACGCACGCATCGCCCAGGAGGAGATCTTTGGGCCGGTGGTGGCGCTCATCCGCGCCAAGGACTTCGAGGACGCCATCCGCATCGCCAACGACACGGAGTTCGGGTTGACCGGGTCGGTCTTCAGCAACGACCGGGAGCACCTGGAGTACGCGCGCCGAGAGTTTCACGTCGGCAATCTGTACTTCAATCGCAAGTGCACGGGGGCATTGGTGGGTGTGCACCCGTTCGGCGGGTTCAACATGTCGGGGACGGATTCGAAGGCCGGCGGGCGCGACTACCTGCTCTTGTTCACGCAGGCCAAGGCGGTGTCGGAGAAACTGTGAGCGCCCCCGCATCGCGCATTCTGTGCGGGACGTGCGCGTGGGCCGATCACGAGCGCTTCTATCCGAAGGGGCTGCGGCCGCAGGCGCGTCTGGCGTACTACGCCCGTTACTTCCCGGTCGTGGAGGCGGACGCGCCGTACTACCACATCCCCACGCCCGGCGTCACGGCGCGCTGGGTGCAGCAGTCGCCCGACGGGTTTGTCATCGACGTCAAGGCGCACCGGACGCTGACGCTGCACGACCGCGGGCAGGCGGGTGCCGGCCAGCGGGCGGCGGATTTCGCCGCGTTTCTCGCGGCGCTGCGGCCCCTGGCGGAGGCGGGGCGGCTCGGGGCGGTTCTGTTTCAGTTCCCGCCGTGGTTCGTCGCCTCGGACGCGAATCGCCGCTATCTCGACGAGGTGGCGGAGCGTATGGCGGGGCATCTGCTCGCCGTGGAGTTCCGCCACCGCAGCTGGTGGCAAGACGACCATGCCCCCGAGACGCTGGATCAGCTGCGGCGCCTGGGGGCGGTCAACGTGGTGTGCGACGAGCCCCAGGTCGGGCAGGGGACCATCCCGTTCGTCCCGGATGTCACCCAGCCGCGCCTGGTGGTCTTTCGGTTGCACGGCCGCAATGACAAGACGTGGTACCAGAAGGGGCTGACGTCGTCCCAGCAGCGGTTTGACTATCTGTACACGCGCGAGGAGCTCGCGGCGTTTCTGCCGCACGTCCGCCGTTGGGCGGAGGAGGCGAGCGCGGTGCACATTCTGATGAACAACAACCAGGGCGATTACGCCATTCGCAACGCCCTGGACTGGCTGGATCTGTTGGGTTTCACGGTGCGGGAGAACCCTCTGCGCCGGGAAGAGCCGGCCGAGCAGCTGCGGTTGTTCGATTTCGACTGAGTCGCAGGGGGCAGATATGAACTACGGGTGGCCCGATTGGATGTTCGCCGCCTTCGCCATCGGCGGGTGGGAACTGTTTGACCTCATCGCGCGCCGATTCGCGTGGCCCAGGGCGCGCTGGATCGGAGGCGCGGTCGTTGCGCTGTGCCTGCTGGTGCTGGCGGTGCGGTACGTCCTGCGCTGGTGGCGGCGGCGGAAGCATCCGCCGGTGGAAGATCCGGACGAGTGGAAGCGGTATTAGGAAACGGACGTGTGAGGGGAGGAATTTCCGTGGCGGAAGTGCGGGTGCAGGTCGTGGACCAGGTGGCGGTGTTGACGATGGACAACCCGCCGCTCAACGTGCTGTCGCGGGAGATGGGAGCCAAGTTGCGCGCCGCGGTGGAAGAGGCGGCGGGGCGTGAGGACGTGGTGGCCCTGGTGGTGACCGGCGCGGGCGATCGGGCGTTCGTCGCCGGCGCCAACATCAAGGAGTTCCCGCCGTTGTTGGCGGAGGGTGGAGCGGAGGAGCTGGCGTTGGAGCTGGACGCCTCACTCGATGCGCTGGCCGCCTGCCGCAAACCGACCATCGCCGCGCTCAACGGGGTGACCCTCGGCGGCGGATTGGAACTGGCGTTGGCGTGCGACTTCCGCATCGCCGAATCGCAGGTCCAGCTGGGATTTCCCGAGGTGAAGCTGGGATTGTTCCCGGGCGCGGGCGGGACCCAGCGGTTGCCGCGCCTCGTCGGGGTGAGCCGTGCGAAGGCGATGATCTTCACCGGGGAGCCGATCTCGGCCGAGGAGGCCCACCGCATCGGCTTGGTGGACCAGTTGGTGGAGACGGGCCAAGCTGTGGAGGCCGCGGTGCGCTTTGCGCAGGTGTTTCGATCCCGCAGCTTGACCACGCTGGCCCTGGCGAAGGAGGCCATCGACCGCGGCCTCGACATGACGCTCGCCGATGGGATCCGCAACGAGGCGCACCTGTTCGGCGAGGTGTTCCGCACCCAGGACGCCGCGGAGGGGGTGCGGGCGTTTCTGGAAAAGCGCCCGCCCCAGTTCAACAACCGTTAGGTGCGGCGCCGGGCGGGTTGCACGCCGTCCCACCACGTGCCGTCGGCCGCACGCACCGGGGCGTGGCGGGTGGCGGGCGGCAGACCCGCCCGCCGCGCCTCCTGTGGGTGCAGAATGGCGAACAGCTGCTCCAACCCGTCGATGATCCGCGGCGACGGCCGGCAGTACAGCCCCTCCGACAGCACCAGAACGCGGCCCTCCCGGATGGCGGGGACCTGTTCCCAACCGGGGCGGTTCAGGAGTTTCGGCAACGGCACCCGGTGCTGGGGGACGCCGGTCCACACGGCGAGCAGGTAGTCCGGTTGGGCCTGAATCACGGCGGTGCCGTCGTCCTGCACCTGGTCCCCGGGGCGGTCCGCGAAGACGTTTTCCGCCCCGGCGAGCCGGGAGATCTCCGTCAACCAGTTGTCTGCGGCGGGGGAGAACACCGGATGCGGCCACCATTCCCAGTACAGCCGCGGCCGGTGCGAAACGGTGGCCGACGCGCGCTGAACACGCTCCACGCGGGCGCGAAGCCTGTCGACGACGGCTTCGACGTCAGCGGGTGCGCATACGCCCGGCAGGGCGTCCGCGATTCGGCGAAGATCCGCCAGAATATCCTCGATCCGATGAGGAGAGAGCACCACGTGCGGCAGACCGGCGGCGGCCACCTGGTCGACGACGCGCTCCATGCCCGGTACGGACAGGGAGCACAGGACGAGGTCTGGGCGAAGTTCGGCGACCCGCGCCACGTCGATGTTCAGGTCCGGCCCCACGCGGGGAAGCCGTTCGACCACCTCCGGAGGATGGTCGGAGTACAGGTCCACGCCCACCAGGCAGTCCCCGAGGCCGAGCGCGGCGGCCAGTTCGGTGTTGCTGGGGCAAAGCGATACAATGCGCGGGCGATGCGGCATCGGATCACCTCCACGGGAAGGAGTGAAACCGGGATGTTCGCGTACTGGTTCATGCTGTCGGTCCTCGCCGCGGTGACGTTTTTCGGCGGCGGGATGGCGTTGAACATGATCTTCAGGCGGTGGTGGGCATCGCTCGTGCCGTTCCTCGCATTCACAGTGTATCTCATCGCGGCGGTGGGTGCGCACATGATTTGGCCGGAGTGGGTCCTGTTCGGCGTCGCGGCCCTCGGCGTGGCGCTGTCGTGCTGGACGGCCCGCGTCCTCGGCCGCCGCGGTTATCCGCTGTTTTCGTAAGGAACTTCCGGGGGGCCTTCGGCGCCGGCGCTTGACGGGTTCGATCCGCCGATCGATCCCCCTTGGGAACAACGGCCTTGATGTAGGAGGAATGAGAGGTTGCGCCGATGGGTGTGGCCGCTGACGGCGGCCCTGTTGATCATCGCGGGATATGCGCACATGGTGGAAGCGCCGGGCGTTCTCGTGTTTCTGTTCTCAGCGCTCGCCATCATCCCGCTCGCAGGTCTGATGGGACGGTCCACGGAGGCCATCGCCGCGCACGCGGGGCCTCGGGTGGGCGGGCTGTTGTCGGCGACCTTCGGCAACGCCGTGGAGTTGATCATCGGCATCATCGCCCTGAACGCCGGGATGTCCACCCTGGTGAAGGCGTCCATCACCGGCTCCATTCTCGGAAACCTTCTGTTCGTCCTCGGAGTGAGCTTCTTCGTCGGCGGCATCCGCCATCCGATCCAGCGCTTCAACATCCGCGCCGCGCGCAGCAACGCGTCGATGCTGATGCTGAGCGTCGGGGTGGCCTTCATCGTGCCGGCGATCTTCAGCACCACCCAGGATGTCGGAACCACCCAGGACGCCGCAAGCCTCACCTTGTCGACGGTGGTCGCCCTGGTGTCCCTGGTGCTGTATCTGTCCGGGTTGTATTTCGCTCTCTTCACGCACCGCGAGGTGTTTGAGTCCATCAACCAGTATTCGGGGGAAGACGAGGCGCACTGGCGGCTGTGGCCGGCCATCGGGGTGTTGCTGGTCACCACGGTGTGCGTGGCGCTGGCCAGCGAGTGGTTGGTCGGAAGCATCGAGGAGCTGGCGACGCGGATGGGGTGGAGCGAGGTCTTCATGGGCGTGGTGATTGTCGCCATCGTCGGGAATGCGGCGGAGCACGCTTCGGCCGTGTGGATGGCGTGGAAGAACCGGATGGACCTCTCCCTCGAGATCGCCGTCGGCAGCACGCTGCAGGTGGCGATGTTCGTGGCGCCGGTGCTGTTTCTGGCCAGCCTTGTCCTCGGGCACGCGATGCCCCTCATCTTCTCCTGGCCGGAGCTGGCCAGCATGGGCGCGGCCGTCCTTCTGGTGGTGGTTTTGATGATGGACGGGGAGTCCAACTGGCTGGAGGGGGCGCTGGCCCTGGGGGCGTACCTGGTGATGGCGGTGGGCTTTTACACGCTGCCGTCGATGCTCTGAAGGGCGGGGACAGGCCCCGCCCGACGGGGCACCCCGGGGTCGTGCGCCGACGGCCGTCCTGGCGCCGGATCGGCAGGCGAAGCCGAGGCGCTCGGACGAGCGGTCGATGAACCCGGGGCACCTCGGCGCGCGGGGCGGGTGGCCCGAGCGCCCGGGTGCCCGATGCCCAAAGCACCCGAGCGCCCGATGCCCAAAGTGCGCGAGTGCTCGAGTGCCCGAGGACCGGGCGGACGATGCGCTCAGCGCAGCTTCGGCGTGTAGCCCTTCGCAGTGAGGCGCTCGAGGATGGACTCGACGTGCCGCGGGTCCCGCGTCTCCAGATCAATCTCCACCTCCGTCTGCCCGAGCGAGATCCCGGTGCCGACACGGTGATGCTGAATCGAGACGACGTTGGCGCCGAGAGCCGCGAACACGTCCAACAGGTCGCGCAGGGCGCCGGGGCGGTCATACAGGTGCACCGCCAACCGCAGGTAGCGCCCGGCCTCCGCCAGCCCGTGTTCAATCACCCGCGACAACACCGTCACGTCGATGTTGCCCCCGGAGAGCACGACGACCACGTTGCCGAGGGCGGCGGGCAGTTTCTTCGCGACACACGCCGCCAGCGCGGCCGCCGCGGCGCCCTCGACGACCAGCTTGCTGCGCTCCAGGAGCAGCACCAGCGTCCGCGCGATCTCCTCCTCCTCCACCGTGACGATGTCATCCACATACTGCTGCACCAAGGAAAAGGTCAGCTCGCCCGGCCGGCGGACGGCGATCCCGTCGGCGATGGTGGGCTGAGCCGGGATGGTCTCGACGCGGCCGCTGTCCAGCGCGTGGCGAAAGCAGGCCACGTTCGCGGCCTCGACGCCGTACACCCGCACCCGGGGCTGGACCGACTTGACGGCGAGGGCGATGCCCGCGGCGAGCCCCCCGCCGCCGACGGGCACCACGATGGCGTCGACCTCGGGCAGCTGTTGCAGGATCTCCAGGCCGATGGTGCCCTGGCCGGCGATGACGAGCGGATCGTCGAACGCGTGAACGAAGGTGTACCCGTGCACGCGCTGCAGGTCGAGGGCGTGCTGATAGGCGTCGTCGTAGCTGTTGCCGGAGAGGACCACGGTGGCGCCGTAGCCCTGCGTGGCGGCGATCTTGGCGAGGCTCGCGGCCTCCGGCATGACGATGACGCACGGGCTTTGGTGGCTTGCGGCGGCAAACGCCACGCCCTGGGCGTGGTTTCCCGCCGAGGCGGCGATGACGCCGCGGGATCGTTCCTCGTCGCTCAACTGCGCGATCTTGTTGTAGGCGCCGCGCAACTTGAACGACCCGGTCTTCTGCAGGTTCTCCAGCTTGAGAAAGACGCGGTGGCCGGAGAGCGCGGAGAAGGTGTGCGACGGGTCGAGCGGCGTCGGCTGCACGATGCCGGCGAGGCGGGCCTGCGCCGCCTCGATGTCGCGCAGCGTCGGCCGCTGCAAGGGTTCAACCGACATGGGCCGGACTCCTTTCCGAAATTCGCGGTGGTTGTGTTTCCGATGGGCCTCGTTTAAGCTAAGGTCAGCCCGGCGGAGCGGCGCCCGCCGGAAGCCGATGTCATTGTATCAGAGCGGACTGGGTGCGAGAAATGCGGGCGGACGGCCGCCCTGGGGGAGGAGCGGGCATGGTGAACGTGGCAAGCCGGGTGAGGCCGGGGATCGATCGGATTGACCCGTATCAGCCGGGCCTGACGGACGACGAATTGAAGCATCGGTTCGGGTTGACCCGGGTCATCAAATTGAACGCGAACGAAAACGCGCTCGGACCGTCGCCGCTGGCGCTGGAGGCCATCCGGCGCGAGTTGGAGACGTTGCACCACTATCCGGATGGATCGAGCGAGCTGCTGCGCGAGGCCATCGCGGCCTTCCACGGTGTGTCCAAGGACATGGTGCTGGTGGGCAACGGGTCGGACGATCTCATCAAGTTGGTCTCAGAGACGTTTCTCGATCCGGGCGACGAGGTGGTCGTGCCCAAGCCCTCCTTCTCGCAGTACGGCTTTGGTGCCGCCATCATGCGGGCGACGGTGGTCCCCGCGCCCCTTCGGCCGGACTTCTCGTACGACGTCGAGGCGGTGCTGGAGCGGGTCGGCCCACGGACCAAGCTGGTCTATCTGTGCACGCCGAACAACCCGACCGGGACCATCCTGACGCGCCGGGAACTCGATTGGCTGCTGGAGCGGCTGCCGCAGGACGTGCTGGTGGTGCTGGATCTGGCGTACAACGATTACTCGGAGCACCCGGAGCGCGTGGTGGAGGATGAGCGGCTTTTGGCCGACGGCCGGATCATCGCGCTGCACACCTTCTCGAAGCTGTACGGCCTCGCGGGCCTGCGCGTGGGCTACGGGTTGGCCCATTCGGACGTGTGGTCCTTCGTCAACCGCGTCCGCGAGCCGTTCAACGTCAACCGGGTGGCGCAGCGGGCGGCGGTCGCGGCGCTGGCCGACGAGGAGCACCGGCGCCGTTCGCGGGCGCACGCGGCGGCGAGCCGGGCGTTTTACGCGCGGGCGCTGGCCGATCTCGGTGTCAGCGCGCCGCCGACGGAGGCGAACTTCGTGCTGGCGAAGACCGGGGACGCCAAGGGGACGGTCGCGGCCCTGATGGCGCGCGGCGTCATGGTGCGCGCGGGCTTCGGGCTGCCGGAACACGTGCGGATCACCTTCGGCACGGAGGAGGAGAACGCCGCCTGCATCGAGGCGATCGCCGCGTTTCTGGGACGGCGGTGACCGAAGGATTCAGAGGGCCGTCTCCGCCCGAATCGGCGGGACGGCCCTCGGCGTTCGTGGACGTGCCGGATCACGACTCGGCGGGCGGGGCGGATGCGTCGTCCTCTTTGGTGCGGCGATGGCGCCAGAACCGGTACACCGCGAGAAGGACGCCGGCGACCACCAGGGGCGCGGCGGTCCACTGGGCCGCGTCCCAATGGAACAGGTACCGGGGTGAGTCGCCGCGCAGCATCTCCAGCAGGAACCGGACCAGGTTGTAGGCGGTCAGGTAGTACGCGAACAGAAAGCCCTTGGGCCAGCGGCGCTGCTTCAGGATGAGGAGGATGGCGAACAGGATCACGTCCGCCTGGCCTTCCCAAACCTCCGCCGGCCACAGGGGCTGATCCCCGTACGTCATCCGGGCCAGCGTCCCCTGCGGGTACAGCAGGCCGAAGTCGTGGTGGGTGGGGTCACCGAACGCGTCTCCGTTCATCAGGTTCGCGTCCCGGCCGATGCTCTGGCCGAGCAGAAGCCCGGGCGCGACGATATCCGCGACCGTCCACAGATCCAGTCCATGCCGGCGGATGTACCAGATGGCGACGAGGGCGGCTCCGACCACGCCCCCCTGGATGGACAGCCCGCCGTGCCAGATGGCCGGGATCTCCGCGGGATTGGCGCGGTAATACGGCCAATCGAAGAAGAACACCTGCCAAAAGCGGGCCCCCACCAGTCCGCCGATCAGAAGCCCGGGCGCCATGTTCCAAAAGTGAGGAACGTACTCCGATTTGCCGTCCGCCCGTGCGAAGTACAGGACCGCGCCCAGGCCGAGCAGGAAGGCCGCGGCGAAGATGGTGCTGTACGCGCGGACGGGGAAATGGCCGATCCAAAACCAATATTGATGCAACGCGTTTCGCCTCCTTGGTCGGGCGCGGTACACCCAGCTTGTCTATTATAGCACTGGGTGGACATGGTACAATGAAGCCCGGCCGTCCCCCCGGAAGGGGGAGGCGAAACGGTGGCCCCGGGGCCCAGGAAGGTCAATTCTGGCCTTCGATGGATCCCTCCGGCGCATCGTGCGGGGGCTCGTGCCGCGGGCGTTTGCGGTCCGAGAAGGCGGGATTCTGGTCCCAGTACGGCGAGACGGACGCCTGCCCGGGCTGCCAGGGACCGGATTTGCCGAGGCGTTCCGGATGCGTGGCCGCTCCGTACGGACCGTCCGGGAACTCCTCCGGCATGAGGTCCTTCTGCTGCGCCTGCACCGTGGCGAGTTCCGCGTTCGGCTCCCCAGACTCCACCATCGGTCCGGGGTTGTAGCGACCGGAGTTGACACTGGGCGTGACATGTGTCTCATTAGAGATTTGACGGTGTACGTCCACCTCCCGGTGTCCTTCCACCTGACGGTGTGCGTCCATGCTGGCACCTCCTTCGGCGGATGCGGCCGTGCGGCCGCCCTCCATAGCCTGTCGATCCGCAGGTCAAACTATCCTCGCGGTCTTCGCATGCCAACAGGCGCGGCGGGCCTGGTCCGGGACCCATGCCTCCGCGAGGGACGCACCGAAGGGCGTCCGGCGTGCGCGTACAGAACGAGCGAGAGAAAGGATGTTTTCCATGACACAGACGGCATCGGCGCCGGTGCGCGTGCGGTTCGCACCGAGTCCGACGGGATCGCTGCACATCGGCGGCGCGCGGACCGCGTACTTCAACTGGCTGTTCGCCCGCAAACATCAGGGCGTGTTCGTCCTGCGCATTGACGACACCGATCTCGAGCGTTCGACGGAAGCGTCGTACCAACAGATTCTCGACGGATTCCGTTGGCTCGGCATCGACTGGGACGAGGGTCCCGATGTCGGCGGACCGTACGGACCCTACCGGCAGTCGCAGCGCCTGGAGATCTACCGCGCGCAGCTGCAGAAGCTGTTGGACGAGGGCAGGGCTTATCCATGCTTCTGCACGCCGGAGCAGTTGGCCGAGGACCGCGCGCGCGCGCAACAGGCCGGGGAGGCGCCCCGCTACGCCGGGCGGTGCCGGCATCTGCCGCGGGAGGAGGCCGAGCGCCGCATCGCGGCGGGGGAGCGGCCGGCGTACCGGCTTCGCACACCCGAGTCCGGGAAGACGGTGGTGCACGACCTCATCCGCGGGGATGTGGTGTTTGACAACGCCGAGATCGACGATTTCATCATCTGGAAGAGCGACGGGATGCCGACCTATCACTTCGCCAGCTGTGTCGACGATTCTCTGATGCAGATCACACACATCATCCGGGCGGAGGAACACCTCTCGAACACCCCTCGCCACATCCAGCTGTTCGACGCGCTGGGGGCGAAGGTGCCCGTGTTCGCGCACGTGCCGATGATTCTGGCGCCGGACCGCAGCAAGCTGAGCAAGCGGCACGGGGCGACGAGTGTGCAGGAGTACCGGGATCAGGGCATCCTGCCCGAGGCGCTCGTCAACTACCTCCTGTTGCTCGGGTTCTCGCCGGGTGAGGACCGCGAGGTGCTGAGCCGGGACGAGGCCATCCAGGTGTTCGATCTGGAGAAGGTGACCAAGCACGCCGCGGTGTACGACGTCAAGAAACTGGAGTGGTTGAACGCCCACTACCTGCGCGCCATGCCCCCGGAACGGGCGCTGGAGCTGATCTGGGACACGCTGGTGTCGCGCGGATGGGTGGACGCCGACCCGGATCGCGAACGGCTCGGGTGGTTGCTGCAGGTGGTGCGGGCCGTGCAGGAGCGCAGCCGCAGTGTGGACGAGCTGGCCGACAGCATGGGGTATTACTTTGTCCGGCCGGCGTCGTACGACGAGAAGGGCGTGCGCAAGCACTTCACGGCGCAGGCCGCCGAGCGGCTGGAGGCGGCGGCGCGGGCGCTGGACGAGGTGGCCCCGTTCACCGCACTCCGGGTGGAGGCGGTGTACCGGGAGCGCATCGCGGCGTGGAACATCAAGGGCGGGGAGTTGATTCATCCGACCCGGCTGGCCCTGACGGGCGTGACGGTGGGCCCGGGCCTGTTCGACGTGATGGCGCTGCTCGGGCGGGCCGAGTGCCAGGCGCGCATGCGCGCGGCGGCCGATTGGATCCGCGCGAACGTCTGAGCGGTGGGTACACCCCCGCGCCGATCTTTCGGGGGAGCGAGGCCGCCGGCTTGAACCGGCGGCCTGCGCGCTTTTCGAGGGGCGGATGGGCAGGAGAACCCGGTCGATCCGCGGGGGTTCCGGAACGCCCGGATGGTTCAAATTTCCTTGCATCAAACCGGTTGACATCCCGGCGGACCCCCGCTATAATGCAAAAGTGTCGGCGGGACGTTCCCGAACGGACGGGACGCCAAGCGGATGGTGCCGAATGGTGTAATGGTAGCACGACTGACTCTGGATCAGTTAGTCTAGGTTCGAGTCCTAGTTCGGCAGCCAATGGCCCTATCGTCTAATGGTTAGGACGCCGCCCTCTCACGGCGGTAATAGGGGTTCGAATCCCCTTAGGGTCACCACCTGGGTCATTAGCTCAATTGGCAGAGCATCCGACTCTTAATCGGCAGGTTGAAGGTTCGATTCCTTCATGACCCACCAACGACAGCCGACGTACATCGCGCCGCTGGGGATTCCCGGCGGCGTTTTCGCGTTCCGGAAAGGTTTGGCCAAGGGGCGGGGATGCGACCGGGCGGTGGCGGGGGTGGAAGGCGGGCCGACTTTGGGCGAGGGTGGACGCCGGCGGCGGGAGGCCCGCATCGCCGGGACGCGGGCGGTCAGGCCGGTGTGCGACCGCCCCGCGCACCGTCCTCTGGGTGTTACAATGGAAACACGAAGGACCGGGGGAGGTTCGTGGCGTGCGTTCGATGGAGGAGGGGCTTCGCCTCGTTTCCAACTGGCTCGATGAACAGGGAGACCGGGTGCTTCGGTGGCTTCTGGTCGCCGGTGGGGACCTGGCGCTGGCGCACGGACGGTTCCAGGAGACGTTCGTGCATTTGTGCCGCAGGCCTCCTCGCGTCGCGGATTTCGCCGAGCCGGCCGACGCGGTCCTCGCGGCGGCCTTCTCCGTCACGACCCGGGGGGAGGCGGCCGGGATGGACCTGGACGCGGACGCGCCGGACGCGGAGCCGGCCGACGCCGCCCCGGACGGCGATGGGGCTTCCGAGGGCGGGGAGGCCCGTGACGAGGAGATGACGGAGGCGGCCGCGGTGCTGTGCGAGGTGTTGCGCCCGGTTCGTCCGCTGGATCGCGCGGTGTGGCTGACGTCCATCTTCTGTGGTCCGGACCTTGCTCGGCTCGAGCGCGTGGTTCTGCTTCCCGGCCGCAGGATTCAGGCGTGCTGCGACGCGGTGGCGGCGCGAGTGGCCGAGGGTCTGGCGGCGCGGGGCATCGCGTGGCCGAAGACGGCGCCCGAACAGGCCCGGTGGGTGATGGAGCAGGTGGCGGAGGTGCGCATGCCCGATTGGCTGCGCACACGGACGGAACAGTGGATCCGGGCGACGCACGCGCAGCTGCAGGCGGAACGGCATCACCGGGGACCGGTCGGATGGACCGTCGGGGTGGCGGCCCTGGGGGTCTTTGGCCTGGGCGCGGTCGCCTGGGGGGCGCACCGGCCGCCGGTGCCGGCCGCCGCGGCCCCTGCGCCGGTTTCGCATCCGGCGGTGCCGGGGATACCGGCGCCGCTGCAGGGGTTGCCCGCGACCGTCGACGCGCAGTTTCGGCTGTCGGGCGAGGTGCCGATGGACCGATTGCGGCACGCGGCCCTGGCCGCGGATGGGCTGTATCTGGCGCAGTTGCAGCTGGAGACGGACCGCTGGCCGGCCATCACCCTGCAGAAGGTGCCGTATTCGGCGTCGGGATCGGACCTGAATGCGGCGCTGGAGGACGCGGGCCGGATGGAGATGGTCCCGCCGATGAACGATCTGGCCGGGCAAGCGGTGAACTGGTCGGTGTCGGATTGGTCGGTGCACATCAGCGGCGACTGGGCGGTGGCGGTGGTGACCTGGAAGCCCTCCACCGGCACCGGGGTGGTGGAGCAGCTGTACGGCCTGTACCGGCCGACGTCGGCCTCGGGTCTGCTTTTGTCCGTGGGTCCGGTGGGCTCGCCGCCCGCGGTGGCGGTGGGGGGCGGCCGCGTGGTGCTGCAATCGGCGGAAAAGCCCGCGGGCGCGACCGGAGGACCGCCGATTCAGGTGTACACGCTGACCGGCGAGGCGCCCCTGCGCGCCCTGGTTCCCTCCGGGCAGTTGAACGCGCCGTTCGGCGTGATGGACGAGCCCGCCATCGTCGGCGGGACCCTCGTCTTCCAGGGGATTCGGGGGCAGTCGGACGGGCCCAATCCGGTGACGACCGCGTGGTACACGCTTTCCTGGACAGGGCAGCTCGCCCGCTACGTGGGGCCGCCGGTGGACGGGCAGCCGCATTGGCCCGTGCGCGGCCAGGCGGGCAATCTGTGGTGGTGCGAGACGACGCCGGATGAGGACCGCCCCGGTGAGCTGAGGGTGTGGATGGGCACGCTGTCGGACGCATCCGCGGACCAGGCGAATCAACCCGCGGGGCAGCTGGAGTCCGCCGTCCCCTGGTTCACAGCCGACGACCAGCGGGTCGCGTGGGTGCAGACCACCGGCGGCGTGACTCAGCTGGTGGTGGCCACCGTCAACTGACCCGTCGGCGACCGGCCCCGGAATGCGGGACGGATCGACCGGATGGAGGAGGATTGGGCGGCCGGAGACACAGAGGGAGGGGAGGGAGACGGGATGGACGAACACATCCGGGCGAAATTGGGGCTTCTGCCCGCCAAACCGGGCGTGTACATCATGAAGGACCAGGATGGGCGCGTCCTGTACGTGGGCAAGGCGAAGGTGCTCAAAAACCGGGTCCGCTCCTACTTCACCGGATCGCACGATCGCAAGACGCAGGCGCTGGTCTCGCGGATTCGGGACTTCGAGTACATTGTGACGGACACGGTCGTCGAGGCGCTGCTCCTGGAGTGCAACCTCATCAAGCAGCACACGCCGCCTTACAACATCATGCTGCGGGACGACAAGGCCTACCCGTACATCAAACTGACCAACGAGCCGCATCCGCGCCTGGAGATTGTCCGGCGGGTGCAGAATGACCGTGCGAAGTATTTCGGCCCGTATCCGAACGCGACGGCGGCGGCCGAGACCAAGCGGCTGCTGGAACGGCTGTACCCGCTGCGCAAGTGCCGCACCCTCAAGAAGAAGGTGTGCCTCTACTACCACATCGGCCAGTGCCTGGCGCCGTGCGAGTTTCACGTGCCACAGGAGACCTACGAGCGGATCACCAAGGAGATCACCCAGTTTCTCAGCGGCGGTCACCGGGCGGTGCAGGAAGAACTGCGCGCGCAGATGGAGCGCGAGGCGGAGGCGCTGCGGTTCGAGCGGGCCAAGGAGCTGCGGGATCTCATCCAGCACATCGACCAGGTGATGGAGACGCAGAAGGTGACGGTGCTCGACCAGGTGGACCGGGATGTGTTCGGATACGCGGCCGACCGCGGGCTTCTGTGCGTGCAGGTGTTCTACGTGCGGGCGGGCAAGCTGATAGAGCGCTCCGTTTCGGTGATGCCGCACTACGGCGATCCGCTGGACGATTTCATGTCGTACGTGGAACAGTTCTACTTCGAGCAACACGACGTGCCCAAGGAGATTCTGCTTCCGCAGGGGGCCTCCAGCGACGCCCTGGCGGGGTGGCTGCACGCCAAGTGCCTGCACCCGCAACGGGGGCCCAAGCGCCAGCTGGTCGATCTCGCCTGTGAAAACGCCCGCCTCGCGCTCGAGGAGCGCCTGCGCCTGATGGAGCGGGATCAGGAGAAGACGCTCGGCGCGATCGCCGAGTTGGGCGACATCCTGGCCATCCCGATGCCGCGCCGCATCGAGGCGTTCGACAACTCCAACCTGCAGGGCTCGGATCCGGTGTCGGCGATGGTGGTGTTCATCGACGGACGGCCGGCCAAATCGGAGTACCGCAAGTACAAGATCCGGACGGTCAAGGGCCCGGATGATTACGCCTCGATGCGGGAGGTGATCCGCCGGCGGTACACCCGGGTGCTCAAGGAGAAGCTGCCGCTGCCGGACCTCATCGTGATCGACGGGGGAAGGGGGCAGATCGCCGCGGCCCTCGACGTGCTCGAGAATGAGCTGGACCTCGACATCCCGGTGTGCGGGCTGGTCAAGGACGAGCGCCACCGCACGAGCCGGCTGATGTTCCGCGACGACCCGGAACCGGTGCCGGTGGACCGGCACTCGCAGGCGTTTCACCTGCTCGAGCGGATTCAGGAGGAGGTCCACCGGTACGCGGTGACGTTTCACCGGCAGGTGCGCAGGCGCACGGGACTGGCCTCGGTGCTCGACACCATCCCGGGCGTGGGGCCGGAGCGCAGAAAGAAGCTCTTGTCCCGCTTCGGCTCGCTGCAGGCGATCCGCGAGGCGCCGCCGGAGGCGTTCCGGGAGCTTGGCATCGGGGAAAAGTTGGCCGAGCGGATCCGGGAACACCTGTCGGAGCAGTCCTGAAGGGTGGACGGGGACGGTTCCCTTTTCTTGACGCTGTCACCCCCAATCAGTACAATTTACAAGGGAATCAGGAAGGCCTACCCTGGCGAGGCAGTCGTCCGCGACTGCCATTACATATGTCGTCGGCCACGCTGTCGGGACCGGGGAGACCTCGAAGGGAGGCACTTAGGTGGCACAAGCCCAATCTCACTCGGAGTTCGTACTGCGCCGTCTGCACACGCTGGCCGGGGTGGTGCCCGTGGGGCTGTTCCTGTTGGAGCACCTGTTCACCAACGCCATGGCGACCACCGGCGCGGCGTCGTTCAACAGCGCGGTCGATACCATTCAGCACATTCCGTTCCTGCACTTCATCGAGTTCTTCTTCATCTTCCTGCCGCTCACCTACCACGGGGTGTACGGCCTGTACGTGGCGTTCACGTCCGGGTACAACGCCGGACAATACTCGTGGGGCCGAAATGTGCTGTTCGTATTGCAGCGGGTGACGGGTGTGATCACGTTTGTGTTCATCATCTATCACCTGTGGACGACGCGGTTCTCCGGCCGGGCGCCCACGTTTGACATGGTGCACCAGTTGATGTCCAACCCGGCCTACCTGTGGTTCATGGTGATCGGCGTGGTGGCGGCGACGTTCCACTTCGCCAACGGCCTGTGGTCGTTCTGCATCCACTGGGGGATCACCGTGGGCCAGCGCGCGCAGCGCGTCACGGCGTACGTGACGATGGTCATCTTCGTCGTGCTGGCGGCGGTCGGCATCGAAGCGATCTTTGCCTTCACCCGCGCGGCCTGAGCGGGCGAGAGGACCATCCGGGCGCGGCCTTCGCTGCGCCTGTGCTGAGGTAAGGAGGGACCCCACTTGACGACACAACGCGTGATTGTGGTCGGCGGAGGCCTGGCGGGCCTGATGACGACGCTCAAGATCGTCGAGGCCGGCATTCCGGTCGACCTGTTCTCCCTGGTTCCGGTGAAACGTTCCCACTCCGTCTGCGCCCAGGGCGGCATCAACGGGGCGGTCAACACCAAGGGTGAAGGGGACTCGCCCTGGATCCATTTTGACGACACCATCTACGGCGGCGACTTCCTCGCCAATCAGCGCCCGGTGCTCGGGATGTGCGAGGCGGCCCCCGGCATCATTCACCTGTTCGACCGCATGGGCGTGATGTTCAACCGGACGCCCGAAGGTCTCCTCGACTTCCGGCGTTTCGGCGGAACCAAGCACCACCGGACGGCGTTCGCCGGTGCGTCGACCGGCCAGCAGTTGCTCTACGCGCTGGACGAGCAGGTGCGCCGTCACGAGGTGGCCGGCCTGGTGCAGAAGTACGAGGGTTGGGACTTCCTCGGGGTGATCCTCGACGACGAGGGGATCTGCCGCGGCATCGTCGCGCAGGACCTGCGCTCCATGGAGATCCACACCTTCCGTGCGGACGCGGTGGTCGCCTGCACGGGCGGGATCGGGCTCATCTTCGGCAAGAGCACCAATTCGATGATCAACACCGGATCGGCCGCCTCCATCATGTACCAGCAGGGGGTCATCTACGCCAATCCGGAGATGATCCAGGTGCACCCGACCGCCATCCCGGGCGACGACAAGCTGCGCCTGATGTCCGAGTCGGCGCGCGGCGAGGGCGGGCGCGTATGGACGTACAAGGACGGCAAGCCGTGGTACTTCCTCGAGGAGTGGTATCCGGAGTACGGGAACCTGGTTCCGCGCGACGTCGCGACCCGCGCGATCTTCAAGGTGTGCGTGGACATGGGGCTGGGCATCGACGGCCAGAACCAGGTGTATCTGGATGTGTCGCACATCCCGGCGGATGTGTTGAATGTCAAACTCGGGAACATCCTCGAGATCTATGAGAAGTTCGTCGGGGACGACCCGCGCAAGGTGCCGATGCGCATCTTCCCGGCCATGCACTACAGCATGGGCGGCCTGTGGGTCGACTACGACCAGATGACCAACATCCCCGGCCTGTTTGCCGCGGGCGAGGCGGACTACCAGTATCACGGCGCGAACCGCCTCGGCGCCAACTCGCTTCTGTCGTGCATTTACGGCGGCATGGTGGCGGGCCCGGCGGTGGTGCGTTACCTCAAGGGCCTCAAGCGCTCCTGCGACAGCCTGCCGGAGACGCTGTACCAGCAGTATCGCCGCCGCGAGGAGGAGAAGTTCGACGCCATCCTCAAGATGGACGGTCCGGAGAACCCCTATCAGCTGCACCGTGAGCTCGGTCAGCTGATGACGGACAACGTCACCGTCGTCCGGTACAACGACCGCCTGAAAAAGACCGACGAGAAGCTGCAGGAGCTCAAGGAACGGTGGAAGCGCATCGGAGTCGTCGATAAGTCGCGCTGGGAGAACCAGATGGCGCAGTTCACGCGGCACCTGTACAACATGATTGAGATGGCGCGCGCCATCACCATCGGCGCGCTGATGCGGAACGAGAGCCGCGGCGCACACTACAAACCGGAGTTCCCGGAGCGGGACGACGAGAACTTCCTGAAGACCACCATTGCGAAGTGGACGCCGGACGGCCCGAGCATTTCGTACGAAGATGTCGATGTGTCGTTGATCCCGCCGCGCAAGCGCAATTACGCAGTGGCGAAGGAGGCCTGACGGATGACCGAAGCGACGGCAACCCGGGCCGACGCGACGAAGGCGCCGGCGAAGCGGAAGGTGCACCTGATCATCGAACGGCAGGATAATCCGAACTCGCAGCCGTACACCGAGGAGTTCCTGGTGGACTATGTCCCGGGGATGAACGTCATCGCCTGCCTGATGGCGATCCAGCGCAACCCCGTCAACAAGGACGGCAAGCCGGTCGCCCCGGTGGCGTGGGAGATGAACTGCCTCGAGGAAGTGTGCGGGGCGTGCATGATGGTGATCAACGGCAAGCCGCGCCAGGCTTGTTCCGCGATCGTCGATAAATTGGAGCAACCCATCCGGTTGAAGCCGGCCCGGACCTTTCCGGTGGTGCGCGACCTGGTGGTCGACCGCAGCCGGATGTTCGAGGCGTTAAAGAAGATCAAGGCTTGGATCCCGATTGACGGCACGTACGACCTCGGCCCCGGTCCGCGGATGCCGGAGCGGGATCGGCAGTGGGCGTACGAGCTCTCGCGTTGCTTCACCTGCGGCGCGTGCGTCGAGGCGTGTCCGAATGTGAACGAGCGCAGCTCCTACATCGGGCCGTTCGCCATCTCCCAGGCCAGGCTGTTCAACGCGCATCCGACCGGTGCCATGCACCGCGAGGAGCGCCTCGAGGCGCTGATGGGCGAGGGCGGCATTCACGAGTGCGGCAACTCGCAGAACTGCGTCCAGGTCTGCCCGAAGGGGATTCCGCTGACCACCTCCATCGCGGCGATGAACCGTCAGGTCACGTACTACGCGCTGGGGGCATGGTTGAAGAAGTGACACCGGCCTCGTTCGATTCGGCGAAGAGGGATATCCCTCTTCGCCGATTTGCTTATGGCCAGGTGGGTTTAGTCCGCGCCATTCACGCCGATACTGGGCGTGAGGTGGTGGATTGTGCGCAGACTCGAGGCGGGCCTGGTGATTGCGGTGGCGACCCTGACGGTGATGACGACCGCCAGCGTCCTCACGGGGGGCACCCCGTACGCCCAGCGCGTGGACGGGGTGATTCAGGACGGGTGGCATACCATGGTCCGCTGGCTGGAGGCGGAGCCGGCGGACGGGACGTCCCTGAGCGAGGCGGCGGGGAAGAGCGGTCCGCCGGCGCGAGGCGAGACGCCGGTCGGCGGGACGGCGCCGGAGGTGTCGAACACAACCGGCCAGGACACCCTGCTGCCGGGGCTGGCGGGGCTGTGGCGAGAGGAGGGCGGTGGCCTGGCGGAGGGTGCCATCGGGCAGGCCGCGAACTCTGAGGCGGATGCGAATGGCGCGGGCCTCGGAGGGCAGACGGGCCTCGGGACCCTGTCCGGTGACAGCGCCGCGGCCACAACGACCTGGACCGCGGCGGACCTGGCGCGTCTACGGGAGATTGTGACGCGGGCCGCGAGCGAGATGCAGCCGGCGGATTGGCAGCGGCTCGCGGGGGATCTTCTGTCGGGGGACAGCGCGAAGGCGCAGGCGGATTTCTCGGCATGGGCCGGGGAGCACCTGTCGTCGGAGGAGCTCGCGTGGATCGCCTCCCGCTTCTCCGGCGCACGCGCGTTCGACGGGGAGGATATTCAATTGTTGCAGCAGGCCATCGCCGATCTGTGGTCGGAGCTGACGCCGCAGGAGCAGGCGTTGGCGGTGTCCAAGCTGAATGGCTGGGTCACGGCACCGAGCGACGGTGCGGTGAAAGAGAGTGGGCCGGTGCGACCGAACTGAGCCGGTATCGGAGGTGGCGCGGGGCGCCCCCGTTGACAGGGGGGCGCCCTATCTTGCATAATTGGGTTGATTTCACGAGAGTTCAAAGGATTTCTGTCGCCGGGTATTGTCGATCGTCGACAATTCGTGGCGCCTGGACACCGCGTTGTCACCGAAAGACCCGGGGGCGCCGGAGGATTCGCCGGTCGGACTGGGGGCGATGACAGCGCTGTCAGTAAGCGGTTTCCCGCGGCTGGGAGGTGAGCGTTGCGCATCGACGTCGAGGGATGAATTTCCACAAGGTTCAATGACTTTCAAAGAGAAGACAGGAGGATGGAATGAATGGCGCAGGCACAGGTGGCGACGGAGGTCCGCCAATCGCAGGTCCGGCGGGCGGCCATCGCGAGCACAATCGGCACCGCGATTGAATGGTATGATTATTTCTTATACGGAACCGCCGCGGCGCTGGTGTTTCCAAAACTCTTCTTTCCCAACTCGGACCCGTTCATCGGGCAGCTGCAGTCGTTCGCGACCATGTTCCTGGGGTTTGTGGCCCGTCCCATCGGAGCGGCGATCTTCGGCCATTACGGGGACCGGCTGGGCCGCAAGGCGACCCTCATCATCACGCTCCTTCTCATGGGATTGAGCAGCGCCGCCATGGGGATCCTGCCGACGTACGCCTCCATCGGGACGTGGGCCGGGGTGATTCTGATCATCCTGCGCATCCTGCAGGGCATCGGCGTCGGCGGTGAGTGGGGCGGTTCGGTTCTGCTTTCGATGGAGTGGGGGCAGCACAACCGCCGCGGCCTGATGGGCAGCTGGCCGCAGCTGGGCGTGCCGCTGGGGCTGTTGTTCTCCTCGCTGTTCATGAGCATCTTCATCGCGATCAGCGGCAGCGGTTTCAACACCTGGGGTTGGCGCATTCCGTTCTTGCTCAGCCTGGTGCTGGTCTTCATCGGCCTGTTCATCCGGCTGCGCGTGATGGAGACGCCGCATTTCCAGGAGGTCGTCAAGAAGCAGAAGGTCGTCAAGGTCCCTGTTCTCGAGGTCATCAAGTCGCACCCGAAGGAGATCATCCTCTCCGCGCTCGTGCGCATGGCGGAGCAGGCGCCCTTCTATCTGTTCATCACGTTCATCCTGAGCTACGGAAGCACGGTGATGCACTACAACAAGGGATTCCTGACGAACGCCGTCTCTGCGGCTGCGGTCCTGTCACTCTTCACCGTGCCGTTCGCCGGGTACCTGTCCGACCGCATCGGTCGCCGCAGGATTTACGCCATCGGTGCCGTGCTCGTGCTTCTGTACGCGTATCCGTATTTTTCGCTGGTGAACACCGGCGTGGCGGCGCTCGCGTTCATCGCCATCGTCATCTCGCTCATTCCGCACGATCTGCTGTACGGCCCGCAGGCCGCGCTCATCGCGGAGAACTTCCCGTCGCATCTGCGGTACAGCGGCGCTTCGCTCGGGTATCAGCTGGCCAGCGTGATCGCCGGCGGCCCCGCGCCGATGATCGCGACCTGGTTGATGCAAAAGTACGGCACCTCTTCTGCCATCAGCGCGTACATCGTCTTCAACGCCGTGGTGACCTTGATTGCCCTCGCGTTCCTGAAGGGACGGCCCGAAGACGAGATTGTGCGCGAGTACCAGAGTGCGGAGCGGACCATTCAGGCCTGAGTCCGGCGGTCCTGGTGGCTTGCGGATTGGCGGCGAGATGTGACGCGAATGGGTTGCAGGCCGCGCTCCGGGATACCGGTCGGCGGTTCCAAACTGAATGGAATGCAACAAGCAGGCCCCGATGCGGGCCTGCTCGTTTTGTGCCCATGTTTCCGGGCCGCCGCACACGGGTCAGGCCTCCGACATACTATACCCTGACTGTATCCCATTCTTGTACACCGACCGGCAAGGAGGGATAAAGGGATGTCTTCCGGGAGCGAGTTGCGAGGGAAGTCGCTGCTCACCAACCGTGAGCGCGAAGTATTTGAATTGCTTGTACAGGACAAGACCACCAAGGAGATCGCCGCTCAGCTGTTCGTCAGCGAGAAGACGGTTCGAAACCATATTTCGAACGTTATGAAAAAACTGAACGTCAAAGGGCGGTCCCAGGCCGTGGTGGAGCTGGTCCGGCTCGGTGAACTGAACATCTGAGGTCGGTGCCCCTACCCCGCCGTAGGGGTTCTCCGTTCCGTTGACTCGGCATCGGCGCGGATGATATCATAATGGGCAACACAGTCACGCAGACAGGGGTGACGCCGTGGATCCCATGTTCGCCCATCAGGTGGCGGAGATCGAACATCACCTGCGGCAGATTGCGGGCGTAATCCGTCGGCGCGGCCGGATGTTGCTCGAGCAGTATCAGATCACGCCGCCGCAGTTCGATGCGCTGCTGATCCTGGATCGGAGCGGGGACCTGACCATCGGGGATCTCAGCAGCCGACTCTATCTGGCCTACAGCACGACGACGGATCTGGTGGATAGATTGGAGCGCTCCGGCTTTGTGGTCCGCGAGCGGGATCAGGCAGACCGGCGCGTGGTACGGGTGCGATTGCTGCAAAAAGGGGCGGACATCATCGAGCGGGTGCTTGACGCCAGGCGGGCGTACCTCGCAGGGGTCCTGGAGTCGCTGAACCACTCCGAGCGGTCGGAAATCCTGAGAGTGTTGGAACTGTTGAACGGGAAGATTTCGGGAGACTGATCCGCGCTGTGCGTGTCTGCGCACAGCGTTTCATTTTTCCCGCAGGGCAGGGTGGGCGGCTGGATGCCAGAGGTTATCTATGTGGCGACGCGAAATCCCCATAAGGTGGACGAGTTTCGGGCTCTGTTGGCCGGTGTGGCGGAGCGGGTCGAGCCGCTCCCGGACGGGACCGGGGAGTGCCCCGAAAACGGCGTATCCTTTGAGGCCAACGCGGTGGAGAAAGCGGTGTATTACGCCCGGTTCTGCCCGGGTTGGGTGCTCGCGGACGATTCCGGGCTGTGTGTGGACGCGCTGGACGGGGCCCCGGGTGTGCGGTCGGCTCGGTACGCCGGTGTGCATGGAGACAGCGCCGCGAACAACCGGAAACTGCTGGCGGCTCTGGCGGACGTGCCGCCCGCGGATCGACGCGCGCAATTTGTCTGCGCCATCGCGGTGTGGCACCGAGAGGCGCGGCGCGGATGGGTGGTGCGCGGAGAGGTTCCCGGTTACATCGCGCAGGTGCCCGCGGGCGCTGGGGGATTCGGGTACGATCCGCTGTTCTGGCTGCCGGAGCTGGGGCGGACATTCGCCGAGCTGTCGGCGGAGGAGAAGAATCGATGGTCGCATCGGGCGCGCGCGGTGCAGGCGCTGCTGGCGGTGTGGGGGAGGGGGGATGTTCCGTGAGATTGTGTCTGGTCAGCGACACCCACCGGCACCGGCACGAGCTGTTGACGGCGGTCAAGAGCGCGCAACCGCTGGATGCCATTCTGCACGCCGGCGACGAGACCTCCGACGTGCAGTGGCTGGCGGAGCGGGTGGATTGGCCGATACTGGCCGTCTCCGGCAACTGGGATCAGCCCACCCCCGCCTTCCCGTTGGAGCGGGTGATCGCCGATTTCGGCCCGGTGATCTATCTGACCCACGGCCATCACCTCCGCGTGAAGGAGGGATTGGCCGGGCTCGTGGCGCGGGCGCAGGCCTGCGCGGCGCAGGTGGCGGTGTTTGGGCACACCCACATGGCGATGGCGTCGGTTCAGAACGGATGCCTGCTCGTGAATCCGGGCAGCCTCTCCATTCCGCGCGGCCGCCGGGAGCGGACCTTCGCGCTGTTGGAGGTGGAGCCCGCGACATCCGGGCAAGGGTTCGATGTCCGGGTCTCCCACTGGACGGCCGCCGGGGACCTGACCAACACCACGCTTCGGCTCCATCTGCCCGCCCCGTCGCAGCCGCCGACGGGCATGCCTTGATGCGCATCGGTTTGTGGGTTACACTGAATGCGACGTGTGAGGAACGGTGCGCTCGACGAACGGCGGTTCGGCGAGCCAATCCCACGGGTCTCAGTAGCTCAGCTGGATAGAGCAACAGCCTTCTAAGCTGTGGGTCGGGGGTTCGAATCCCTCCTGAGACGCCAAGCAGGACAAGGCCACTCGGGGTTTTCCCGAGTGGCCTTTGTCGTGCTTTGTGTGCGTATTGTGTGCGGATGTCACGAGTGGTGCTATTCGCTCCCGAATAGCATATTCTGCAGCTTGTCCGCTGCGCTCTTTTGCATGTCGGGTAGAACATGACTGTACCGGTCAAGGGTCATGGTCACACTTGAGTGTCCAAGGCGCTCCGATACGATCTTGGGGTTCTCGCCAGCTAAAAGAAGAAGGGTTGCACAGGTGTGCCGAAGATCGTACAGGCGTATGTCTTCGGGTAGGCCCGCCGCCCGGAGAATGGGTTTGAAGTGACGCTTCACGAGATTGTGGTGATGGATCGGTTCGCCGTTCTCGGATGTGAACACGAACCCATACTCGTGATAGTTCTCGCCCGCTTTCAGTTTGCGCTGCTCCTGCTCTAAGCGGTACTGTTTGAGGGCGTCGACAACATCGTGTGGCAATGGCACAGTGCGGCGACTTTGGGGGGTTTTTGGCTCTTTCAAATACCATACGCGGTCCCGGCGCTCCAGGGACCGCTGAATGCGGATTTTCCCCGCGCGAAGGTCAACATCATCCCACTTCAGGCCATATGCCTCGGCCGGACGGAGGCCTGATGTAATCAGGAGTGCGAACAAGGCGTAGTATTGGTCATGCATGGCGGCGTCCAAGAAACGTTTGGCTTCATCCTTTGACATCACTCGCATTTCATTGCGACGCTCTTTTGGCAGGTTGACCATTTCAGCCGGGTTTCTCGGAATCATGCCCCATTTCACAGCCTGTTTGAGGGCTTGATTCAAGATCATGTGCGTGTAGCGGGTGGTGCGAATAATGCCCCGTTGACTCATGTCATTGATGAGCATCTGGATGTCAAGCGGCTTGAGTTGCGATAGACGTTTGTCCCCGATGGCCGGATACACATGACGCGATATTGTCTTGCAGTAGTCCGTGAATACCCTTTCCGAGACACGCTGTTTTGCAACTTCGACGAGCCACTTTTCCATGTATTGCTGCAGGGTGAGTCGGCTATCTTCAATGGCCAGTCCGAGATCGCGGTCACGCAAAATCCCTGTCAAATACCGTTCAGCGTCTTTTTTTGTTCCGTGTACCGTCTTATTATGGTATCTTCTCTTGCCGCTCGCATCAGTGCCCATATAGACGCGCACAAGCCACGTGTTTTTGCCGCGGTTGATGATTTGTCCAGGCATTTTGGACCTCCATCGTCCCTTTAAGCCACATTCGATTCGCTCTTGTCATCATGCGCATCTACGTCGTATTTGTAGACGAATAGCTGCGATCTCAGTGGTCACCCCGAGATAGTCTGCTAACTCCTTAATTGAATTCCACTGTTGAGCCAATGCCTCATTCAATTTCTCATCCGAAATGAGAAATTGAGCTGCCCATGTCATGGCTCTTCGCTCATCCCGGCTGAGTTGAATCCGGTCACCATAAGACGCGAACGGTTTTGTGAATTTGGAACGCGGAACCGTGAAGTAATGGCCGAGTTCTTCGGCCAGGACACAACGGTGAAGAATGGGATGAAAATCGAGCGTGACGTCCAAAACGATGAACGACTTGTCCCGATTCCGGTCATAAAAGTACAATCCGTACAGCTTACGTTCTTCGTAATCTAGATGGTCGTATTTCAAATAAATACCTTCCCGCTGAACCGTTTCGAGCAGTCTTTCCAATGCTATCACCCGTTGTTCTTTCGTTTTGCGACTGTCTCGTCGTATTCGCGCAGGGTGCGGCGAATCACGTTTCGGATGTGCTCGGCAAATCCTGGATCATCTATGCCATACTCACTTTCCAAGTGGGCGGCAATTTCTGTAATGTCAGCGTCCACGTCCTCAGAGTCAAGTGCTGCAGATTCCTCCCTGTGCTTGTCCTCCTTGCTCTCCTGCGACTTCAGAAAATCAGCAAACTGTGTAACCTGCCGCTGTTTGTCCGGAGGAAGGCCCCGGACTGTTTCGAGCAACTTGCGTTCATCCGGCGAAACATACTGATCGTCAGGGATCTTTTCACCGGGTTCTTTGACATCAGAACGCCCTAATAGGTAGTCAATAGATACGCCAAATACGTCTGCAATTTTTTGAAGCGTATCAGTGTCAGGCATACGGTTCCCGTTCTCATATCCAGAGACTGATACCTTCGTCACATTGATCCTACGTCCAAGCTCTTCTTGAGACCATTTTCTCTCGTTCCTGAGTTGCCGAAGGCGGTCGGGAAATGAGGCCAATTAAATCACCCCCCTCCTTTCAAAGTTCCTTCATCCATTATAGGTTAGCGTTGCGTTAACTAAAGTCTGGTTAGCTAAAAAGAAACACGACACTTGACGTTAACCTAGAGTTAATTTATACTGTGGTTAACCGGAGGTTAACGGGGGTGAGAACGTTGGCGGGAAGACCGCGGACGAAGTTGCGCCAAATGCGTGAGGAACGCGGTCTCACGCTACAACAGGTGGCGGATGCAGTGGGAATTTCAAAGCCGTATCTCTGGCAGATCGAGAACGGCAAAAGAGGTTTGTCGTATGCATTGGCGGTAAAGATTGCGTCTGTTTTCGGAACTAACCCTGACGAAGTTTTTTTGGCTGACGAGTTAACCACAGAGGAACACACCGCCTGAGGAGGTGAATGGTCCGCAAGTATACGGCGCGCAACGGATTCACCTACCAGCAAGGGAAAAGCACGGGTTGCCTGAATACTGATCCCGCGTTGGTCAGCTAGAAGATGCGATCCGTGTCGCCGAAATAGTGAGCGCTGGATGATCTGAGCAGACCCATTCCTTGGCAATTGAACACCACGGAAAGGTGGTGATGGCGGTTGAATCGCCTGCTTACAGCGCAGGAGGTCTCGAAAATCCTTGGTTTCAAAGAACACGCCATCTACCGCATGGCACGTGAAGGCATTCTTCCCGTGGTACACATCGGGCGGAGTATCCGCTTCGATCCCGAAAAGCTGAGAGCCTGGATCGACGGCGGAGGAAAAGCGCTCCCTGGTGGATGGCGGAGGGAGGCATAAGGCGTTCGGCGCTTCACTTTAGGACTCCGCTCCAAAAAGGAGTTGAACACCATGTCTTCAACTTACCTCGCCTGCGCCTACTGCGGCTGCCAGGACACCGACACGCGCCGCGAATGCCTGTCCGAATATGGCATGGGCTGGTACTACGAGGAGTATGCCGTGTGCGCCAATTGCGGAATGGAGTGGGTCGAGGCCGAGTGGTGCAGCGAGTGCAGCCAACGGCTCGACCATTGCGACTGCGACCGGTGCGACGAGTGCGGCGAGCTGATCGATGACTGTTCCTGCGCTGACCGTTGCGCTGAGTGCCGCGAATGGATCGAGGACTGCCGGTGTGAAAAGGCGCAACGCCGTTCGGCCTAGGCCAGACCCGCCGGGCGCTTGGGAGTGCGCCGCGGGGATGCAGCGGGTCAACGAGCGGGGTGCGAATGCTCTGACCATAGAGTACACGCAATCAGGGGTTCCTAGATAGATATGGGAATATTCCAGACCCTACATAATTCGACATGGAGACGGGGGATGCAAATGGACGACTGGGAGATCGGCCGCGCGTTACGGGCGCTGCGTCTAGGCGCTGGCGTGACGCAGGAGTACGTGGCGTATCTTGCTGATACCACCCAGGCGCAGATTGCCCGGATCGAGCTGGGTTCGCGCGGGGCGACGCTGCGGATGCTGCGCGGCTACGCGCGGGCGGTCGGGGACCCGGAACCGGTGTTGAGGCTGTGCGAGTTGGCCATCGCCGAGGACCGGGCGAAGAAGAGCGCGTGAGTCAAGGACTTGCAGATCGTGGCGGAGGGATCGAGTTGGGATGAACGCTGGCTTGGTTGCGTTGTCGGAAGTGTACCGTGAGACGGCGGACAGGCTGCGGCGCGTGGATGTTCGGGAGGCGAGGATCATAGCCCATACCTGCGAGGTCACTGCAGAGATGCTCTTGGGAACCGCTCCACGTCGCTCGGCATGTCAGCCCAGCGCGTCACGATCAGGCTCCAATCGGCGCCCTGGATGATGAGCAGTGTTGGGTGGTCGACGACCTCGGCGTTGCCGATTTGGATGGCGCCGCCGTCATAGGCCACGAGGACGCCGCCGTCGTCAAGGACGGTGATGTGGTCGATGACCGTATCGAACATGTTGATGACCTGCTTGTCGTGCAGGACAAGTTGGCAGCGAACGTCGCAGTGGAGGAATTTGGACAGATCGCGTTCGAGCGCCGCGGTCAAGGTCAGGACTCCTTTCGGGGAGGGGTGGGATCGTCGGAAAGGCCGACAAGGTAGTCCAGGGAAACGTTAAAGAATTGAGCTAGTTTTACAAGCGTTTCCATTGTCGGTTGCTTAGTCCCGGCGACGTAATAGCGGATTAGACGCTCAGATACGCCAATCCCGGAGGAGAGTTCGCGATGGGTGATTTGTTTGGAACGCAAAAGTTCCGTCAAGCGCTGATGAAAAGGCACCAAAAGAAATTACTCCTTAGCCCTTGACAGGAACCACAGTTCCTAATAATATGGTCATAGGAACTGAAGTTCCTAACACTAAAGGCGGTGGTGGTGATGAGAAACAGACTCAAACAAGCCAGACAGTCCAAAGGCTGGACTCAAGCCGAGGTTGCACGTCGATTGGGTATGACGGAACGTGCGTACCGTCACCTGGAGGCCGGTACACGAAACCCGAGCTATGAGACCGTGAAGAAGCTCAGAAAATTGTTCGGCATTCCAGATGAGGAACTTCTAGAACCTGATCATGATTCTACCGTGGGCGCGGAGGTGAAACAAGCGTGAACGCGGTCGACACCCTGATCTCCCGACTCTGCGACGGCGACCGCCACGACCCGCAGGAGCGAAGCCAGTACACGATTCACGATGTGGAGGAAATGGCGGAATCGACAAACAGCGAGGAAGAAAAGAAGGTGTCTCTCTGAACGGAGACACAAAAGAGGTTTGGCAACAACGCCAGTATAACGCGGGTTTCGCGGTGCTGGCAAGGGGGATTGAAACATGGAAGTATTGACGCATTCGCGGATCATGGCGCGCCAGCAGTGCCCGATGAAAGAGCACTTGCACTACAGTGAGCGTTTGCGTCCAGTCGAAGTGCAGTGGGCGCTGTCGATTGGAACGGCGTGGCACCGAGGAATTGAGGAGTTGT
>NZ_JAIMAV010000024.1 GCF_023511815.1 Alicyclobacillus sp.
GTCAGGTCCTGACGGAAGCAGCACTAAGGAAGACCTTTCGGGCGACGCGGGGAAGCCTGGTTTGGTTCTTGGTCGGAGAACGCGTGTTTATTTTTTGATCCCACCTTTTCCGGTCCCGCATTCCATCAACACCATCGCAAAGAGAACCCGCTGGCCGTGGCGGGTATGGCCGCATGTTTCGGGGTCGGCTCGGACGGGGCTTGTCGAATCCTGTCTGCTCACGGGAGGTTTTGTCGAGCGGGCAGGAATCCGCGCCGCGGTCCCGAAATTCCCGTCATTCTCGGCCTTGGGGGGCTGAATATGGCGGTGCGATGGGAAGCGGATCCGGGGGTTGCGATGGACGGCTGGAACGTGGTCGGACGCATGAACTGCGGTCTGATCTACGTCGACAAACGGGGGACGCTGACCGTGTTCAACGAACTGGCCGCACAGCTGTTGGACATCGACGCGCCGCTCGGCCAGGCGGTGCCACTGTCCACCGCCTTTCCGGACGATGGGGATGAACCTCAGCTGCTGTCTGGGCTCATCACCTCCGGACGCGAGCTGAAAAATCAGGTGCTCACCTGGACGCGGGGCGACCGGATCCGGCACGTCCTGGCCGATTCATTCAACCGGTTCGATCCGTTCGGTGTGTACACCGGATTCTACATGATGATGAAGGACCTCGGGGATCTGCGGACGCTTGAGCAACACGTGCAGCGGACGGAAAAGATGGCGACCCTGGAGAAGATCGCGGCCGGGCTCGCGCATGAATTGAGGAATCCGCTGACCACCGTCAAGGGATTTCTCCAGATGATGGAACGCAAATTTTCCACGACCGGCCAGGAGCGGGATGCGAAGAACACGCAGCTCATGCTCCGGGAGATTGGGCAGGTCGAGGCCCTGATGGACGAGCTGATGCTGTTGTCGCGCGTGCACAAGGTGCAGCCGCGGGCGTGCACCATGGAGGCGGTCCTCGACGCGCTGGAACCGGAGCTGTCCGGCCAGGCGGAGGCCGCCGGGATGACGGTCAGGCGCCTCATCGACCCGCTGCCGCCCTTCCTCGCGGACCCGGGCCTTCTGACCCAGGCCATCCGCCATCTGGCGGAGAACGCCATCGAGGCGATGGAACCCGGCGGGGTGCTGACGCTCGCCGCCCGGCGCAGCGGGGACTGGTTGGAGATTGACGTCTCGGACACCGGCCCCGGCATCCCATACTACCTCATGGATCGCATCTTCGATGTCTTCTTCACCACGAAGGACAGGGGGACCGGACTCGGATTGGCCATCTGCCAGCGCATTGCGCTCGATCACGGCGGCGAGATCCGGGTCTCCTCGAAAGGTTTCGGAACCACCTTCCGCTTTCTCATGCCGTTCCGCGGTTTGCCCGGCGGCGCCGATTGTCCCCGCTCTTCCCCTGTGATACTGTAAAGATCGCATCGGCGTCCGCCGCTTGGGCGGGCGCCGTCCGACGCGCGGAGGAGGGGGTGAGGCGGTGCCGTATCAGGCCCTGTACCGGGCGTGGCGGCCGCAGACGTTTGCCGATCTCGTGGGGCAGCCCCACGTCAAGCAGACGCTGATGAACGCCATCCTGCGCGGCCACGTGGCGCACGCCTACCTGTTCTCCGGGCCGCGCGGGACGGGCAAGACCAGTGCGGCGAAGGTGTTGGCCAAGGCGGTCAACTGCACGGACCGGCGCGGCGCGGAGCCCTGCAACCAGTGCGAGGCGTGCCGGAGCATCACCGCCGGGACGAGCGTGGACGTCGAGGAAATCGACGCCGCTTCCAACCGCGGGGTCGAGGAGATCCGGACGCTTCGCGACAAGGTGCAGTACGCGCCGGCGTCCCTGGCGCGCAAGGTGTACATCGTGGACGAGGTGCACATGCTCACCACCGAGGCGTTCAACGCGTTGCTCAAGACCCTCGAGGAACCGCCCGGACACACCCTGTTCGTCCTGGCGACGACCGAACCCCACAAGATCCCGGGGACCATCGTCTCGCGCTGCCAGCGGTTTGACTTCCGGCGGATTGAGCCGGAGCAGATCCTCGACCGCCTGCGCACGGTCTGCGAGGACCAGGGCTGGCGTTATGAAGACGAGGCGCTGTGGGCCATCGCGGAGGCGGCGGACGGCGGTCTGCGCGACGCCCTTGGCCTTTTGGAGCAGGTCGCCGCGTTCGGCGCCGGTGATCTCACCGCGGATCAGGCGGCGCAGGTCCTCGGCGGGGTGCGCACCTCCGCGCTCCTCACGCTGATTGAGCGGTTGGTGCAGGAGGACCTCCTCGGCGTGATCGAGCAGCTGATGGACTGGTACGCGTCCGGAAAGGACGCCTCCCGCATCGTGCACGACCTGTTGCAGGTGCTGCGCGACCTGTTCATTGTGAAACTGTCCAGCCGCGGCGAGCTCGCCACCCGGCCGGGCTACCGGGAGACCGCCGAGCGCTGCGACAGGGCGTGGTTGCTCCGGGCGATTCAGTCGCTCGGCGAGACGTACGTCCACCTGAGGTTTGTGGATCAACCCCGCCTGGCGCTGGAGACGGCCCTGCTGTCGCTCGCGCCGAGTCTGGTGGCGGGCGCCGCGGCGACGACGGCCGGCGGCCGTGCGGTCCCAGTCTCCGGTTCACCGCCGGCCGCGGCCCCCATGGGGACCGCCCCGGCGGGCGGTGTGGCGGCGGGGATGTCGGCGGGTGGCGTATCCGCGGCAGCCGCGACACGGGTGGCCTCCACAACACCGCCGGCCGCGGCCCCTGCGCAACCCGCGGCGGCACTTCGTGCGGTTGCAGCTTCCAAGACACCGGCCGGTGCGGCCCCTGCGGTGGCGGCGCAGGCGGCCGAGGCGACACCGCCGACGGCTGCGGCTCCACCCGCGGGCCGCGCACCCGCCCGAAGGACCTCCGCCACGCGTAAGATGGAAGTGCTGACCGCACTCGTACAGCAGGCATCGGAAGAGACGCTCGAGGCGATTCGGAGGCACTGGGAACCATTTCTCCAGCGGGTTCAGGAGCGGCGCATCCAAACGCACGCCTGGCTGACCAACGGAGAGCCTGTGCTCGCGACGCCGGACACGCTGGTGCTGGCGTTCACCAGTCAGGTCCACCGCAACAGCGTGATGAAGCCGGAGGACCGCGCTGTCATCGAGGCGGCCTTGGCCGAGGAGATGGGGGCGCCGATTCAGGTGTTGGCGCTGTTGCGGGCGGACTGGGAGGCGTTTCAGCAGATTCAGGCGCCCGCGGTTGAACAGGGCGTCTCCGAACAGGCGGCGGCCCGGGACGCGGACGATTGGGTGGCGGCGGTGGTGCGGGTGTTCGGCGCGGACCGCGTTGAGATCATCGAGGACGAGGAGTGACCCCCGTGAAGAATATGAACCAGTTGATGCGCCAGGCCAAGAAGATGCAGGAGGAGATCCTCAAGGCGCAGGCGGCGCTGGCCGAGCGGACCGTCGAGGGGACGGCGGGCGGCGGCGCGGTGCGCGTCACCATGAACGGCCACAAACAGGTGGTGGCCGTCTCCATCGCGCCCGAGGTGGTCAACCCGGACGACGTGGAGATGCTCCAGGATCTGTTGGTGGCGGCGTTTCAGGACGCGGGTGAGAAGGTGGATCAGCTGACGGAGGCGGAGTTGGGCAAGTACACCCGCGGTTTGAATCTGCCCGGTCTGTTCTGAGATGTGGGGGTATCCGGAGCCCATCGCCAGGCTCGTCGAGCAGTTCATGAAGCTCCCCGGCATCGGCCCCAAGACGGCGGCCCGATTGGCCTTCCACACGCTGACCATGAGCGAAGAGGATGTGGCGGAGTTCGCAACCGCGCTGCTCGACGTGAAGAAAAAGTTGCACGAGTGCCCGGTCTGCTGCAACATCACCGACCGGACGCCGTGTTCGGTCTGCGCCGACACGGGGCGGGACGGGCGCGTCCTGTGCGTGGTGCAGGACCCGAAGGACGTCCTGGCGATGGAGCGGACGCATGAGTACAACGGCCGCTATCACGTCCTGCACGGCGCCATCTCGCCGATGGAGGGCGTGGGGCCGAACGACATCCGCATCCGCGAACTGCTGCAACGGGTGGCGGACAGCGAGATCCAAGAGGTGATCCTGGCCACCAATCCGACGGTGGAGGGGGAGGCGACGGCGATGTACATCGCACGCCTGCTGAAACCCTTCCCGATTCAGGTGACGCGCATCGCGCGCGGCGTGCCGGTGGGCGGAGACCTGGAATACGCCGACGAGGTGACGCTCGCCAAGGCGCTGGAGGGCCGGCGCCAGGTGTGACGCCGGGATGGACCCCGTCCCGCGAGCGCAGTGCCGCCGCCGAGCACCGCGCCGGCATGGCGGTCGATGTCGCTTCATTGTTGATGTTGCTTCATTGCTAGTTGGCTTGTCATAAACGTCCTCTTCCCTGTCTATGATCTACTAGCCTGCGACAGGGGGAGGACGTTTGTCTTGGGAGAGGACAGGCACACGATTCACACAGAGACCGGCGCGGTGGACGGACAGCGGGAGGCGGCCGCCGCCGTCGACGGGGCGCTGGATGTCGACGGACTGATCCGGGATCTGAAGCGCGCGAAGCGGGAACTGGAGACAGCCCGACGACAGTTCGACACCGTGACGGATCCGCTGCTGATTGATCACATGGTCTTTCGGATTGGCGCGGCGGAACGGCAGTTCAATTACCTGTTTCAGCTCGCGCGCCGGCACGGGGTCCGGGTCGAGGGGATCCGCTGGGACTGGCAGGAGGACGTGTGAGCAACCCGCGATCCACCGGGAGAGGAGGGGAGGGTATGCCGAGTCCGCACGGACTTGTCTGGATTGGGCTGGCCCTGGTCGGCGTGTTCGTGGTGGCGCAGGTGGTGCGCTACCCCGGACAGGTGTTCTGGTGGTTGGTCAAAAGCGCCGCACTGGGGTGTCTGTTCGTCTTCGCGGTCAACTGGGTCGGTCAGTATCTGCATTACCACCTGCCGTTCAACCCCATCACGGCCCTGACCGCCGGTTTCCTCGGGATTCCCGGGCTGGCGGCGTTGATCCTCCTGCATCTGTGGCTGTACGTCTGAGCCCAACTCGGTGCGGTCACAGACTGGCGGCGGATGGCGCGAGGTGTCTGGCGATCCGGGCCAGGCGCCGCCCGATGACGGGCAGCGCCTGCAGCTCGGCGGCGTGCACGGCGCCGAGCCGGATGGAGGCGAACAGATACACCAGCCCGCCGAATGCGATGGCGAGGATCACCTGCACCGCCGCAATGGCGTCGGGGTTTTCCGTCACCAGGCGCGCCGCGTGCCATCCGAGCCAGCGTCCGGCCGCGAGACCCGGGCAGGTGAGCGCGGCCGCGGCGGCGGAGGGCCACGCGAGACGAAGGACGGAGAAGCGGACGCGGCCGTACTTCTTGACGGCCAGCACGTTCAGGGTCGACGAGAACAGGTAGCCGATGGTGGTCGCCATCGCCGCCCCGAGGATGTGAAACGGGATGATGAGGGCGATGTTCAACACCAGCTTGACCAGCACGCCGAGAAACATGTTCCGCACGGGCCTGTACATCCTGTCCAGGCCCTGCAGCATGTAGGTCGACGTCAGCTCAAGGCTGCTGAAGATGCTCATGAACGACACGCTGGAGATGATCAGCGCGCCCTCGGTGCTGCCGTACAGCACCTGGTCGAGGGGCTGGCCGAGCACGAGGAGGGACGCGGCCACCGGGAACGTCATGAACAGCATGGACCGAAGGGTGCCCCGGACGCGCTGGTTGATCGCCTCCTGCTGCTGGAGCGCGCGGGCCTCGGCGATGGCCGGGAGGACCGAGGCTCCGATGGCCATGGCGAATGCCAGCGGGAGTTGGATGAGCTGCATGGCCTGGCGGGAGAGGACCCCGTACGCCGCCGTCGCGCTGTGAAAGTCGTAGCCGGCGAACAGCAGGGTGTTCTGCACCGTCAGGGCGTCCACGAGGCCGGAGATCGGGACGACGAGCGCGCCGAGGCTGACGGGCAGCGCCACCTGCCACAGCTCTTTCCGCAGGGCCGCATGGGTGATGCGGGACGGGCGAGCGGGGCGGCGCCAGCGGGATCGATGGGCGCGTCGCACCCGGTGGACGGCCGCCACAAGGACGACAAGCCCGGCGAGGGCGCCGACAAACGCTCCGAAGGTGGCGGCGGCGGCGCCCGTGGCGGGCGTTCCGCCGTGGCGCATCACCCACCACGCGAGGATCACGATGGCGATCACGCGGACCAACTGTTCAAGCGACTGGCTGTACGCGGAGGGCTCCAATCGCTGAAAGCCCTGCAGGTATCCGCGCAGGGCGCTCATCAGCGGCACGACCAGGAGCGCGGGGACCAGGGCGCGGACGGAGAGGGTCAGCGCGGACACGGCCTGGGCCGATTCGCGCAGGGCCACCATGCGGGCGTACAGCGGAGCGCCGAACCACATCAGGATGGCGAGCACCAGGCCGAGGCGGACCACGATGCGCACGGTGACGCGGTAGAGCCCCTCCACCTCGCTGTACCGGCGCAGCGCCAGCCGCTCGGAGACGAGCTTGCCCATGGCGGTCGGGAACCCGGCGGTGGAGAGGGTGAGAAGAATGACGTACAGCGCATACGCATTGGAGTAGATGCCGATGCCCTCGTCGTGGATCAGCCGGGTGAGCGGAAACAGGTAGACGAGGCCGAGCAGTTTTGCGACGGTGACGCTGGCCACCATGATGGATGTGCCGCGCGCCAGGTTGGACGTCCTCCGCGACTGCAACCACGCCACCTCCTTCGCGCCCTGTCCCGGGCACTCATCCCCACACGCCGATGATCGTTCATCCCGTTCAATCCGAGAGCAAGAGCATTATAACACGCCCCCCCGGGCCAAGGGGCCGAAACAGCGACGAGCCCTGGGTCATAAGGTGTTAGGGAGTCCACGGGGGGTGGAGCCGGTTGGGAACGACCTTCATCACCATCTTGGCCATCGCATTGGCGGCGAATCTCGACAACGCCAGCTTTGGCATCGTGTACGGAATTCGCAACATCCACATCTCGTGGTGGGCAAATGCCATCATCGCCCTGATCTCGGGGGCGGCCACCCTGGTGGCCGGGTGGCTGGGCGCAGCGCTGACGCGGTACATTGCGCCACACACGGCGGCCTGGGTGGGGGCGGGGGTCATGTGGTTGGTGGGCCTGTGGGTGCTGACGGAGCCGTTGCGCGACAGACGCCGCCCCGTCCGCGAGGACGGGATGCTGGTGCGGCGCATCCTGCGCGATCCGGCGGTCGCGGATCTCGACCACTCCCACACCATCAGCCTCGGCGAGGCCTCCGTGCTCGGGGTCGCCGCCGCGCTGAATGCGCTGGCCGGCGGGTTTGACGCCGGGACGGTGCACATCGGCATTGTCTGGACCTCGGCGGCGGTGGCGGTGACCAGCTTCATCCTCCTGGGCGCCGCGGCGTACGTGGGCAGGCGCTACCTGGCCAATCAATTGGGCAACTGGGCGACGTATGTCGCCGGTTTGGTCATGATGGCCATCGGATTTCACCAAATTTGGTAGGTATGATTGGTACGGCGGCCGGTCCATACTGGCTGCTGAGGGCATCCTCCAGGGCGGGATCGGGTGGGTCGGGGGCATCGCCCGGGAAGGGTGCCGCGGATGGGACGGGTGATGGGATTGGACGCGAAACAGGCCCGGTGCTGCATTGTGTGCGGGCAGGCGAAGACGGACGGCATCTCGGTGTGCGGACAGTTCATCTGCATGGACTGCGAGCGCGCCATCGTGACGACGGACGTGGACGATGTCCGCTATCGGCACTATGTCGATTGCATGAAGCGCATCTGGTGGCAGGTGGCGCCGTGACGATCCGGCCGGCGTGTGCGACTCGTTCAGCCGCACCCGTCGGCCGGATGGCGCATCCCAGAGTTCGCGGGTCCGGGGTCCGAAGGACCCCATCCGCGGGATGGAATCAGTAGGACGGCACCGCGTGCTCTCGGCGCGCGACGCCTGTGCGGGCGGCCGCTTCGGCAACCGCGCGGCTGACCGCTTTGACGACCGCCTCGTTGAACACGGACGGGATGATGTACTGCTCGTTCAATTGGTGATCCGGCACACAGGCGGCGATCGCCTCGGCGGCCGCGAGCTTCATTTCTTCATTGATCTCTCGCGCGCGAACACGGAGCGCACCGCGGAAGATGCCGGGGAAGCACAGGACGTTGTTGATCTGGTTCGGGTAGTCCGAGCGTCCGGTGGCGAGGATCCGGACGTACGGTTCGGCCTCCTCGGGCAGGATCTCGGGAATCGGGTTGGCCATCGCGAACACGATGGGATCGCTGGCCATCGCCTTCAGATGCTCGGGCTTCAGCACGCCCGGTCCGGACACGCCGATGAACACGTCCGCCCCGGTGATGGCCTCCATCAGGCCGCCCGTGCGCCCCTCGGGATTGGTGTGATGCGCGTACCAGTCCCAGATGGGGTTCTCATAGGTTTTGTTCCGCTCGATGATGCCCGCGCGATCGACCCCGATGATGTTTCGAACCCCCGCCGACAACAGGATCTTGGTGCACGCGACGCCGGCGGCGCCGATGCCGCACACCACGACGCGCAGGTCGGACAGCTGCTTGTTGACAATCTTCACGGCGTTGAGCAGGCCGGCCAGGATGACGACGGCGGTCCCGTGCTGGTCATCGTGGAAGACCGGGATGTCCAACTCCTCGCGCAGCCGGCGTTCAATCTCGAAGCACCGCGGCGACGAGATGTCCTCCAGGTTGATGCCGCCGAAGGCGGGGGCGATGGCCTTGACGATGGCGACAATCTCGTCGGGGTCCTTGGTGTTCAGACAGATGGGGAACGCGTCGACGCCCGCGAACTGCTTGAACAGCATCGCCTTGCCCTCCATCACCGGCAGGGCGGCCTCCGGCCCGATGTCGCCGAGGCCGAGGACGGCGGTCCCGTCGGAGACGACCGCCACGGTGTTGCGTTTGATGGTCAGCTGGAAAGCCTTCGACGGGTCCTCATGGATGGCCTGGCAGACGCGCGCCACCCCCGGCGTGTACACGCGCGACAGGTCGTCGCGGTTCTTGACCGGCGTCTTGGCCTGGATTTCAATCTTACCGCCCAGGTGGACGAGAAACGTCCGGTCGGAGACGTTGATCACCTCGATGCCGGGGCGCTGCGCCAGGGATTCGACGACCCGTTCGCGGTGGGCGTCGTTGTGCACGTTCACGGTGACGTCTCGAATGACGTAGTCTTTCTCAACATGAATGACGTCGACGGCGATGATGTCCCCGCCGGCTTCGCCGATGGCCGATGCCACCTGGCTGAACGCGGCGTCGGAACTGATTTTCAGGCGAAGGATGAGGCTGAGCCCATTGGTCTGTTGGATGGCCACCGTTGATTCCTCCTCGGGCTTCCTAGCACGCTTGATGTCCAACATTGTATCATAGGGAGCAATCGATGCTGCGCGAAGGAGTGTGAGAATTGACGGATCGCACGGGCATCGGCGGCGGGTTTGACCAGAATGTGGACGTGGCCGGGGAGGAGACGCCGATCCTGGCGGCGCTGACCCGGGCCGCACACCGCATAGAGGTGCCGCTGTTCGTGCCGGGGCACAAGCAGGGGCGGCTGCTGCCAGCCGCGCTGTCGCTGTGGATCGGCGCGGCGGCGAAATTGGATCTGACCGAGTTGCCGGGTCTGGACAACCTCCACCAGGCCGAGGGGTGCATCCTGGCCTCCGAGGCGTTGGCGGCTTCGCACTACGGCGCCGACTGGTGCCTGTACAGCGTCAACGGATCGACGGCCGGCGTGATGGCCGCGATGATGGCCTGCGCGGCGGGTGGGCGCGTCCTGATGGCGGGCGCGTTTCACCAGAGCGCCTGGCGCGGACTGGTGCTGGCCGGTGCTGAGCCGGTGATGGTCTCCGGGCGATGGGATGCGTCGCGCCGGGTGGTTCGTCCTCCGGATGTGGCGGAGGTGGAACGGGCGCTGGCCGCGGATCCGCACATTCGCGCGGTGTACGTCACCTCACCGACGTACGCCGGCGTGTGCGCACCGGTCGCCGAGCTGGCACAGCTGGCGCATCGGCGCGGCATCCCGCTTATCGTGGATGAAGCGCACGGGGCACACTTCGGGCTTCACCCGGATCTGCCCGCGCACAGCATTCGGGCCGGGGCGGACGTGGTGATCCAGAGCGTGCACAAGATGCTCCCCGGATTGACGCAGACCGCCTGGGTGCTCGGCCGGGGCGGGCGCGCGCCGCGTGCGCGGGTGGAGGAGGCCCTGTCCATGGTGCAGAGCACCAGCCCGTCGTATCTGTTGCTCGCGTCGCTGGACGCCGCCCAGGCCTGGCTTCGCCACGAGGGGGCGGCCGCGGCGGCCCGGGCCATCGGTGCTGTGGCCACGCTCTGGGAGGTGTATCCAGGCCAACGCCTTGACGATCCGCTGCGCCACTTCGTCCCGATGCCGGGGATGGGGGCGAGCCGCCGTCTGCAGGCGCATCTTCAGGACGCGGGGGTCTGGGTCGAGTACGCCGATCCCCTCGGCGTGCTGAGCTTATTCGGGTTGGCGGCGGACGAGCGGATGGTCCGCCGGTACCTGGAGGCCCTCTGCAACGGCCTGGATGACGTGCGGCGGACCGCTTCGCAGGCGGACGACGGCCCGGGGCGCGGGAAGGAGACCCCAGGTGATTCCGCGTTGACCGCCCTCATCGGCCAAGGGCAGGTTCGGCTCTGCGCCGCGCCCCGCGAGGTCCAGTTCGCGGCGCGCGAATGGCTCCCGCCCGAGGAGGCGGTGGGCCGCGTCGCCGCCGGTCTGGTGACCCCGTATCCGCCAGGCGTACCCGTCCTCCTGCCGGGGCAATGGATTGAGGGGCCGGTGGCCGAGGCGCTGTCGGCCTGGTTGGCCACGGGGTACTCGGTGCACGGCGTGGATGAATTGGGACGGATTCCGGTGCTTCGAGAGAGGGGGCCTTCGGGTGTTCATCACGTTTGAGGGGTTGGATGGCGCGGGAAAGAGCACCCAGATTGAACGTTTGGCGGCACGTTTGCGGGCGGCGGGCCGGCCGGTGCTGCTGACGCGCGAACCGGGGGGCACCCCGCTCGGAGACGCGCTGCGGGCGCTTTTGCTCGATCCCGCTCGGCGCGACATGGCCCCCGCCGCGGAGGCCTTGCTGTACGCCGCGTCCCGTGCGCAGCTGCTGCACGAGCGGGTGCGGCCGGCGCTCGCGCGGGGGGAGGTGGTGGTCTGCGACCGGTTTGTCGACGCGAGCCTCGCCTATCAGGGGGCGGGCCTGGGATTGGGGGAGGAAGCGGTCGCGTCCATCAACCGGTTCGCGACGGGCGGGCTTCGGCCGGATCTGACGTTTCTGATGGACATCCCGGTGCGAGTGAGCCGCACCCGGGTGGCCGGCGGACGAAGCGGTGCCGACCGAATCGAACAGCGCGACGATGAATATTTTAGCGTTGTCAGGGACGCCTTCCTGAGAATCGCGGCGAAGGAGCCGGACCGCGTGGTGGTGCTCGACGGGACACGGGACGCCGCATGGCTCGAGCAGGAGATCTGGGCTCACGTGGAGAAGATTTTGTAACCCGCTCGGGCGACGCGATGGAAAGTTTACGTTGGAGAAAAGGTGGTGTGTGGGATGAAGATGGTCATGGCGGTCGTGCAGGACAAGGACAGTCCGCGGTTGGCGCAGAATCTCGTCAAGGCGGGGGTGCGTGCCACCAAACTGGCCAGCACGGGCGGCTTTCTGCATGCGGGCAACACCACGTTCATGATCGGCACCGAGGAAGACCGGCTGGAAGAGGTGCTGGAGATCATCCGTCAGAGCTGCCGCTCTCGAGAGCAGGTGGTGACCCCGATGGCGCCGATGGGCAACCAGATGGAGTCGTTCATCCCCTACCCGGTCAGCGTGCAGGTCGGCGGGGCCACCGTGTTCGTGTTGGATGTGGAGCGCTTTGAACACTTCTGAGCTGCGCCCGCACCGTGTCCGGCCGGTCTCCGAGTGGCCCGTGCAGACCGAGTTGCTGGCCCGTCTCTCCGACGACATCGCGGCGGATCGGGTGCCGCACGCCATGCTGTTCGTCGGAGAAGAGGCGCAAACCCGCCGATGTGTGAATTTTCTTTCAGCATTGCTGCTCTGCACGGGGGAGCCCGCCCCCTGCGGCCGCTGCCCATCCTGCGCGCAGCTGCAGTCCGGCAACCATCCGGACCTGTACACGGTGGAACGGGACGGCGCTGGCATCAAGGCGGCGCAGGTGGAGGCCCTGCAGGAGCGCCTCAAACTCCGGGCGCACGCGGGCGGCCGGGTGGTGTACGTGGTCCACGGCATGGACGATATCACCCCCGTCGCGGCCAATCGCCTGTTGAAGACGCTGGAGGAACCGTGGCCGTCGGTGGTGGCGCTGCTCACCGCCCGCAGCGTCCGGCGCGTCCTTCCCACCATAAGGTCCCGCTGTTTCCTCTTTCCCCTCCCTCCGGCTGGCGCGGCTCCGTGGGATGACGCCCCGTGGGTCGATGGAGAGGCCGGCGAGGCTGTGGGCGCGGACGGCGCTCAGCCGGAGCCCGCCGAAGGGCGGTTTGCCAGCCTGATTGAGCCGGTGATACAATGGACGAAGACCCTGATCAAAGGGGCCGAACCGCCGGTCATCCTGGCGGATCGATTGGTTCGTACAGCCGGCGATGGTGCGTTCTCCGAGGTGCTGTATGTTTTGGCGATGTGGTTGCGAGACCTGATGCATACGCGGGCGGGCGACGACCGGCATGTCCGGTTTACGGATCACCGCGCGCAGTTACTTGAGCAGTCGAGCATGACCGACGTGGCCGAGCTGGCCAAGGCCATCGCGGTGGTCCTGGAGACGAGGGTGCGCACGCGCTCCCACGTCGCCGCCACGCTCAACGCGGAGCGCATGTGTGTTCGACTCCGGGAGGTTTTTGCCAGTGTACACGGTCATCGGCGTCCGCTTTAAGACGGCGGGCAAGATATATTACTTTGATCCGGGGCCCCTTCATCTGGAGCGCCACGACCACGTGATTGTTGAGACCGCGCGCGGCATCGAGTACGGAGAGGTCGTGGTGGGCAACCGGGAGGTCACGGAGCAGGACGTGGTGCTGCCGCTCAAACAGGTCATCCGGGTGGCGGATGAGAGAGATGCCGAGACGGTCGCGGACAACCGCCGCCGGGCCAAGGCCGCGATGCAGGTGTTCCGCGACAAGGTGGCCGCCCACCAGCTGGAGATGAAGCTGGTCGACGCGGAGTACACGTTTGACCGCAACAAGCTGATCTTCTACTTCACCGCCGAGGGGCGGGTGGATTTTCGAGAACTGGTGCGCGACCTGGCGTCCGTGTTTCGGGTCCGCATTGAATTGCGGCAGATCGGGGTTCGGGATGAGGCGAAGATCCTGGGCGGCATCGGGCCGTGCGGCCGGTTGCTGTGCTGCTCCACGTGGATGGGAGAGTTCGATCCGGTGTCCATCCGCATGGCCAAAGACCAGAGCCTTTCCCTGAATCCCACCAAAATCTCCGGTCTGTGCGGAAGACTGATGTGCTGTCTGAAGTTCGAGAACGACACCTACCAGGACCAGGGCGTCGCGGCGGCTCGTTGAGGCGGCCTCGGGTCGTGGACCGGGGGATGGCGCATGGACAAACACTCGTTGTTCGTACAGGTGGCGAATCTGGAGGAGCGCATCGGCGAACTGTATATGGAGCTGGGCGCGCTGCGTCAGAAGATCCTCGAATTGATTGAGGAAAACCAACGGTTGTCCCAGGAGAACGCCCGCCTCCGCGAGGCGGGGCCCTCCGCGGGGGAAGGGTACGAGAATCTGGTGCGCATCTACCGGGAAGGTTTTCACATCTGCAACGTCAAGTACGGCAGCCTTCGGACCGAGGGCGAGTGTCTGTTCTGCATGTCCTTTTTGAAAAAGTGATCCGGCCCGCTCCTGACGTCTGGGGGCGGGCCTTTGCGCAGGCTGGAAAGGAGGTCCCCCGTGCAGATTCGGCAAAACTTCGGCGATGAGCTCGGGACGGCCCGGCTGTATGTGTGCAGCACACCCATCGGCAATCTGGGGGATGCCAGCTTTCGCCTGGTGGAGACGCTCCGCGCCGCCGACGTCATCGCCGCGGAGGATACCCGGCACACGCGCAAACTGCTGACGCATTTCGATATTCACCCGCCGCTGCTCGTCAGCTACCATGAGCACAACCGGCGGCAACGGGCTTCGGATCTGGTGCGTTGGTGGGCGGAGGGCAAATCGGTCGCGCTGGTGACGGACGCCGGCACCCCCGGCGTGTCGGACCCGGGCGAGGACGCGGTGCGGCTGGCGGTCCAACACCGGGTTCCCGTCATTCCCGTTCCGGGTCCGAGCGCGGTGCTGGCCGCGCTGATGGCCAGCGGTATGCCGTTTCAGCCCTTCACGTTCATCGGCTTTCTTCCGCGCAGGCGGGACGAGGCCCTTTCCGTGCTGCGCATCCACGCCGAGACCCCGGCGACGGCGGTGTTGTACGAGGCGCCGCACCGGCTGACCAGGACGCTCCGTCTTCTGGAAGAGCTGTGGCCGAACCGGCAGGTGGTTCTGGCGAAAGAGCTGACGAAACGGTACGAGTCATTTCTCTCCGGCACGGCGGGTGAACTGCGGGCCCATCTGGAGGCGGAGCCGCCCCAGGGCGAGTACGTTTTGGTGTTGGAGCCCTGGCGTGCCGGGCCTGAGCCGAAGGAGGCGGATGGCCATTCGGCCGAGGTCTCGGCGGATTCGACCGATTCGATGGCGTCCGCCATTCTCCGGGTGCGGGAGGCGATGGCGGAAGGAACTCCACACGCGACGGCGGTCCGCCAGGTGGCCGCGCAGACGGGGGTCCGACGTAAGGCCCTCTACGATGCCACCCGCCCAGAGGACTGATATGCGAAAGGGCTGGCTCAGAGGAGCCAGCCCGTGAAGTCGTCTCTCGATGTCGAACCCCAATTCCCCTTGGTGCGATCCGATGCTCACCCGTCAGGACTTCATTTCGGCGATGCAGGCCGGGCAGATGTTCTTGCCCTTGAAGTGGATGATCTCGTCGGCGTTCCCGCAGAAAATGCAGGCGGGCTCGTACTTCTTGAGGATGATCCGGTCGCCGTCGACGTAGATCTCCAACGCGTCCTTCTCACCGATGCCCAACGTCCGGCGAAGCTCAATCGGAATCACGACACGCCCCAGCTCGTCCACCTTGCGCACAATCCCCGTAGATTTCACTGCACAGCACCCCCGCGATGAAAATGGATGTTTTTTTCTTTCTGATGTCCGCCCGTGGGCGGGCTTTGCATGCTACCACGTTAGGGAGACCCTATCATCGCATGCAAAAACTTGAATTTTATCTAACTATACACGATCAGGCGGTTTTTGCAAGAGGGTTGGTTGAATCTGTTACGATTTGGGCAAATTTCTCTATCGTGAACGTGACTCGGATCAGACCCGTCACGGAGTTCGGATTCGTCGCGATCGAGTCGCGGTCAACGGACCCGCGACGCCTACGCCGCGCGGCGACGTCCCCGGGCGTGATCGACGGACGACCCTGGATCGGTTCACCGGTTGAGTTTCAGTCCCCTTTCATATAAACTTTGAAACCGGATTCGCGTGTTAACAGCAAGGATTGGGGGGACACCGATGAAGAAGGGGACCATGTGGGCTGCGTTGCTGTTGGCGGGCGCGACCCTCGCGGGATGCGGCGCCGGCGGAAACACGACGGGAGGCACCTCCGGGGCTGCGGCCAACACCGCGCAGAATGCGGCGACGGGGGGCGGTGCACAGCAGGAGACAATTCTGGTCGGTGCGGACACGACCTTCCCGCCGTTCGAGTCGATGCAAAACGGCCAGGTGCAGGGGTTTGACATCGAACTGGTTCAGGACATCGCGAAGGTCGAGAACCTGAAGATTGAGCAGATCAAGACCATGCCGTTCGAGGGTCTGATTCCGGCGCTTCAGTCGGATCAGGTCGACGTCGCGGTGGCCGGGTTCACCATCAAGAAAAGCCGCATGGAGAAGGTCAATTTCTCCAACGCGTACTACAAGTCCGGCCTGTCCATTCTCGTCAAGAAGGGCTCGGACATCAAGGGCCTGGACGACCTGAAGTCGAAGATCGTCGCCACCAAGAAGGGCACTTCGTCGGTGGACCTCTTGAAAAAAAGCGGCGTGACGAACATCAAGCAGTTTGACAACATTGACCAGGCCTACAGTGCGCTGGAGTCGGGCGGTGCGGACGCCGTGGTGTTTGACAACCCGGTCAACATTAACTTCAAGAATCAGCACGGCGACGTCGAGATTGTCGGCGGCCTGCTGACCGGCGAGTACTACGGCATCGCGGTCACCAAGGATAAGCCGGACCTCCTGCAGAAGATCAACGACGGTCTGCAGAAGCTGCAGCAGGACGGCACGTACGAGAAGCTGTTCGACAAGTACCTGGGTGGCGACAAGGCCGGTCTGGTGGAGGGTGTCAAGACCCCGGACGAGGTCGCTCTGAACAGCTGACGAATCCGGTCGACCCAGGGCCGGGGCTCATCCCGGCAACCAGCCGCGAGACGAATCCCGCCCGGGGTCCGGTGGAATCATGCGGATGGCGTAGCGGAGCTCCGGCTACGCCATCTTTGTGCAGGAGGTGTCTGGCATGAATCACATCTGGGAGCAGTGGCCGCAGATCTGGGCCGGTTTCCTGAGCACAGTTGAATTCTCCGTGATCGCCATTTTGTTGGGCACCGTGATTGGTCTCATCGCCGCGCTGATGAAACTGGCCCGGTTCGCCCCGGCACGCTGGCTGTCGACGGTGTACGTCGAGCTGTTCCGCGGGACGCCGCTGTTGGTGCAGCTGTTCTTCATCGCGCTCGGCCTGCCCGCGGTGCTGCCGCTGAACAAGTGGTTCGGACCGCAGACGTACCCGCTCGTCGCGGGCGCGGTCGGCCTCGCCCTCAACGAGGGGGCCTACATCACCGAGATCATCCGCGCCGGCATTCTCGGCGTGGACCGTGGACAGTGGGAGGCGGCGGCCAGCATCGGGATGTCCCGCGGCCAGACCATGCGGCACATCATCTTGCCTCAAGCGTTCAAACGGATGATCCCGCCGCTGGTCAACCAGTTCGCGCAGACGGTGAAGGACACGTCGCTCCTGGCGCCGATCGCCATCACCGAACTGGTCTATTCCGCGCAGGAGGTCATCTCCGTCTACTTCAACGCCTTCTCCATGTGGCTGGTCGTCGCCCTGATGTACTTCGTGGTGATCTTCCTCATCACGCGCTTCGCCGCGTACCTGGAGAGGAGGCTGCAGATTGATAAGCGTTGAGAATCTGCACAAGTCGTTCGGCAGGCTGGAGGTGCTCAAAGGGGTGACCACCCACATCGATCCGCAGGAGGTCGTGGTGGTCATCGGCCCGTCCGGAAGCGGAAAGAGCACGTTCCTGCGCTGCCTGAACGGGCTGGAGACGGTGACCAGCGGGCGCATCGTGGTGGACGGGGTGGAGCTGACCGATCCGAAGGTGAACATCACCAAACTGCGCCAGCGGGTCGGCATGGTGTTTCAGCGGTTCAACCTGTTCCATCACCTGACGGTGCTTGACAACATCACCATCGGGCCGCGCAAGGTCCTCAAACTCTCCCGCGAGGAGAGCGAGTCGCGGGCCTTCACGCTGCTCGAGAAGGTGGGCCTGCGGGACAAGGCGAACAGCTATCCGGACGAGCTGTCGGGCGGCCAGCAGCAGCGCGTGGCCATCGCCCGCGCGTTGGCGATGAAACCGTCCGTGATGCTGTTCGACGAGCCGACCTCGGCGCTCGATCCGGAGATGGTCGGCGAGGTTCTGCAGGTGATGAAGGACCTGGCGCGCGAGGGCATGACGATGGTGGTCGTCACGCATGAGATGGGCTTCGCGCGGGAGGTCGGCGATCGGGTGCTGTTCATGGACGGCGGTGTGATTGTCGAAGAGGGCAAGCCGCAGGATCTGTTCTCGAATCCCAAGGAGGAGCGGACGCAGGCGTTCCTCAGCAAAATTTTGTAGCGAGTTGACACCGCCCGGATGAAGTTGCTATATTGAAGCAAAGTTTCCGGGCAGCGGAACACAGGTGCAGGCGGCGCTCGCCCCGAAAGGGGCGAGTTTTTTGGTTTGCGGGATGGAGGGACCCTCATGGCGAAACCGACGTTTTACATCACCACGCCCATCTATTATCCGAACGACAAGCTGCACATCGGTCACTCCTACACGACGGTGGCGGCCGACGCCATGGCCCGGTACAAGCGCCTGCGGGGTTACGACGTGATGTACCTGACCGGCACGGACGAGCACGGACAGAAGATCCAGCTGCGCGCTGCGGAGGCCGGGAAACCGGTGATGCAGTTTCTCGACGAGATCATCGAGTGGATCAAGGACCTTTGGGACAAGCTCGACATCTCGTACGACGATTTCATCCGCACCACGGAACCGCGTCACACGAAGGTCGTCGAAGAGATCTTCGAGCGGTTGATTGATCAGGGGGACATCTACCTCAGCGACTACGAGGGATGGTACTGCACGCCGTGCGAGTCGTTCTGGGCGGAGCGGGAGCTCGTCGAGGGCAAGTGCCCGGACTGCGGCCGCGAGGTGCAGTACGTCTCGGAAGAGAGCTACTTCTTCCGGATGAGCAAGTACGTGGACCGGCTGCTGCAGTTCTACGAGGAGCATCCCGACTTTATCCAGCCCGAGTCGCGCAAGAACGAGATGATCAACAACTTCATCAAGCCGGGTCTCAAAGACCTGTGCGTGTCGCGCACCTCCTTTGACTGGGGGATTCCGGTGCGGCGCGATCCGAAGCACGTGGTGTACGTCTGGCTCGACGCGCTGACCAACTACATCACCGCCATCGGATACGGGTCCGACGACCCGAAGATGCGCGCCAAGTTCGAGAAGTACTGGCCTGCGGACGTGCATTTTGTCGGCAAGGAGATTGTCCGCTTCCACGTCATCTACTGGCCCATCATTCTGATGGCGCTCGGCCTGCCTCTGCCGAAAAAGGTGTACGGACACGGGTTCCTGCTGATGAAGGACGGCAAGATGAGCAAGTCCAAAGGCAACGTGATTGACCCGAAGCTGCTCATCGACCGCTACGGAAGCGACGCCATCCGCTATTTCCTGTTGCGCGAGATCCCGTTCGGCCAGGACGGGGTGTTCACCCCGGAGGCCCTGGTGGAACGGTTGAATTTCGATCTCGCCAACGACTTCGGCAACCTGGTCCACCGGACGGCGGCCATGCTGCACCGCTTCGTCGGGGGCCGCGTTCCTTTGCCCGGGGCGCGGACGGATGCGGAGGAGGAGCTGGCCGAGTTGGCGGGGCAGACGCTGCGCGACCTGGAGCAGCACATGGATGAGATGCAGTTCTCGGTCGCCCTGGCGGACATCTGGCGCCTCATCCGGGCCGCCAACAAGTACATCGACGACATGGCCCCCTGGGCGCTGCACAAGCGTGGCGACGAGGAGCGGTTGCGGACCGTCATGTACACGGTCGCCGAGACCATTCGCCTGGTCAGCGTCTGGGTGCAGCCGTTCATCCCGCGGGCGGGCCTGCAGGTGCTGGAGCAGTACGGAATCGCACCGGAGTTTCGCACCTGGGAGAGCACGCGCACCTTCGGGGCTCCCATCGGCCAGAGCCCGGTCGAGCAGCGGCCGCCCCTGTTCCCGCGGCTGGACGTGGACGAGGAGCTCGAGGCGTTGGCGGGGCTCACGCGGGGACGGGACGGGGCGCCCGCGAGCCGCGCGACGGACGCTGAGGCGGCGGGGCATGGCGCAAAACAGGAGGGACAACGGGTGGAGTCAACGGCAACGCCGACAGGGGTACAGACCAAGGAGACCATCGGGATTGACGTGTTCGACCAGGTGGAGTTGCGCGTCGGGCAGATTCGGGCGGCGGATCGGGTGCCCAACGCGGATAAGCTGCTGCGGTTGGAGGTGGACCTCGGTGCCGAGACGCGCCAGATTGTCTCCGGCATCGCGAAGCACTTTCAGCCCGAGGAGCTGATCGGCAAGAAGGTGGTCGTGGTCGTCAACCTCAAGCCGGTGAAACTGCGCGGGGTCGCTTCCAATGGGATGATCCTGGCGGCCTCCACGGAGGAGCAGCTGCAGCTGGTCACGGTGCCCGACTTCATGCCCAACGGAGCCGTGGTCAAGTGATGTGGTTCGACACCCACTGCCATCTGTTCGACGAACGGTTCCAGGAGGATCTGGACGCGGTGGTGGCGCGTGCCCGCGCGGCGGGCGTGCGCCACTTCGTCGTCCCTGGGGTGGACGTGCAAACCAGCGAGGCGGCCATCGCCCTGGCGGAGCGGTTCGAGGGGGTTTATGCCGCCGTCGGCGTGCATCCCGAGTCGCTGGCGGATTACCGGCCGCGGATGCTGGAGGAGATCCGCCGTTTGGCGGCGCATCCAAAGGTGGTGGCCATCGGCGAGATCGGACTGGACTATTACTGGGATGTGGCCCCGCGCGAGGTGCAGCGGGAGGTTTTTGTGGCGCAGTTGGACCTGGCGCGCGAGACGGGCCTCCCGGTGGTGGTGCACAACCGGGATGCGACGGAGGATGTCGTTCGGTTGATTGAAACGGAGGCGCAGGGCGTCACCGGCGTGATGCACTGTTTCACGGGGGATCTGGACACGGCGATGCGCTGCATCCGGTGCGGATTTTTCATCTCCTACGGCGGGCCGCTCACGTTCAAAAACGCCGAGGCCGTCCGTGAGGCGGCGGCGCGGATCCCCGCGGAGGCGCTGGTGGTCGAGACCGATTCACCGTATCTGTCCCCGCATCCGCTGCGGGGCAAACGCAATGAGCCCGAGCGGGTGCGCATCGTCGGCGAGCGGCTGGCGGAGATCCGGGGGTTGACCGCGCAGGAGATGGCGGATCTCACCACTCGAAACGCGCTCCGGCTGTTCACGCGGGTGAGGGTATGATGGACGGACCCGGCGGCACAGCGGAGCGGTCGCAGCGGCTTCGCGTCCGCGAAATTGTGGTGGTGGAAGGTTGGCATGATAAACAGGCGGTCGATCGCGCCGTGGACGCGGACGTCTTTGTGCTCGGCGGGGACCGCGTCGCGGCGCGGACGATCGACGAACTGCGCCGGGCGAGCGCGCACCGCGGCGTGATCCTCCTGACGGATCCGGACGGGCCCGGCGAGCGCATCCGGGGGCGAATCGACCGAGCGGTCCCGAACTGCAAACACGCCCAGATTCCCCGCCGGTTGGCCATCGGTCATGGGCGAGTGGGGATTGAATACGCCGATCCACAGGCCATTCGGAACGCCATCCTCGCGGCGCGGCCGACGGAGGATGCCCCCGGTCGGGCGCCCGAGTTCCAACTGGAGGACCTGGCGGCGGCGGGATTGACCCGACACCCGGATGCCGCGCGGCGCCGCCGGCTGGTGGGGGAGCGGCTCGGCATCGGGTACGCGAACGCCAAAGCGTTTCTGAAAAAGCTCAATGCGCTGGGCGTCACCCGCGCGGAGTGGAGGGACGCCATCCGGTCGTTGACCGATGAGGAGGGTGAGGATGGAGACCCGGGTGAATGCCGCGAAACCGAGTGAGTTAAAGGCGCTGCTTTGCGCCCACGGGTTCTCGTTCAAAAAGAGCCTGGGACAAAACTTCCTCATCGACGAACGGGTGCTGGCGCGGATTGTGGAGGCGTCCGAAGCCGGGCCGGACGATGGCGCCCTCGAAATCGGACCGGGTGCGGGCGTGGTCACCCAGCGCCTGGCGCCTCGGGTCAAGCGCCTGGTTGCGGTCGAGAAGGACGAGCGCCTGCGGCCGGTGTTGGCGCAGACCCTGGCCGGATTGGACAACGTGGACATCCGGTTTGCGGACGTCCTGGAGGTGGATCTCGCCGGGCTGTGGTCGGCCTTCTCCGGGTGCGCCCGCGTCACGGTGGTCGCGAACCTGCCGTATTACGTCACCACCCCCATCCTGTTTCACGTCCTGGAGTCGCGGGTGCGGTTTGACACGATGGTGATCATGGTGCAGCGCGAGGTCGCCGATCGGCTGGCGGCCGCACCGGGCAGCAAGACGTATGGGGCCCTGACCCTGGCGGTCCGGTACTGGGCCGAGGTGGAGACGGTGTGCCGCGTCGGGCCCGGTGCGTTCCTTCCGCCGCCGGAGGTGGAATCGACGGTGGTCCGGTTGCGCCGGCGGGCGACGCCGGCGGTGGACGTGGTGGACGAGCGGACGCTGTTTGGGGTCATCCGCGCGGCGTTCGCGACACGGCGCAAGACGCTGCTCAACGCGCTGACGACGCAGCTGCCGCTGGAGCGGGCGGCGTGTCTCACGGCATTGACGGAGGCCGGCATCGCGCCACAGCGGCGCGGCGAGACGCTCAGTCTGGAAGAGTTCGCGCGGTTGGCCGACGCGATCGCCCGCACCTCGCCTGCGGACGGCGGGGGAGGAAGCGGAAACCACGCCCGCGGTATATACTGATAGTCAAGCGGTTCACTATGCGGTGGTGGCAAAGGAGCTGTGATCCATGTGGATGTTTGACAGCCCGAGCCGCGGGACCCTGACGCTGGAGCAAGTGACCGAGGATGTGCGGACGCTCATGGCCGAGCATCCGCACGATGAGATCCGGGTGATGGTGGGCACCGACTCTCAACCAAGGCCCGGAAGGCGCCAGGTGACCTTCGTCACGGCGGTGATCGTGCATCATGTGGGCAGGGGCGCCCGCTACTACATCCATCGGGAGCAGCAGGAGCACGTGTACTCGCTGCGCCAACGCATGTTCACCGAGGCGTCGTACTCCCTCCAGGTCGGCGGATTGTTGTCGGAACAGTTGAACACCGCGGGCGGCGAGTGCCGTCTGGAGGTCCACCTGGACGTCGGGGAGCGCGGTCCGACCAAACAGTGGGTGCGCGAGATCGTGGCCTGGATCACGCAGAACGGCTACGACGCCCGCATCAAACCGGACGCGTTCGGGGCATCCAAAGTCGCCGACCGATACACCAAGCACTGACCCCCCATCCGGTGTTTCGCGGGCGGCCGGAGGCCGCCTCGGACCCGGCCGTCCCGGCCAAGGCGCGGCCACGCTCCGCCGGCCCCTCCGCACCGGTTGACCCCATGGAATCCGGCGGTCACGGCGACTCGGGCCGCCACGACCCCGCGACCCGCCGCAGGATGTCCAACCTCCGATCCGCGTGATACCCGTTCCACCATACCCCCTTCCAGCGACGGGTCGGGCGCCGCCCCAACAAAACGCAGCACCCCTCCACCGCGTCGCCCACCAGCGTCTCCAGCATTCGCCGTGCATGGGACTCGGTCCGGTTTCGATTGCCGGCGAGCCGGGGGTCCCACCCGCGGACCACCGCGAGGCGGATGCTGCGCTCCCGCGCCAGCGCACACCGTGCGAACCACTGCCCGGGATGATGCAGCCAGTAGGCGGAGACGTCGTGAAAGGCGGCGCGATGGACGAGCCACGGGCTCTCGGATGGCGAGACGTCCCGCCAGGCGGGCTGGATTCGGCCGAGTGTCGTCCGCCACAGTTGCAGATCCGGCCGCTCCGGATCCGAGCTCCCGTCTTTGCGCAGGGTGCGGTTTCCCACGAACGTCACCTGCGCACCGCTTCTCTGTGCACGACTCACCCAATCCTGCAGCATCGGGCCAAACCCGCCGCCCCAATCCCCGTCCGCATACAGGAACCACCCCGTGTCGGGGAACGCGCGCAGCGCGGCGAACGTCCCGACCGCGCGCGGCACGTCCGGTCCGAGCGAGGGCCTGAATTCCAACACGCGTGCGGCCCAACGAAGGCGCAGGACGGCCTGGCGGGCGGCGGCCGCGCTGCCGTCGCGGCTGCCGTTGACGACGATGACGGCGCGGCGGATGCCGGCGCGGTGCAGTTGCCCGAGCGCGTGCGCGACGCGATCGGCCTCGTTTCGCACGGGGATGATGGCGCACAGCGGGACGTCCATCGGCTGCAGGCTCCTTTCCATCTGCCGGCGCGGAGTGCCAACGGGTGGCGTGGGCGATGGTCCCATCCCGTCACACGCCCTGCGGGCGGGACGTATGCTATCGCAGCGACGAAGTCTCGAGGAGGGGCGCGCCTTGTGGAAACCGGGTGACATCGTGACGAGAAAGTCGTATGGACACGATCTGTGCTTCGTGATCGTCGAAGTGGATGAACCTTCCGCCACCGCCATCCTGAAAGGGTTGGATGTGCGCCTGATGGCAGACGCCCCGTTTGATGACCTGGAGGCCGTATCCGAAGAGGAGATGCGGCGGTTCGAGGCGAATCGAAACCGGGTCGAGAGCGAATGTCTTCGCCTCGTCCAGTCCAGGCGGGCGATGGAGTGGGAAAAGCGGGCCCTCCGCAAGGAGGCGCGGTTTCAGTCCGATCCGGATTTTTTTGAGCGGCCCGGCCGGGTTCTGCATCTGGACGGAGATGGCACCTACCTTCAGAAGTGTCTTCAAATGTACAGGGAACTCGGGATCCGGGCGTCTGGACACCATGTGCCGGAACCGCAGATGCCCGGCGTCATCGCCGGGCTGCTCGAGAAGCACACCCCCGACATCCTCATCATCACCGGCCACGACGGCGTGATCAAAAAGGGCAAGGACTGGTCCGACCTGTACAATTACCGCAACTCCTGCCACTTCGTCAAAGCGGTGGAGGGCGCTCGCCGCTGCGTGCGCAGCATGGATGACCTCATCATCATCGCGGGCGCGTGTCAGTCCCACTTCGAGGCCATCCTCGAGGCGGGCGCCAACTTTGCCAGCTCTCCTCAGCGCATCATGATTCACGCGCTCGATCCGGTGTTCATCGCCGAGAAGATCGCCTACACACCGATCCACGAGACGGTCAATGTGTACGACGTCGTGCGGTCCACCTACACGGGGACGGACGGCATCGGCGGGCTCGAGACGCGTGGGAAATACCGCCTTGGGTTGCCGAAATCATTGTATTAGACGACGGGGGAGGGTATGCTTCGGAGCAGGGAACCGGGGGCGCAACCGTTAGGGATACCCATTGACAACGAAAAACATGCGTTGTTATAATTATAAACCTTTATTGACACTCCCTCTGCCGCGTGGTACAATACCCCGTGGAAAGAGGTGGTGTGTGTTGGCACGAAATGCGCTCCATGAGATCAAGCGCAGCCTGGACGGCCTGATTGGCGAAAGGGTGTTGCTGAGGGCCAACGGTGGCCGCCGAAAGACCATCGAGCGGACGGGGGTTTTGGAAGAGACCTATCCGTCTGTGTTCGTGGTGAAATTGGATCCCCCGGACGGTTCGTTCAAGCGGGTGTCCTACAGCTATGCGGACGTTTTGACGGAATCCGTCGAATTGATGGTGTACCGCAACGGAGACCAGGTCCGCGTGACCTACACACAGTCATAATTCCCCATTTCCATGGATGATCTGGACGGCCTGAAGGGCCGTCTTTCTGTTTATTCACCCCCCTGCTCGCGCACCCTGAGAGTGGGCCGCGATGACCGAGGAGGCGGTTTGCGATGGCGAGACGTGGAGGCACCATGTCGGAAGAGATGAAGATTGAGCTGGCGAAGGAACTCGGGTTTTACGATACCGTCCAGCGCGAGGGGTGGGGCGGTATCACCACGCGTCAGGCCGGCAACATGGTGAAGCGCGCGATCGAAATTGCAGAACGTGCCCTGGTTCAACAGGGGACGGACCGTTCGTAATCGGATTCCACAAAGCGGCCCGGCCGGGGGACTCCCCGGCCTTTTTGTTGTTCTCATGCGCCCGACCCGGCTTCCGGACCGCGGATCGGCACGTGCCCGGCCGACGCATCCTTGCACACGCGGCGGCGGGGAGGACTTTCAGCCCGCCGGACAGGAAATGGACACGTGCGCGGCCGACGCGTCGCTCCGAATAACCGGTTTCGGCCCGACGCATGATAAGGACGGTTTTTCCATTCTCCGGTGCGCGGAGAGAATACCAACCCGGCGCCGCCTGGGGCGGCTCGGGCGGGGGGGACAACATTGCGCCGTAGGTCCGGCCCGCTCGTGATCATCGGCGGGAATGAGGATAAACAGGGCGAGTGCAGAATCCTGCGGGAGGTCGTCCGGCTCGGCGGAGGCGCGGATGCGCGCGTGCTCGTGATCACGGTGGCCACCGAGCTGCCGATTGAGGTCGGCATGGACTATGTGGAGGTGTTCACCCGGCTGGGCGCCAGGGACGTCCGCACGTTCGACGTCTCCGATCGACGGGCGGCAAATCGAGACAGCGCGGTGGAGATGATCCGGGAGGCGACCTGCATCTTCTTCACCGGCGGCGACCAGATGCGCATCACCAAACTCCTGGGCGGGACGCGCATCGACGCGGTGTTGCACGACGCCCTCGGCCAGGGCGTGGTCCTGGCCGGGACCAGCGCGGGGGCGTCGATGATGTCCAGCACCATGATTGTCGAAGGAGAGCCCAAGACCAACCCGCGCATCAGCGTGGTGCAGATGGCGCCCGGCATGGAGTTTCTCGACGGTGTGGTGATTGATCAGCATTTCGCACAACGCGGCCGCCTCGGACGCCTGCTGTCGGCGGTATCCCAATACCCGCATCATCTGGGACTGGGCATTGACGAGGACACGGCCATCATCGTCGAGGATCAGGCGTTTCGCGTCCTCGGCCGCGGCGCGGTGAGCGTGGTGGACGCGGGAATGCTCACGCACAGCAATCTCGACTCCGTTCGGTATGACGAGTCGTTGGCGCTGTGCGGGATCAAGCTCCACATTCTCCCCGAGGGGTACGGGTTTCACCTGCGAACACGAGAGCCGATTGTCCACTGGGACCAGTGGCAAGCCAACCAGTCCAAGGAGTTGACGGAATGAACATCGTCTCGGTACGCCACCTGGATGGCCCGAACATTTACATTTACAGGCCGGTGATGATCGCCCGCGTGGATCTCGAGGGACTGACGGAACGGGAGAGCTACGAGTTTCCCGGTTTCTCGGATCGGATCCTGCGCCTGTTGCCAGGCCTGCGCGAGCACCACTGCGCCAAGGGGGCGCCGGGCGGCTTCGTGGAACGGCTGTATGGCGGCACGTACTTCGGCCACATCGTGGAACACGTCGCCATTGAACTCGCGTGTCTGGCCGGCGTCGATGTCCACTTCGGACGAACGGTGTACGCGGGCCGCCCGGGGCTGTACGACATCGTCATGGAGTGCAGGGCATACGCGTGTCAGCGGTATCTGCTGGACGAGGCCATCCGGCTGGTCGGCGACCTCATCGAGGGCAGGGCGCCGGCTCTCGACAAGGTGCTGGCGGAGGCCCAGAACATTCTCGCCCGCACGGAGTTCGGCCCGAGCACAAGGGCCATTGTGGAGGCGGCGCTGCGCCGGAACATCCCCGTTCGGCGGCTGAACGACGGCAGCCTGATCCAGCTGGGGTATGGCCGGCACCGGCGCCTGGTCGAGGCGACGGTCACCGACCGGACCTCCGCGGTCGCGGTGGACATTGCGTGCGACAAGGAGTTGACCAAGCGGTTGTTGGCGGCCGCGGGCATCCCGGTTCCGGATGGAGCGGTGGCGGAAGATGTGGAGGCCGCCGTGGCGGCATTCCACCGGATTGGGCCGCCCGTCGTCGTCAAGCCGTTCAACGGGAACCAGGGGCGAGGTGTCAGTCTGAACCTGACCACCGAAGGGGAGGTGCGGGAGGCCTACGAGATCGCCCAGGCCTTCTCCCCGCGCGTCCTGGTGGAGCCGTACATCGTCGGGCGCAACATCCGGTTTCTCGTCGTCGACGGCCGATTCACGGCCGCCAGTGAGCGGATTCCGGCGCGGGTGTTCGGCGACGGTCTGCACACCGTCCAGGAGCTGATTGACGCGGCCAACGCCCACCCGTTGCGCGGAATGGGGCACGAAAAGCCGCTGACCCGCATCCGGGTCGACGCGGTGGTGCTGAACACGCTGCGTCGGCAGCAGCTCGGCCTCACCTCCGTCCCGGCCCCCGGGCAGGAGGTGTGGTTGCGAGAGAGCGCCAATCTGTCCACGGGCGGAGAGGCGGTTGACGTCACGGCGGATGTCCATCCCAGCTACGCCCGGCTGGCGGAGCGCGTCGCCCGCGTGATTGGGTTGGATGTCTGCGGGATTGACATGGTCGTCGCGCACCCGGAGGCCCCCTTCGACCGCCGCGCGTGCGCCGTCATTGAGGTCAACGCGGCCCCCGGCATCCGCATGCATGAACACCCTTCGTACGGCGTCGCCCGAGCGGCGGGCGAGCGCATTGTGGAGTCGTTGTTCCCAAACGGCGCCGACGGCCGGATTCCGATTGTGGCCATCACGGGCACCAACGGGAAGACGACGACCACGCGCCTCATCGGACACGTCCTGGCGTCCACCGGGCGCGTGGTGGGGATGACGACGACCAGCGGGGTGTGGATCGGCGGGGAGAAAGTTTTGGACGGGGACACCACGGGGCCGGAGAGCGCGCGCATCGTCCTGTCCGATCCGGCGGTCGACGTGGCGGTGCTCGAGACGGCGCGCGGCGGCATCGTCCGCGGCGGACTGGCGTACGATCGCGCCAACGTCGCCGTGATCACGAACATCAGCATGGACCACCTCGGCCAGGACGGCGTGGAGACCATCGAGGATCTGGTGCACATCAAGTCGTTGGTCGGCGAATGCGTGTGGGAGGACGGGACCGTCGTTCTCAACGCGGACGACGAACGGCTCGTGCAGTTGGCCCCCCGCCTGCCGGCCAGGGTGGCGTATTTCTCGATGTCCGACCAGAACCCGGTGCTCAAACGGCACCTGGCGTGCGGGGGGGTCGGGTACTACCTGTTCCGCGACTGGATTGTCGAGGGGCGCGGCAATCTCACCTGGGAGGTCGCGCCGGTGCGCGACATTCCGCTGACCATGCAGGGTCTGGCCCGCTTCCACGTGGAGAACTGCCTGGCGGCCGTCGCGGCGCTGCGCGCCCTGGGCTGCACGCGGCAGCAGGTGGCCAGCGGTCTCACCAGTTTTCTCCCCGGCGAGCACAACCCCGGCCGCTGCATGCTCTACCGCCTGCCGGGCGGTGTGCACGCCGTGCTCGACTACGGCCACAACCCGGAAGGCTTTCAGCGCATGGCCGAGTGGTTGCGCCAGGTGCCTCACCGCCGCCTCGTCGCCGTCGTCGGGGTGCCGGGAGACCGGATGGACGCCGTCATCCGCCAGAGCGGCCGCCAGGCCGCGGCCCTCTTCGACGCGTTGGTCGTCAAGGAGGACGCGGACAAACGGGGGCGGCGCGAGGGCGAGGTGGCCGGCATCCTGGAGGAGGAGATCCGCAACACGGCGCCCGGCAAGCCGTGCACGGTGATCCTCCCGGAGCCCGATGCGCTGCGGTTCGCTTTGAATCAGGCCGTGCCCGGCGATGTCGTCGTGATGTTCTTCGAACGGTTGGACCCCGCCAAGCGAGTGATTGAGGAGTTTGGCGGCGTGCCGGTGACGTCGTTCGACGCGCCCGTGGCGCAGCCGTCCGTCGCCGTGCCGCTGTAAGGCGGCATCCGCCCAATCCGCCGCCTCGGACTTCGCCAAGCGGCATCCCGTTCCTTCAACTTGACTCGCCCGCCCCGCTCCCGCATGCTAAGGGTGTTGTGGGGTGGGCGTCTTGTTGGTGGAGCACGCATTCGCAAAGATCAATCTCACGCTCGACGTGATGGGGCGTCGGCCGGATGGCTACCACGAGGTGGACATGGTGATGCAGACCATCGATCTCGCCGACGTCCTCACGCTCGAGGAGGACCCGGCGGGGGCCATCACTCTCGAGGCGAACGCCTCGTCCGTGCCCTTGGATGAGCGCAATCTGGCACACGTGGCCGCGCGGGTGTTTCGCGCCAACAGCGGTGTGAATCGCGGGGTTCGCATCCTTATCGACAAGCAGATCCCGGTTGCGGCCGGGTTGGCCGGGGGATCGGCGGACGCCGCCGCGGTTCTGAGAGGGCTCAACCGCCTGTGGGGGACGGGGAAGACGACGGACGAGCTGGCGGCGTGGGGCGCGGCCATCGGGTCCGACGTTCCGTTCTGTGTGCGCCGCGGGTGCGCGGTGGCGCGCGGGCGGGGTGAGCGCCTGGAGCCGGTGAATCACCGGATGCACGCGTGGGTGGTGTTGGTTCGGCCGCCGGTGTTCGTCTCGACGGGGGATGTGTACGGCGCGCTGCGGGCGGAGGAGTACAGCCGCCGCCCTCGCAGCCCGGAGATGGTGCGGGCGCTGGCGGCCGGTGACTTCGAAGCGGTCCGGGCGGGGGTGCACAACGTGCTTGCGCCGGTCACGTTTCGCCTTTATCCGGAGGTGGCGCGCCTCGCCGAGCGGGTGCGACACGTCGCCGGCGTTCCCGTGCACATGTCGGGCAGCGGTCCCACGCTGTTCTGTCTGCTTCCGACGCGCGGCTCGGCGCAGCGCGTCTACCATGCGCTGCGGGGGTTCATGCGCGAGGTGTACCTCTGCCGGTTTCTCCCCTCGGCCCTCGCGCCCCCGCGAGGCGGCCGTCCGTCTGTGGAGCCGTGACAGGGCCGGCCTTTTGGGGCATCGGCCCGTGTGCTATATTCGGGGAGAGCCCGCCCTGGCCGAGGGGCCTGCGAGGAGGATGCGTGTGCGTCGTTCGGAGCGCCTGATCCGCGTCACCCAGAGCCTGCTGGAGCAGCCGAATCAACCGGTGTCGCTGTCCGATTTGGCCGAACGGCTGGGTGCCGCCAAGTCGTCGCTGAGTGAGGACGTGGCGCTGATCCGTTCGGTCTTTCACGAGGACCACTCGGGCGTGGTGCAGTCCATCGCGGGAGCGGCCGGAGGCGTCAAGTTTCAGGTTCGGGTTCCGCCCGCCAGGCGGGAGGCCTTTGAAAACCTACTGGTCGCCCGGCTGTCCGACCCGACCCGGATTTTGCCCGGGGGCTTTTTGTACATGTCGGATGTCCTCGGGGACCCGGAGGTCCTCGACATCGCCGGAAGGCTGTTCGCCGAACAGTTCGCGGCGCGCGATGTTCAGGCGGTCGTGACGGTCGAGACCAAGGGCATTCCGCTCGCGGTCGCCACCGCCCGGTACCTGCGCGTCCCCGTCGCCGTGGTGCGGCGGGATCACCGCGTGACGGAGGGCGCCTCCGTCAGCATCCATTACATATCCGGGTCGGAGCGGCGCATTCAGACCATGTCCATGTCCAAGCGGGCGATGCCGCACGGCGCGCGGGCCCTGGTGGTTGACGATTTCATGAAGGCGGGTGCCACCGCCCGGGGCGTGATGAACCTGTTGGCCGAGTTCGACGCGCAGGTGGCGGGCGTCGCGGTCTTCGTCGCCACGCAGGAGCCCGCTGTGAAACTCGTACCCGAGTATGTCAGCCTGTTCAACCTCGGCCCCCTGCGGGAAGGGCAGAAGGTCATTCTCACGCCGGCGTTGCCGCCGGCCGAACCATGAGGAGGTTTCTCTATGGATTTGATTTCCACAGATCGGGCGCCGGCCGCGATTGGACCGTATGCACAGGCGGTCTGTGCGGGACCGTACGTCTTCACCTCGGGGCAGATTCCGCTGCGGCCCGATGGAACGTTCGTCGATGGTTCCATCGACGACCAGGTGCAGCAGGTGCTCGCCAACCTGGACGCCATTCTGCTGGCCGCCGGCCTCACGCGCCGGGATGTGGTCAAGGCGACGATTTTCCTGACGGACCTGGTGAACTTCGAGCGCGTGAACCAGGCGTACGCGGCGTACTTCGGCGATCACCGGCCCGCGCGATCGACCGTGCAGGTCGCGGCGTTGCCGCGGGGCGCGATGGTGGAGATTGAGTTCACCGCCCTGCGGGGGTAACGCATCGGGACCCGAAACAAGATTTTTTGAAAATTTATACGTGACGTGCAGGAATTCCGCCACCCACCGCGAATAGGGTAATCAGCATCATTCGCGGACAACAAGGGTGGTGAAACTGGTGCAGATCACGGATGTCCGCCTTCGCCGGGTCAACGGGGAAGGCCGCATGAAAGCCATCGCGTCCATCACCATCGACAGCGAGTTTGTCGTCCACGACATTCGCGTGATTGACGGCAACAACGGCATGTTCGTGGCGATGCCGAGCAAGAAGACGCCGGACGGGGAGTTTCGCGATATCGCGCATCCGATTTCGTCGGCGACTCGGCAAAAGATCCAGGAGGCGGTGCTGGCGGAGTACTACCGTACAGACGTGGCGCAGCCGACCGCCTGAAACAAACCACCGCCGGTTGACAGCCGGATGACAGGAGAGGCCCCAACTTCGGTTGGGGCTTTTGCTTTTCCCCATCTGCCAATCCCTGGACGCCCGGGCTGCGTAAATTGAAATGGCGTCAGGCCATCAGGTACACTGGGAAGGATAGCGGGCATGGAGGCGATGGTGTGGGCAGAGCGGCCATAGTACTCGCGGCCGGTCACGGCACGCGGATGAAATCGAAGCTGCACAAGGTCCTGCATCCGGTGTGCGGGAAGCCGATGATTGCACACATCCTGGACGAACTGGCATCCCTCCGGCTGGATCAGATCCTGGTGGTGGTCGGGCAGCACCGCGAGGCTGTCTCGGCGGCGGTGGGAGACCGGGCGGAGACGGTGGTGCAGGAGGAGCAGCGCGGCACCGGGCACGCGGTGCAGGTGGCGTTGCCACGGCTGGCCCCCGGGGTGGACACGGTGGTCGTGCTGTACGGAGACGCGCCGTTGATAAAGGCCGAGACGGTGGAACGGTTGCTGTCGGAGCGGGAGGCCCGCGGGGCGGCCGCCTGTGTCCTGACCGCCCGGGTGCCCGATCCGACGGGGCTCGGACGGGTCGAGGTGGCTCCCGACGGCCAGGTGGTGCGCATCGTGGAGGAGAAGGACGCGACGCCAAAGGAGCGGGAGAACTCGCTCATCAACACCGGCATCTACGCGTTTTCACGCGCCTGGCTCGGGCCGGCGCTGGAAAAGGTCCGGCCGGACAACGCCCAGGGCGAATATTACCTGACGGACACCGTGGGGATTCTGCGCCAGGCGGGGCAGCCGGTGTACGCCGTGGAGGCGCCGGACGCCGACGAGGTGGCGTCCGTCAACGATCGCTGGCAGTTGGCCCAGGTGGAGCGCATCCTGCGCCAGCGCATCAACCGGCGCTGGGCGCTCGCCGGCGTGACCCTCATCGATCCCGACACCACCTACATCGGCGCCGAGGTCACCATCGGCCAGGACACCGTGATCTATCCGGGCTGCGTGCTGGAGGGGGACACGCGCATCGGGGAGGGTTGCGTGATTGGACCGCACACGCGGTTGGTCAACGCGACGGTGCAACCCGGGGCGACGGTGGAGCAGTCGGTGGTCCTTTCCAGCGAGGTCGGGCCGCGTGCCGCCGTGGGGCCGTTCGCGTACATCCGGCCCGGCAGCCGCGTCGGGGCGGACGTGAAGATTGGCGACTTCGTCGAGGTGAAGAACAGCGTCATCGGGGACGGGACCAAGGTCAGTCATCTGGCGTACGTCGGGGATGCGGACATCGGCCGCGGGGTGAACGTCGGTTGCGGCGTGATCACCGTCAACTACGATGGGGAGAAAAAGCACCGCACGGTCGTGGGTGACGGGGCGTTCGTCGGATCGAACGTCAATCTCATCGCCCCGGTCACCGTGGGCGATGGGGCGTACCTGTGCGCGGGATCGACCATCACGGACGATGTCCCGGAGGATGCGTTCGCCATCGCGCGGGCGCGCCAGGTCACGAAACCCGGGTACGTGCGGACGTGGAAAGCCCGGCGCGGCAGCCGGGTGAATGGAGAAGG